>VYAQ01000245.1 GCA_009844885.1 Gemmatimonadota bacterium
GGGCGCTGCCGGGCGGGTGGGCGCGCGCGATGCGCCCGGGCGAGCTACTGTGGGCGACGGCCGCGAGGTGGGCCGGCCCGGCGACGCCCTTTCCACCATCGGCCGCCCGATGCGCAAGGTCGACGGCCTGGCGAAGGCCACCGGAAGAGCCCGCTACACCGACGACATCCGGCTGCCCGGAATGCTGCACGGGAAGATCCTCAGGAGCCCCCATCCGCATGCGCGCATCCTGGCGATCGACACGTCCCGCGCCGAAGCGCTGGAGGGCGTCCACGCGGTGGTGACCGGCCGGGACATGCCCACGCGGTACGGCATCATCCCGTGGACGCCGGACGAGTACCCCCTGTGCGTGGACCGGGTGCGCTACATCGGCGACGGTGTGGCGGCGGTGGCGGCGGTCGACGAGGACACGGCGATCCTGGCACTGGACCTGATCGACGTGGCGTACGAGGAGCTCCCCGCGTACCTCGACCCGCACCAGGCGATCGCCGCCGATTCGGGCCCGTACATCCACGAACCGCGCAAGCCGGGGTGGAACGGCAACGTGACCAAGGTCGTGAAGCTGGAGTTCGGCGACGTGGAGGCCGGGCTTGGCGACTCGCATGTAGTCGTGGAGGGCGACTACTTCTTCGAAGGGACGACCCACACACCCATCGAACCCCACTGCGCGATCGGGCTGGCCGAGGGGAACGGCAAACTCACCGTGTGGTCGGCGACACAGGTTCCCCACTACCTCCACCGGGAACTGGCCCGGGTTCTGGAGGTGGATCCGGCGCAGGTGCGGGTCATTCAGCCCCCGGTCGGCGGTGCCTTCGGCGGCAAGTCGGAGCCCTTCGACCTGGAATTCTGCGTGGCGAAGCTGTCGATGATGACGGGCCGGCCGGTCAAGATCCTGTACACGCGCGAAGAGGTCTTTTACTCGCACCGCGGGCGGCATCCGTTCCACATGCGATACCGGACCGGGGCCGCGCGCGATGGCACGCTCACCTCGGTCGACGCCGAGATCGTCATGGACGGCGGCGCGTACGCGTCCTTCGGTCTCGTCACGACCTACTACGCCGGGCAGCTCCTGACGGCGCCGTACCGGATGCCCGCCTACCGCTTCCACTCGACGCGCGCATACACGAACAAGCCGGCGTGCGGGCCGAAGCGGGGGCACGGCTCGGTGCAGCCGCGGTTCGCGTTCGAGGTCCAGCTCGACCGGATCGCCGAGCGGCTCGAGATCGACCCGATCGAACTGCGCAGACGCAACTTCATCGGCGCAAACACGCGCACCGTGAACGACCTGCGGATCACGTCGAACGGGTTCCTGGAGTGCCTGGACGAGGTGGAACGCGCCAGCGACTGGAAGCGGAAGCATCGCCGTCTGCCGTTCGGGCGCGGGGTGGGCGTGGCGGGATCGACCTATATCACGGGCACCAACTACCCGATCTACCCCAATGACATGCCGCAGTCGGGGATCCAGCTGCAGGTGGACCGATCGGGGCGGGTGGCGGTCTTCTCGGGCGCCTCCGAGATCGGCCAGGGCGTCGACTCGATGGTCGCGTACATCGTGGCCGAGGAGCTGGGCGTGCCGCTGGACCATGTCCGGGTGCTTGCGGGCGACACCGACTTCACGCCGGTCGACCTGGGCGCGTATTCGTCGAGGGTCACCTTCATGCTGGGCAACGCGTGCATTGACGCGGCGCGGAAGCTGAAGGCGCAGGTGCAGGAAGCCGTCGCGGCCGAGTGGGACGTGAAGCCGCGCGAGGTGCTGCTGGCGGGGGGGCTGGCGGTGCGGGCCGGCGATACGGGCACGAGCATGCCGGTGCGGGACGCCTTCAACCTCGCGGAGGCCGCGGTCGGCACGCTGGGGGCGACGGGCTCGTACAACACGCCCAGGGATGTTCATGGGGACTACAGGGGCGCGACGATCGGCGCTTCTCCCGCCTACTCGTTCACCGCGCACGTGGCCGAAGTGGAGGTGGACGTGGAGACGGGGTTCGTGACGGTCGACAGGATCTGGATCGCGCACGACTGCGGGCGCGCGCTGAACCCGGTCCTGGTCGCCGGGCAGATGGAGGGCTCGGCGTACATGGGGTTTGCCGAGGCGCTGATGGAGGAACAGATCTTCAAGTCGGAGAACCAGGGACGCGCGGGTCTGCACAACGCCCCCTCGCTGCTGGACTACCGGATCCCGACGAGCGTGGATACGCCGGAACTGGAGTCGCTGATCGTCGAATCGATCGACCCGGAGGGGCCGTACGGGGCCAAGGAGGCCGGTGAAGGGCCGCTGCACCCGTCCATTCCCGCCATTGCCAACGCCATATACGATGCGGTAGGCGTGCGCATGGACTCGTTGCCGTTCTCGCCGCCGCGCGTGTGGCGGGCGCTGCGGTCCGCGGGCGTGGGGCTGCTGGCCGTCCTCGGTGTGGGGGCGTGCGAGAACCCCGCGGTTGCGGGCACGGACCAGGACTGGGAGATCGCGCGCGGCCACTTCGAGTGGGCGGTAGCGCAGCAGCCCGATACGTTCCCGCGCTTCGGCGACCTCCTTGCGCGCATCGGCGAGCGGTTCGTGGGGACGCCCTATGAGCCGCACACCCTGGAAGTCCCCGGACCCGAGCGCCTCGTCGTCAACCTGGAGGCACTCGACTGCGTGACCTTCGTCGAGACCGCCCTCGTACTTGCGCGCCTGGCGAGGGAGCAGCCACCGGAGAGCGCGTTCAGGACCGCGTACCGGGACGAACTCACTCAAGTCCGCTACCGCGGGGGAGCGCTGGACGGCTATCCCAGCCGCCTCCACTACTTCAGCGAATGGATCGCGGACAACGAGACGGCGGGCCTGGTCACCGCTCTGTCGCGCGAGCTCGGCGGCGTGGCGGACGGGTCGGCCATCGACTTCATGTCCACGCACCCGGACGCATACCGGCAGCTCGCCGATCCCGATGTCCTGGCCGAAGTTGCCCGTGCGGAGAAGCGGATCAGCGCCGTGAAGCGCTACTACATACCGCAGGAGCAGATCGCCGCGAAGGCCCATCTGATCCGGGACGGCGACATCATTGCCGCTACGAGCACGGTGCCCGGGCTGGACATCGCGCACACGGGCATCGCGCTTTGGCGCAACGGCGAGCTGAAGCTCCTGCACGCGCCCCTCGTGGGCTCGCACGTGCAGATCAGCGAAGAGACGCTGGCCGAGCGGATCCTGCGGTTCGACGGCCAGGACGGGATCATGGTCGCGCGGCCGCGCGCGCCCCAGGGGTAGCACGCAGGCCACCGACGGTGCTTCGCCTTCCGCCCTTCCGCTACCACCGGCCCCGCACGGTGCCCGAGGCCGTTGGTCTGCTGGCCGAGTTCGGCCCGGACGCGATGCCGATCGCAGGTGGCACCGACCTGATGCCCAACATGAAGCACCGGCTATTCACGCCGGCGCATGTGGTGTCGCTGAAGGGCATCGGCGCCATGCGCGGGATCGAGGTGGTGGAGGGTCCGGATGCCTTGCCGGGCGCCCGCGCGCCGGGGACGGGGAAGGCCCTGCGCATCGGCGCGCTCGAGACCCTGGCCGATGTCGCCGCCAATCCCCTGGTCCGACATCACTTCGCCGGTCTGGCGGACGCGGCCGGCCTCGTGGCGGGCCCACAGCTGCGCAACATGGGCACCATCGGCGGCAATGTCTGCCTCGACACGCGGTGCACCTACTACAACCAGACCCGGTTCTGGCGAAGTGCCCTGGGATACTGTCTGAAGAAGGACGGGACTGTCTGCCACGTAACCGGAGTGGGCAAGAAGTGCGTGGCCGCCCATTCGGCGGACACGCCACCCAATCTCATCGCTCTTGGCGCCAGCCTCACCCTGGCGGGCCCGCTCGGCGAGAGGGTCATGGACGCTTCAGACTTCTTTGTGACCGATGGTATCTGGAACACCCGCCGGGCTCGCGACGAAATCGTGACGGGCATCACCATTCCCATCGCACGGGGCCGTCGCAGTGCCTACAGAAAACTGCGCCAGCGCAATTCGATCGACTTCCCCCTGCTTTCGGTGGCGGTCGTGGGCGACTTCGGAGAGACGGGGACCGTGAAGCGGCTGACGGGCGTCGTGTCGGCCCTGGGAGCGCGGCCGCGGGTGCTGGCGGGCTGGTCGGAACTGGCGGTCGACGGACGGCTCGATGGCGCGACGATCGACGCGTTGGCGGCGCGGGCCCACGCGCAGTGCCGGCCCCTGGACAACCTGATCGTGGATGCCGAATGGCGGCGGGCGATGGTGCCCGTGTACGTTCGGCGGGCTCTGGAGGAGCTGAGCGAACAATGAAGCGCGAACATGCGACATACCGCGAGCGAACCTGGGCTCCGGCCTGGGTGTGGGTTCTGGTCTGGGGTGCGTGCCTGGCGGCGGTCGGTGCGACGGCCTACGGAGCGGCGCGCGAACCCATGTCGACGACGGCGCTGGTCCTGACCCTGGGTGCTGTGCTGTTCTTCCCCGTCCTCATGAGTACTCTCTTCCTGCGTCTCGACGTCGAGGTGCGTGCCGACCATCTCTTCATCGCCTTCGGGCCGGTCCACCTCGTGCGCAAGCGGATCGCGTACCATGACATGGAGTCCGCGGAGGCGGTCACGTACAGCCCGCTCCGCGAGTTCGGCGGGTGGGGGATTCGCCCTACGAGGCGAAAGACCGCGTGGACCATACGTGGCAACAAGGCCGTTCGCGTCGTGTTGCGGAGCGGCAAGCAGGTCTACGTGGGGTCGCGCTTCCCGCAGAGGCTGGCGGGCCGTATCGCGCTGCGGCTAGGGACCCGCCGGTAGTCTGGCCAAGCCGGGCCAGGCTGGTCCACGCCAGGCCCGCTCTGCGCCAGGCCCGCTCTCCGCTAGGCCCGCTCCAGGACCATTGCGAATCCCATTCCGCCTGCCGCGCACACGGTCACCATGCCGAACTGGCCGTCGCGCCGCCGCAACTCATTGAGCAGCGTCACTGTCAGGCGCCCGCCCGTCGCGCCGAAGGGGTGACCGATCGCGATGGAGCCCCCCATCACGTTGATCGCCTCCGGGTCGGGATGACCCAGTCTGCCGGAGCGGCCGAGTTCGTCGCGGCCGAAGGCGTCGGAGTCCCAGGCTTGCAGGTTCGACAGAACCTGGGCGGCGAACGCCTCGTGCATCTCCAGCAGGTCGATGTCGGCCATCGTGATCCCGGCCCGCTCGAGCGCGATCGAAGCGGCGTAGGCGGGTCCCTGAAGCAGTTGCGCGCCCGGATCGAGAGCCGTGAACGCGTAGCTGCGGACGTACCCCAGCGGTTCCAGCTGCAACTCGCGCGCGCGTGACGGCGACATCAGCAGCACCGCGGACGCCCCGTCCGTCAGAGGCGACGAGCTGCCTGCGGTCACGGACCCGAATCGCCGGTCGAACACGGGACGGAGTCCTGACAGCGCTTCCATCGAGGTGTCCGCCCGGATGCCGTTGTCACGCTCCACGATGTCGTCGTAGCGCGGAGGGACGTATACAGGCGCGATTTCGGCGGTGAGGCGCCCGTCCTCGGTGCCGGCGTGTGCCTTGCGGTGCGACCCCAGCGCCCACCGGTCCTGGTCCTCGCGCGCGATCCCGTTCTCCTTGGCCATGCGCTCGGCGGCCGCGCCCATGGACTCGCCGGTCGAGTACTCGGCGATCGCGGGAGCCACCGGGACGAGATCGCGCGGGCGAATTGCCGTGAAGGCGCGCAGCCGTGCACCGAGGCTCTTGGCCTTCGAGGCCGAGACCAGCGTTCTGGCGAGGCGGTCGGACGCCAGGATGGGGACCCGGGACAGGCATTCGGCCCCACCGGCGACGACCATGTCGGCCACGCCCGCCTCGATCAGGTTCACCCCGTCGCTGATCGCCTGGTTGGCCGACGCGCACGCCCGCGACACGGTCGTGGCCGGAACATCCTCCGGCAGCGTGGCCAGCCCGACTTCGCGCGCGATGTTGGGTGCCTGCGCGTCGTGGACGACTGTGCCGTAGATGAGCTGGTCCACGAGGTGCAGCGGAACCGGGGTGCGAGCCAGGAGCTCCGTCACCGCGTGGCGACCCAGTTCGATTGCCGTCATGCGAGCGAAGTGGGTGCCGGCCCGGGCGAAGGGGGTGCGGCAGCCGGAGATGATGGCAGTCCTCATTGGTGACCTCTACACGCGTCTGTTTACCTTACACCGATGCGAGCCGTCGAATTCAAGGTAACGATCCCCGGGTTCATTCTTGCCCGCAGCCTGGGCCGGCTCAGCGATGCCTTCGTCTACGGGGGTCCCTCGGGCTTGCGCCTCGCGGATCGGCCGGCGCCCGCGATTCCGGGAGACGACTGGGTCCGGATCGATGTCCAGCTATGCGGGATCTGCGGCAGCGACCTGGGGAACATCTCCTTCAAATCCAGCCCGGCGATGGAGCCTTTCGGATCGTTCCCGGCGGTGCTCGGGCACGAGATCCTGGGACGCGTGGCAGAGGTGGGGCCCGGGGGTTCGCATCTGGAGGTGGGCCAGCGTGTCGTCGTGGACCCCATGCTGCACTGCGAGGCCCGTGGCTGGGACAAGGACTCCTGGTGCCCGCCGTGCATCGCGGGGCGGCACTCGACTTGCGAGCAGTCGGGAGACGAAGGGCCCTTGCAGGTGACTTCGGACGGTCTGGCTCCGGGACTGACCATCGGATACCATCGCGACCTGCCCGGCGGCTGGGGCGAGCAGGTGATCGCGCACAAGCGGCAGGTGTTCCCGGTGCCGGACGACGTGCCGGACCGGGTCGCCGTGCTCGCGGAGCCCTTCTCGATCGGGGTGCACGCGGTGTTGCAAAGCGGGGGACTGCAGGCGCGCGGCCCGGTGCTGGTGATCGGGAGCGGCACGATCGCGTTCGCGGCCATCTGGTCGCTGCGCACCCTGGGCTACTCCGGCCACCTGGTCGCGCAGGCGAAGCGGCCGCACGAGGTTGCGCTGGCCAGAGCGCTGGGCGCTGACGAGGTGGTCACGCCCGGAGACGAGGCGCGCCAGGCGCTGGTCGAAACCGGGGCGAGCGCGTACATGCCGGTTGTGGGGGATGAGGTCTACGCGGGCGGCGGTTTTCCCCTTGTGTTCGACTGTGTGGGGTCCCGGTCGAGCATGATGCAGTCGCTCCGGTACGCGTCGGCGAGCGGACGCATCGTGCTGCTCGGGTGTGCGGGCGAGCTGCGCAAGCTGGACCTGACGTTCGTCTGGGCGAAGGAACTCCGGGTGCAGGGCTACGTCGGGTACGGCGCCGAGGAGTGGACGGGACGCCGGCTGCACACCTTCGAGGTGACGCTGGAACGCATGGCCGCGGACCTGGCCGCAGGCGACACGGCGCTGGACGGCCTGGTCACCCACGTCTTCCCGCTGGCGCAGTACCGCGACGCGCTGCGTGCCGCCTACGACCACCGCCGCAGCGGGGCGGTCAAAGTGGTGTTGCAGCCGTAGTGGCGCGCGGAGGCCCCGCCCCGCCCCGGTCGTTCGTCAGCACCACCCGCGCGTCGACCGGGACCACGCGGTCCTCGTAGACGAAGAGCGGGTTGACCTCGACCTCGGCGATATCATCCCAATGGAGCAGGCTTTGTGCGACCGCGCTCGCCGCGGCCACGATTGGCCCGGTGCGGACGGCGGGCCGCCCCCGGGTGCCGGCGAGCAGGGCGTTCGCCTTGAGCTCCGCGAGCATCGAGGCGATTTCGGCGTCGGTCACGGGCAGCACGCGGTGGACGACATCGCGAAAGACCTCGACCCAGACACCGCCGGCGCCGACCGTGAGGACCGGCCCCAGCTGGGGGTCCCGGCAGGCTCCGATCAGGAATTCGGCGATGGGCTTGGGAAGCATGGGCAACGCCAGCGCCGCGTACTGCTCCCGGGGAAGGCCATGGGCACGTGCGTAGCTGCGCGCATTCGCGACGATGCTCTCGAAGGCGGTGCGGGCTTCTTCCGGGGTGGGGATGTCGAGGACGACGCCTCGCGCGTCCGACTTGTGGGTGATGTGCTTGGAAAGAAGCTTGAGCGCGACACTGTAGGGGGCCCGAACCGCCTGTTCCGCCGCTTCCTCGCCGGATCTGATGACCTCGGTTGGCTCGAACGCGAGTCCGGAATCGCCGAGGATCGCCCGCGCTTCGAGTTCCGTCAGGGTGGTCCGCCCGTCTGAGCGCGCGGCGATGATCGATTGATGACGGGCCGGGGCTATGGATAGGGATTGGGCTGCGGCTGGCGACGAGTCCGCGAAGGGGTCGGCTGAGTCGCGGCGGAAGTCATGGCGGGCCCGCCCGTCGCCCCGGTGTGCCCGCCGGTTCCCCCGGCGCTGCAACTCCGCAACCGCGCGGCATGCAACTTCGAGGGACTCGATCACGGGGACACCCGCCTGCCGCAGCGCGTCCAGTGGCTTGCTGTCCATTGCGGTGTAGAGGGATTGCACCACCAGCCCCTTGCCTGCATGGCGCATCGTCGCCGCCATGTCGTCTGCCGCCGCGGTCTCGATCCCGACAAACTGTTCGGAGAAACGGATTCCGTAGCCGCCAAAGAGCCCCACGACCAGCACGACACCGACCGCCGGGTCGGCGGCCAGCGCCTTCAGTGCGCGCGGAAAGGCGCCGGGATCCGAGTCCGCCGCACCCGCCACGTCCACAGGATTCCGTACGGCGGCGGCCGGTCCGAGGTGGGTTCGCAGCACCGACATGGTCGCTTCGCCGAGTTCGGCCAGGGGCGCTCCCAGTTCGCCAAGAAAGTCGACGGCGAGCGTATTTTGGCCGCCGCCGTCCGAGAGGATGGCAATCCTTCCGCCTCCCGGACCGGACACCTGGGAAACCAGCGTTTCGGCGATATGGGACAGCTCATCGGTACGCACTGCCTCGACCACTCCCGCCTGCGCGAGGCCGGCGCGGAGACGGTCGTAAGGCCCGGCTACGGCTCCGGTGTGGGAGACCGCCGCCTCGGCGCCGCGGGCCGTGCGTCCCGACTTGACGACGACCACCGGCTTGTGGGGCGTCACCGCCCTGGCCGCACTCAACAGCGCGCGGCCGTCCTTGCACCCCTCGACGTGGGCTATCACGCCGGTTGTCCCTTCGTGCCCGCCCAGGAACTCGAGCACCTCGCCGAAGCCGACGTCGACTTCGTTCCCGAGACCGCAGCAGATGGAGATTCCGAGCGCAGAGCGGCGGGTGATCTCGTTCATCAGGCCCAGCGCGATGTTCCCGGACTGGACGAGCAGGGCGATACCCCCCGGCCGCACGCCACGCGCCCCGATCAGGTTGACGCCGCGGGGCAGGTTCAGAAGTCCCGACGTATTGGGACCGATCACGCGGACACCGCTGTCGCGCCCGGCCGCCGCCAGTTCGGCCTCCAGGCGCGCCCCCTCCGGGCCCGACTCGCCGAACCCCACGGCCAGCACCACCGCCCCGCCGACGCCCCTCTCACCACAGGCCCTCACCAGTCCGGGCGCCGTTGCGGCCGGCGTGCACAGGACGGCGAGATCGACCCCTTCCGGCAGTTCCTCCAGCGAGCGCAGCAGCGCATGCCCCAGCAGCGTTCCCCCCGCCGGGTTGACCGCGTGGACCTGGCCCGCGTAGCCCGATTCACCCAGCGCGCGGAGAATCTGGTGCCCGCGCTTCCCGGGATCGGTGCTGGCACCCACGACCACGATCGAGCGCGGCTCGAAGATGCGGGCGAGCGTCATTGGAAGGTGCGGGCGAGCGTCATTTTCCCACGAAGTCGGGTCTTCGGCCCGCATGGAACGCGGCCAGCCCCTCGGCCCAGTCTTCGGTATCGAAGATGACTTCCAGAACTTCGCGTTCGCGTTGCAGGGCCTCCTCGCGGGAGATCTCCGGCGCGGCCCCCATCAGCCGCTTGGCCGCGGCCAGGGGGATCGGTGCCCGCCGCGCGAGCCGCTCCGCCCAACGCATGGCCAGGGGCAGCACATCCGCCGCGGGCACCGCGCGGTTCACGACGCCCATCGCGGCTGCGTCGGCGCCCGAGAAGAAGTCGCCCATGTACACGAGTTCGCGAGCCTTGAGCACACCCACCCTCTGGGCCAGGGTATACACGGCGCCGCCACCCACGAAGGTCCCGAGCGCGACCTCGGGGAGCCGCAGTTTTGCTTCGTCGGCCACGATGGCGAGGTCAGCGGAGAGCGCGATTTCGAGTCCCGCGCCGATTGCGTGCCCGTTCACGGCGGCGACGACCGGCGTGCCGATCGTCTGGATCAGGTGGTTCGCCCGCTGTCCGGCCTCGATGTAGCGATTCCGTTCTTCCGGGGACGGCGGTGTGTCGCGATGCTCCTTGAGGTCCGCCCCGGCCGAGAACGCGCGACCCGTGCCGGTCAGGACCACGCAGCGCACCTCGGGGTCCGCGGCGGCGGACTCCAGTCCCTCGATCAGCTGTTCATAGAGCGGCATGCTGACCGCGTTGAGGCGGTGGGGGCGGTTGAGCGTGAGTGTGAGAAGCCGTCCTTCGCGGCTCGCGATGACTTCGCGACCGCCGCGCCCGGTGCCGCTACCCTGCATCGAACGGCCTGCCCCCCCGTACCAGAGCGCGCCCCGGAAGAGCCATGGTGGCCTCGCCGGCCCGCACGGCGAACGTCCCGTTCACCAGCACGTGGACGGTCCCGTGGGAGTACTGGTGCGGATGCTCGTATGTCGCCATGTCGTCGACCGCGTTCAGGTCAAGGACCGTGATGTCGGCCGCGTATCCCTCGCGCAGGTAGCCACGGTCGGGCCAGCCGAGAAAGTCCGCCGCGAGGCCCGTCATCGAGCGGACCGTGTGCGACAGCGTGATCAGGCGCTCGTCCAGCACGAGGTCGCGGATCTTCTTCGTGAACGATCCGAATGCGCGGGGATGCGTGATCGGACGGGTCGGCCCTGGGTCGCGTCCGTCCGTGCACGTCATCATCCAGTCGAGCTGCGCCAGGTAGCGCACGTTCTCGATGTCGTACAGCCCGAGATTCATGATGGCGGCGTTCCCGTCGCGTAGTATGTGCCGCGCGGTGGCGGGCGCGTCCATCCCCAATTCGTCCGCGACATCCTGCAGGGTCTTCCCGTTCAGATCGGGGCGCTGGTCGGCGAAGAGCAGTCGGCCGGCGCCACCGCGGATCGCCAGCATCTCGCGCGTCTGCCGGTCGATGACGGCAACCGTGTCGGGATCGTCGAACCGCCGCACCATCTCGGTATTGCCACCGACGGCCGCCCAGCCCGGGATCGTGTAGGAGCGCAGATTGGACTGCGTGGCGGTGTACGAATGGTGCGCGCCCGCGACCTCGACACCACGGGCGCGCGCGGCTTCAATGAGCGCGGCGCCTTCGTGCGCACGTCCGTAGTTGTGCGCGCCCTGCGCGTTGAAGTGGCTGAAGATGACCTTCGTGCCCGCTTCTTCGCCGATGCGAATCCCTTCCGCGATCGACTCGAGGTAGCCGAAGGGGGGATACGCCGCGCCGAGGTCCCGGTCGTGCGTGTCGTAGATCGCGCCCTCGTACGCGGCCGCGACCCGGTTCAGCTCGATCACCTCTTCCGTTTCGGCATAGTTCCCCGGCAGGTAGAAGAGTCCCGAGGAAAGACCGAGGGCGCCTTCCTCCATTCCCTGGCGAACCAGCGCGCGCATCTCGTCGAGTTCCGCCGTGGTCGGTACGCGGTCGTCCATCCCCATCACCCACGCCCGCACCGAGTTGTGCCCCACGAACAGGAACGCGTTCACGCCGATCCCGTCCTCCTCCCAGGCGGCCAAGCGTGCCGCCACCTCCGCACTGCCACCCCCGTCCATCCCCAGTGCGACGCTGGTGATACCCTGATAGAGAAATGCCCGCGCGTCGCGCCCGTGGTCGCTGTCCAGTTCGGCATGGGAGTGCATGTCGATGAATCCCGGGGTCACAACCAGGCCGGCCACGTCGAGCGTGTCCGTCGCCCGCGGTCCATCCACGCTCGCGTCGCCCACGAATACGATGCGGTCGCCCGTCACCGCGACATCCGCGGTCACCGCTTCGGCGCCGGTCCCGTCGAGCACGGAGCCACCGACGAGGAGCAGGTCGGCTCGCGAACGATCCGGCGCGCAGGCGACGAGCACGGCCAGGAGCAGTACCCCACCCGGCAGAAATCTCCGACGGTTCAATTTCCGCCGGTCCGCCTGACGAAAAGGACACCCTCGTCCATCGAGGTGACGGCGATCAGCCCGCTGGCGAAGAACGGGTAGTTCGACCACGACCCGGTCGTGCCGGCAACGTCTCCGCCGTTGGGCTCGGTGTCGAAGAACGCGATCTCCCGCGGGCTTTCGCGATCGGAGATGTCCAGTATCCGGAGGCCGACCCTGTAGTTGGACTGGTACATCAGATCACCGACGATGTACAGGTTGTGATCCGTGGCCTGGGTTTCGCTCAGGAACTCCTTCACGAGGATGGGATCGTCGAGATCCTGCACATCCCAGACGAGCGTCCGGGTTGCACCCTGGGACGCGAACTCGTCGAACTCGTCGTTCATGTAGAAGTATTCGTGAGCGTCATCGATCCATCCCTGGTGGGAATAGCCCACGCCCGGATAGGACACGGTGGCCAGGGCGAAGGGCTCCTCCTTGTCCGTCACGTCGGCAATGCTTAGACCGGTCTCGTTCGACCCGAAGCAGACTTCGCGTCCGCGATGCTCGGTGTCGGGACCGCGGTACACGATGCACATTGCGTCATGGGTGTACCCGGTCCCCTGGTAGCCCGTGGTGGTGTCCGCAAAGCACCCTGCGAATTGCGGGTCGTTGGGCACCCGGATGTCGATCATGTGCAGCCCGCCCCCACACGTGTCGCCGCCGCCATTGCCCCCCACGGAGTAGGCGAACCCGGTTTCCTCGTTGATCACGATGTTGTGGGCACTGTGGATTCTGTCGTATGTGGCGGTGGCCGTGAAGGTCACGGGCGGTTCGCTGACCGAGCGTAGGTCGGTCAGATCGAAGACCTGCATCCCGTGTGCACCGGCGCCGTCGGCGACGATGAAGGCATGGTCCCGGTACACCTTGATATCCCGCCAGATGCTCTTGGTCGCTCCTGCCGTCAAGGGCAGAATGCCGGTGTAGACCGGAAGCTCCGGGTCCCTCAGGTTGACGAAGGATGTGCCGCCCGAGTGGCCGACCAGCGCCCACTCCGTGCGGGTGACGCCGTCCTTCCAGCCCCAGATGTCGTTGACGAGGCCTTCCTCCGCGGCGATCTGGTCCTTCCGGAGCCGTGACACGAGGTCGATATGGGAACAGGGAAAGTCCCGCGCCTTGCCGGCCTCACACCGTGCCCCGCTACCCGTTGGCCTGACGGTCGTCGTGTCTACGGGGGGCGGCGTCACGGCACCGGAATCGTCGTCGGAACATGATGCGGCGACGCACACACCGATCACAATCACCGAAACGACAGGGACAAGTCTCATATTGCAGGATAATGAAGTCCCGCAAATGTGCGCAACGCGCCATTGCCTCGCCCCGAGAGCCGGTTGGGACGACGGTCGGCGCGCCGTTGGACCCGGTATTCCGCGGAGCGCTAGCGGCGGCGCAGGTCCACGACCAGGCGCGGCTCGCCCAGCGTTTCCATGATCCGGTATTCGACCTCGCCGGTCATGCTCAGAACCCATCGCACGCTACCGCCTTCGTCGCAGGTCTGCATCGCCGCCGTCAGTGCCGGGAAGTCCAGGGTGCGGCTCGGATCGGCCACGGTGGCGCTGCCGTCCCGATTTGCCTGGGCGCCGGTGAGTTCCACCGCGAGGTGGGCGGGGGCCTCGATGGCCTCGCCGGTGCCGTCGCAGCCGCCAGCTGCCTCGGTCCCCAGCGCCAACCGGAATCCGGGAATATGCGAATCGAAGGCGAAGACCACGCGGTCATAACCGTCCGAGCTCTGTGTGCTCACGTTCGTAAGCGTCGCGGGTGCCCGGTCGGGGGCGGCGTCCTTCGATACGATGTTGCGTCCCCACGGCGTGTTGAGGCCGACCTGGGACGGGTCCAGATCGCCGTAGTCGGCTTCGGTCAGTTCGTCACGGGGATTGTCGGTCGATATGAATGGGTCCGGGGTCGGCGCCTCTTCCGTCCGGTCCCCGCAAGCCGTCGCGAGGAGCATGGCTGCGGGTGCCACCAGACACCACCTGCTGATTTTCAGTCGCGTAAACAAGGCCGCAGGTCCTTTCTGTCCGATGTTTGTTCGTGCCGGGCGCCCGCGTCGTCGCACGTCGCTCGACAGCTCAATCCTAAGTTAACGGGTCAGCCCAGGAGGACGTTTCGGGCGGTGCGGACGCCCTCGGCGAGCTGCTCCACCTCTTCGACAGTGTTGTAGAGGTAAAACGATGCCCGTGTGGTTGCCGACACGCGGAAGCGGTCCACCACCAGCTGGGCGCAATGATGACCCGCCCGCACCGCGATACCCTCGGCGTCCAGAATGGTGGCGACGTCCTGAGCCGAGGTTCCGCCGATCACGAACGGCACCACCCCGGCCCGCTCTTCCAGGACGCCGGGTCCGAAGATGCGCAGTCCCTCGATGTCGCTCAGGAGGCTGATTGCGCGGCGGGTAAGCGACTGCTCATGCTCATGAATGGCGGTGCGGTCCACGCCGTCCAGGTAGTCGGCGGCGGCGGCCATCGCGACGGCGCCGGCGATGTTGGGTGTGCCCGCCTCGAACTTGTGGGGTACCTCGGCCCACGTGCTGTGATCACGGTAGACGTGTTCGATCATTTCGCCGCCTCCCTGGTACGGGGGCATCTCCTCGAGCAGCGTCCTTTTGCCCCACAACGCTCCCATGCCCGTCGGGCCGCACATCTTGTGTCCCGAGAAAGCGTAGAAGTCGCAGCCCAGGGACTGCACGTCGACACTGAGGTGGGGAGCGCCCTGGGCACCGTCCAGGACGAAGACGGCGTCGCTCCGGCCGCGCACGATTCCACCGATTTCCCGCACCGGATTGATGGTGCCCAACGCGTTGGAGACGTGCGGCAGCGCGACGACCCTGGTGCGCGCGCCAAGCATGTCGCGAAGCTGGTCCAGATCCAGGCGGCCGGCGTCGGTCAGCTCGACAAAACGCAGTTTCGCGCCGTTGCGCTCCGCCAGCAGCTGCCAGGGCACGAGGTTGGAATGGTGCTCCATGGCCGACACGATGATCTCGTCGCCGTGTCCGACCCGAGCCTGTCCGATCGAGAACGCGACCAGGTTGAGTGCCTCGCTCGTTCCGCGCGTCCACACGATCTCGTGGGTGTCGGCGGCGTTGATCCACCGGGCGATCCGGGCGCGGCTCTCCTCGTACGCCTCTGTCGCCCGGCGCGCGAGTTCGTGCACGCCGCGGTGAACGTTGGCGTGATCGCGGAGATAGTAGGTGCGGATCGCGTCGATGACCTGCAGGGGCTTCTGCGACGACGCGGCACTGTCCAGGTATACGAGCGGCCGTCCGTCGACCATCTGGTCGAGGATGGGGAAGTCCTCACGGACCCTGGCAACGTCGAGTCGCGAACCCGTTGCGGCACTCACGGACGCGCTCATCCGCGTGGAGCGGCGGGACGGTCAGTCCAACCGTATGAAGACCTCGCCACCCTGCACTTCCACTGGAAAGGTTCGCACCGGTACCACCGCGGGCAGTTGCGTGGCGCGGCCGGTGCATACGTCGAATCGGGCGCCGTGAAAGGCACACTCCACTTCGCCGTCCTCCACCTCGCCGGCAGACAACGGGTAGTCCTGGTGGGAGCACCGATCTTCGAGTGCGTAGATGTCACCGTCCAGATTGACCAGTACGACGGGACCGACATCGGTCGCCACGGCCCGCAGCGTATCCGGCGGTATTTCGTCGGCGGAGGCCACGCGCACACGGGAGGACTGCGAACCGGCGGCCCGCGACCTAGACACCTCTGAGCTTCGCCACAATCGCATTCGTCACCTTTTCCACCACACCGCCCATTGGCAACCGCGCCAGGACCTCGCCGAGGAAGCCCAGGACTACCAGCCGCTCGGCTTTCCCCCGCGTCAGCCCACGGCTCATCAGATAGAACAGCGCTTCAGCGTCGAGTTGGCCGACCGTGGCGCCGTGGGAACAGCGAACATCGTCCGCCTCGATCTCCAGATTCGGCAAAGACGTCGCGATCGCGTCGTCGGAGAGGATCAGATTCCGGTTGGTCTGGTATGCATCGGTGCCCTGGGCACCCTCATGGACGCGGATGATGCCCCGGAAGATCCCTCGAGCCGAACCGTCGAGCGCTCCCTTGTACAGCAGATCACTGTGCGCGTTGGGCGACACGTGATCCTGGCTGGTATTGAAGTCGAAATGCTGGTCGGCGTCACCGAAATAGAGGCCGAGCATGTCGCTGTGGGCCCCCGGGCCCAGGAGGCTTGCGTTGAGATCGACGCGTCCGACCGATCCTCCGAGCGCGACATTGAGCGTGTCGAGCGTGGAGTCCCTCTCGGCCAGGGTGCGCTGGTTGGCCAGATAGAAGCCGCCGCGCCCCAGGCGCTGGAGCGAAACGTACTGGATCTGGGCGCCACGGTACGAAAAGAGTTCGACGGCGGTGTTGACGAGTGTTGTCGTTTCAAAGTCGGGAGACAGGATCTCGTCGACGAACGAGAGCTGACTCGCTTCTTCCGCAACGATGAAGATGCGCGTGAACGTGGCGCTGCCAGGGCGCGACACCCAGCGGCTGAGCCGCACGGGACGCTCGACGCGGACTCCGCGGGGAATCCGCAAGTACACACCGTCGTTCCAGAGCGCGGCGTTGAGCGCGGGGAACTTCCCGTCCGAGGCCGGGACGGCCCTGGTGGCGAGAAGTCTCCGGATGTCGCCGTCGTCCTCGCGGGCCGCGTCTCTCAGCGACGCCAGAACGACACCCTGACGGGCGAGCGATTCGTCCAGTTCCACCGAGACGACCTTGCCGTCGATATCCACGATGCGCGCGGCGCTGTCCCGATCCTGCTCCATCGTGCGGCGCAGTGCGTCGGGTAGAATTGCCGCGGCGCCGGGGCCTCGGTCCCCGTGCGCAACGACGAGTTCGTCGAGCTGCAGCTTGCGCGACAGGTCCGTATACCGCCATTCCTCGGAGCGTGTCGACGGCATCGGCGTGGCCTGGTAGGTGGCCCACGCCTCGTCGCGCCGGGCCCTGAGCCAGGGCGGATCCGTGGCCCCCGCCTCGGCCACGGCGGTCGCGCCGATAACCGGGCGCGACGGTTTGCGCACGGCAGCGACCTGGCTCACCCGACGCTCCCTTCCATTTCCATCTCGATCAGCCGGTTCAGCTCGACCGCGTATTCGAGCGGCAGCTCCTTGGCGATGGGCTCGATGAAGCCACGCACGATCAGCGCCATGGCCTCGGCCTCGTCCATCCCACGGCTCATCAGGTAGAAAAGCTGCTCGGCACCGATCTTCGACACGGTGGCTTCGTGGCCCACCGTCGCCGACTTCTCGTCGATCTCGATGTATGGGAAGGTGTCGGTACGGGACGTCTCATTGATGAGGAGGGCGTCGCACTCCACGTTCGACCTTGCGTTCGTGGCCCCGTCGTACACCTTGCAGAGCCCGCGGTAGGAAGAGCGTCCCGTGCCCTTCGAGATCGACTTCGACACGATGCTGGACGACGTGTGCGGTGCGACGTGGATCACCTTGCCGCCGGTGTCCTGGTGCTGTCCGTCCCCGGCGTACGCGATCGAGAGAATCTCGCCGTGCGCGCCTTCGCCCATCAGGTAACAGGACGGGTACTTCATGGTCAGCTTCGACCCGAGGTTCCCGTCGAGCCATTCCATGTGCGCGCCCTGGTGCACCAGCGCCCGCTGGGTCACCAGGTTGTACATGTTGTTCGACCAGTTCTGGATCGTCGTGTAGCGGAAGTAGGCGTCCCGATTGACGATGATCTCGATCACGCCCGAGTGGAATGAGTCGGTCGAGTATACCGGCGCGGTACATCCTTCGATGTAGTGCGCGCGCGATCCCTCGCCCGCGATGATGAGCGTGCGCTCGAACTGCCCCAGCCGCTCCTGATTCACCCGGAAGTACGCCTGCAGCGGGGTTTCCAGCTCGACGCCGGGCGGGATGTACACGAAGGACCCGCCGGACCACACCGCCGAGTTGAGCGCCGCGAACTTGTTGTCGGCGGCCGGGATCACCGTCCCGAAGTGCTTCCTGAACAGTTCGGGGTGGTTCTTCAGACCGTCCTCGATCGAGTCGAAGATGACGCCCTTCGCTTCCCACTCCTCCTTCAGCGAATGGTACACCATCTCGGAGTCGTACTGGGCACCGACGCCGGCCAGGATCTTCCGCTCCGCCTCGGGGATGCCCAGGCGCTCGAAGGTCTCCTTGATGTTCTCCGGAACGTCGTCCCACGACCGTTCCATCTGCTCCTGCGGCTTCACGTAGAAGTACGTCTGGCGCAGGGTGTCCTCGAGCTCGGACAGATCGCCGCCCCACTTCGGCATGGGCTTCGATTCGTAGATCCGAAGCGCCTTCAGGCGCCGCTTGAGCATCCACTCGGGTTCGTCCTTGCGCGCGGAAATCTGCTCTACGATTTCGGCGTCGAGCCCGGGCCGCGTGCGGAAGACCGGCTCCGAATCCGTGACAAAACCATACTTGTAGTCGTCCAGTCCAAGCCCCTGGATGACCTCGTTGCCAGGCATCTATTCCTCCTTGCGACCCATGAATAGCCGCGATCAGGCCGCGTGGGCCTTCCGGTATTCCTCGTACCCCCGTGCCTCCAACTCCAGCGCAACCTCCGGGCCGCCCGATTCCACGATCCTGCCGTTCACGATGACGTGCACCACATCGGGAATGATATGGTTCAGGATGCGCTGGTAGTGCGTGATCAGCAGCACGGATTTGTCGGGGCTTTCCCTTCTCAGGGTGTTGACCCCGTTGGCGACGATCTTGAGCGCATCGATGTCCAGGCCGGAGTCCGTCTCGTCCATGACCGCCAGAGCCGGCTTCAGGACCGCCATCTGGAGAATCTCGTTGCGCTTCTTCTCGCCGCCGCTGAAGCCGTCGTTCACGGGGCGCTGCGCGAACGAGGGGTCCATTTCCAGCTGCTCCATGCGTTCCATGAGCAGCTCCTGGAAGTCGAAGAGATCCAGCTCCTCGCCGTCCTCCAGCCGGGTCTGGAGGGCGGTGCGCAGGAAGTTGGCGATCGACACGCCGGGAATCTCGACGGGGTATTGAAATGCCATGAACACGCCGGCCCGGGCGCGCTCATCCGGCTCCATGTCGAGCAGATCCTCGCCACGGAAGTACACCGATCCACCGGTGGGCTCATAGGCCGGATGCCCGGCGATCACCTTGGCAAGCGTACTCTTGCCGGATCCGTTCGGACCCATGATCGCATGGATTTCTCCCGGCTTGATGGCGAGGTCCACCCCTTTCAGAATCTCTAGATCCTCGTCCGCGACCTTGGCTCTCAGGCCCGCCACTTTGAGAATCGGCGCGTCGTCCATCCAGTTGCTCCATTATCAGTAATAAGAATGATTATTGATTAGGGTCCCAAAGCTACCGGAGGGCAGGGCACGAGTCAAGTGGATTCCCCATACGGCGAAACAGTGTCCAGGTTCGCTTAAGATGTTGTGGAACCGTTAGTTACGCGTACAGGTCAGAAGATGGGTCCGGTGATCCAGGTGTCCGATCTCGCCCAGGCCGACTGGAACAGCCTGTGCACTTCCTCCGCCTGCTCGTCCTTGCCCTGCGCTCGAAGGGCCGCCTCCAGCCCGAAGAGCGACCAGCCGTTCATGGGGTGGTCCTCCAGCGCGGCGCGGAGCACGCGTTCCGCCTCCGGATACCGCTCCAGCTCCAGGAGCAGGTCGCCGAGCCAGTGGCGCGCCGAGAAGTTCAGCGGCTCGGGCTCGTCGTAGCGCAGCCCGTCCTCAAGCTCGATCGCGGCTTCCAGCACCTCGATCGCCTTGTCGGCCTCTCCCTCCTGGCGCAGGATCTCGCCTTCCAGAATGCCCGAGACCACACCCAGCAGGTCCGCGGCCGAATGACCCCTGAAGCGCTCGCCGTCCGCGGTCTTTTCCGCCGCTCGCCGCACCCTCTCCAGGTAGACCGACGCGCGCTCGGGTTCATCATTGCGCAGGTAGGCATAGCCGCGCGCGAAGTCCCAGAAACCACGCTGTATCCCTCCGGCGGGAGGATCGTCCAGCTCCAGGATCTCGTCGAAGCGACCGAAGCGAAGCATGGTCATCGCCTCGTAGAATGCCCCTCCCGGCACGATCTTGCCGTAGTCCCGGGCAGCCTGCGTGGCGACCGCTCCCTGGCCGTCCATGGATGCGGCGAAGAGGAGCATGTGCAGATTGTGCGACGGGTAGATGGCCCACGCGATGTCCTCTTCGGCGCGCTGGTCGGAATGCCACGCGGCCAGATTGGAGCGCACCGCGTCGCCCCAGCGCCCGATCCGGTTGTAGGTGTGGGACGGCATGTGCTGGATGTGGCTGGCCCCGGGGATCGACGCGCCGAGGTGATCCGCGCACGCCTCCGCCCTTTCCGGCTTGATCGTGGGTTCGGTGGCATGCACGTAGAGATGGCACGCACCCGGGTGTGCGATGTCCATGGCCAGAACGGCCTCGAGGATCTTGTGGATCTTCACGACCGCGGGCTTCTCGATGTCCCAGCGCCCGCGCCGCGGCTCCAGCAGCATGAGGGATTCGCCGTAGAGGGTTCCCACGTCGAGGTCGTGTGGAAACCGTTCATACACGTCGGCCATCGCCCGCGCGTACAGCGAATCCAGCATCTTCCGCTCGTCGGTGTCGTGCTCCGGCGCATAGCGGACGGCCATGGCGTCGATCAGCGCCTTCTCGACGTCGTTGGCGTGGCCTTCAGCGAGATCCTGCGCCTTACGAATGTTCTCGTACGCTCGCGGTGCATCGTCGGGCCCCATCGGTCCGTTGAGGTAGGGCCCCCAGGCCCATGCCTCGCCCCAATAGCACATGGCGCAGTCGGGATCTTCGCGCTGCGCCTGGCGGAACGACCGCGCGGCCCGCAGCGGCGTGAACGCGTACATCATCTGTACGCCCTGGTCGAAGAACTGCTGCGCGCGCGCCGATGCGGTCGTGATCGGCCGGGTCAGGGTACCGAGCGCCTCGGCGTAGTACGTGGCCTCTTCGTCGAAGCCGGCCGGGTACTCCACTTCCTGTGCCTCAACATGCGTCTGTGCAATGGCGAAAAGGGACGCGATGAGCGTGGGCGTGACGATGGCGCGAGGGCGCCGGGTACATTCAGGATCCATCGGGGGCTATCCGTGTGTTCAGGTGGGAATTCGGAACACGGCCAATCTGGGCGACCTGGCCAATGCCTGCCAGTCCCCGGGCAACTCGCCGCCCTCGCGATTAGAATGTTACGATCCAGATCGGCGTATATGCTTACGTGCAATGGAATCCGACATGGAGGAAGCTTGCTCCCTGACCTGGAACGGGAACTGCTGCGAAAGTGCCAGGCGGGCAACGCTCGCTTCTTCGAACCGATCGTGAGGGCGTACGAACGGCCCGGGATGCGCGTGGCCCTGGGGATGATGGGAAACCCGGACGACGCGAGCGACGCGTTGCAGGACGCGTTCGTAAAGGCGTGGAAGTCGCTCCCCCGCTTCGACCTGAAGAGACCGTTCGCGCCGTGGTTCTTTCAGATCCTGAGAAATCAATGCAGAGACGCGCTTCGAAGCCGCAAGGTCCGATTCCAGCTGGAAGCGCTCGACGAGATGCTGGAGATGAAGCCGGCCGATCCCGAGTCGGGGCCGGAACGCATGCGCCAGAAGAAGGCCGCGAAGGAGTTGCTCTGGTCGGGACTGGAGCAACTCAGTGAAGATCACCGGGAGATAATCGTATTGAAGGAAATCGAGGGGTTTCGCTACGGTGAGATCGCCGGGATATTGAACATTCCGGAAGGAACGGTGGCCAGCCGGCTCTTCCACGCGCGGCGGGCGCTGGCGGGCGTGCTGCGGGAGTCGCGGGCGGACTACCCGTGAACATGACCATGGAGCACCGGAGGACACGGTCCCTCCGGAGGCGGACGAGCCCATGAACGCAAACCTGTCCAACGAAGTGAGCCATGAGGAACTCATGCGTTTCCTCGATGGCGAGGTGACGCCCGAGGAGAGGGCGCGTATCGAGGGACGGCTGGCGGGGTCCAGCGAGCTGCAGCGCGAGTTCGCGATCTTCCGCTCCATGAAACAGGATCTCCAGGATCTGTCCTTCGCCGCCCCCGTCGACGACTCGGTGTGGGATCGGATCAGAAACCGGATCACGCAACCGGTGGGATGGCTGCTCGCGCTGGCCGGATTCATCGCCTGGCTCGGCTACGGCGTCTGGACCTTCGTCTGGTCGCCTTCGGCGATTGTTGTCAAACTCGCGACCGGAGCCATCGTCATCGGGATACTGGTGCTGCTCGCCAATGTGATCTGGGATCGCTACAGGGAATACGGAACGGACCCCTACCGTCACGTGCAACGATGATACTGGCGACGACGGAGGCGGTTGCCGGGCATCGTGTAGTGCGCACACTGGGCATGGTGAGGGGCAGTTCCGTGCGCGTGCGCCACATCGGCCGCGACCTTATCGCCAGCCTGCGGAATCTGGCGGGCGGGGAGGTGTACGAATACACCAAGCTGCTGGCGGAAGTGCGGGAGCAGGCGGTGGACCGGATGGTTGCCGAAGCCGAGGCGCTGGGCGCGAACGCGATTCTGGCCATCCGCTTTCAGTCCGCCGAGGTGAGCAGGGGCGCGGCCGAGTTGATGTGCTACGGGACCGCGGCGGAGCTGGAGCCTACGGACTGAAGCTGACCAGGCGCCGCTGCGCGAACGCCGAGCGGTGGTCAGGCCGAGTCCGGCACCCGGCCGGACCGTGAATCCACCCGCGGAAGGGTTCCGGCCGAGCGCTGCCTCCTGTATTGCGTCATCTGCATGTCGTGCACTCGGCTTATGATGATGAACAGAAGGAGGCTCGCTGGAATCAGGACGCCCAGCGATACCGCCTCGCCCATGTGTTCGGCAGCATTCTCGTCGATCCCGTCCATGCCCATATCGACCGCCCAGGCCACCCAACCCGCCGTCGACGGCCCCGCGATCGCCAGGAGCCACCAACAAGGCAGCAGCGCCGATACGGGTCGTCGCTGCCAGCCGAGAGGACCAGCGCTGGCTTTCCATATCTCGCGCATCGCCTGGTAGGGCTTCCAGAGATTCGCAACGGGGACGAAGTACCAACCGACCGCACCCCTGGGAGTGAATGTCATTCCACTGGCACCGAGCGCCCGGGCATTGCTGTTGGCCAGATGGATCCACCTGGAAACGACAATGGCGGTGGCTAGCGTCGCCAGCCCCAGAAGCATGCGGAAGCCCCACACCTCCGGTGACGCCAACGACTCCCCGGTCTCGGAAAACGATCGATAGGCGCGCGTGTGGTACTGGATCCCGAAGAGTGCGGCAAATACGCTGACGCACAGGAATCCCTTGGCCTGGTTCGCCCGACCGGTCGGGTTCCGGAAGCCTGCGGACGGCTCCGGCGGCGTGCGATCGTCCTGCAAATCATGCATGGTCTGCAACCTGTGTCCCGAATCCCACGCACTCGACCCCGAACCCGCCCAGCCTCTTCGCCATCACCCGCGCCGCTTCCGGGTTCGAGTCGACGAGAATGTAGTGCCTGCCGTGGCGCGCCGCAGCCTCGCCGGTCGTCCCGCTGCCCGCGAAGAAGTCGAGCACCGTGTCCCCCGCGTTCGAATGCACCTTCACAATGCGCTCCAGCACCCCGAGGGGCTTCTGCGTGGGGTATCCCGTCTTCTCGCCGCCCGTGGGACTCACGATCGTGTGCCACCAGACATCGGTCGGCGTCTTGCCGCGCGCGGCCTTCTCCCTGCCGACCAGCCCCGGGGCCATGTACGGAATGCGGTCCATCTCGCCGTAGTTGAAGGTGTACGCGCCCGGATCCCTGGCGTACCAGAAGATCGTGTCGTGCTTGGCCGGCCACTTGCGCTTGGAACGCGCGCCGTAGTCGTACGCCCAGATGATTTCGTTCATGAACGAAGCGCGCCCGAAGATTTCGTCGAGCAGAATCTTGCAGTAGTGCGCTTCGCGGTAGTCGATGTGGAGGAAGAGCGACCCCGTGGGCGCGAGCACCCTGTGCGCCTCCCGAAGCCGCGGCTCGAGAAAGGCGAGGTAGTCGGGGTGGCGGTCGTCGTAGCTGCTGCGTCCCAGGATCGTGGTGCGGTAGCGGGCGCCCTGGAAGCCGGTGCGGTCACCGTCCTCGTCGCGCTCGACGCGGATGCGCGTTCGCCCCTGCGCCCGCCCCGTATTGAAGGGCGGATCGACGTAGATGAGCTGGACGCTTCCCTCCTCCATACCCTTCAGCACGGGGAGGTTGTCGGCCAGGATGATCCGCCCCGACGGGCGACCCGGGCCGCTCTTCATCCCCCAAGAACCCGGCGCCGGAAGGGATCGGCCAAACCGCAGGATCGGCTACACCGTGGAGTCAGCGATCTCCGTCGGAGACCGCCCGTTCCTCCTTGGCCCTGCGAACCATCTCGCGCACGTCGGCCAGCAGCTGCTGCGCGTCGTAGACGATGCCGTCCTTGATCGTGTACTTGATGCCGCCGATGCGCTCGTTCTCGCCGGTCTCGTCGTTGAGCCGAGGGGTGCCGTTGCCGTAGAGCACCTTGAGGTTCTGAAGCGGGTTCTCGTCCACGACGACCATATCGGCCTTGAGACCGGGGCGCAGAATGCCGAAGTCGATGGTGGTGCCCTTGGGGTCGTGGAGTTCCTCGGCGCCGAAGAGTGTCGCGGAGCGGATCACCTCGACGGGGTGGAAACCGGCCTCGCGGAGCAGTTCGAGTTCGCGGATGTAGTCGAAGCCGTAGAGCTTGTAGATGAAGCCGGAGTCGGAGCCGGTCGTGACGCGTCCGCCCGCGTTCTTGTAGTCGTTGAGGAAGTGCATCCACTTGTTGAAGAAGCGCTTCCAGTGGTACTCGTCCTCGCTGGTCCAGTAGAACCAGTAGGAGCCGTGGGCAATGCGCGACGGCTGGAAGAAGTCCCACTGGCTGGGCAGCGTGTACTCGTCGTGGAAATCGGCCTCGCGGGCGCGCATCACGTCGCGGCTGGCCTCGTAGATGGACATGGTGGGGTCCAGACCGAAGTCGAGCTCCAGGAACCGGTCGATGAGGTCGTTCCACTTTTCGGAGCCCGGCTCGGCGGCCTGGTCCCACAGGCGCCCGACGTTGCCGAAGCGGTGCTGCTCGTCCTGGTAGTTGTAGTCGAGCGGCCAGTCCTGGACGCTGAAGTCGGTCAGCATCGACTCCATGAGGCCGTAGTAGTGCGTCATCATGTCGAGGCCGACCTCGGCCGCGTCGAGTGCGGTCATGCGCACTACGCCCATCTGGCCGAGGTGGGCGACGCTCCCGAGTCCGAACTTCTTCCCTTCGTCGATCACCGCGGCCATGATGTCGGGGTCCATCGCGCCGAGCTTCAGGCCGTCGATCTTCGCGCCGTCCACCTCGACCTCGGCGGCCCAGCGCACCCACTCGCGCGCCTTCTCGGGCGAGTCGACCGGGCCGCGGTCCCAGGCCTCGCCTGGGCGCGCATAGGTGAACATGCGCGGGGCGACGATCTCGTTGCGGGCCGCGGCGGCCTTCTCCTGCAGTGCCCACATCATGGGTCCGTGGCCGACGCCGCGTGAGGTCGTGATGCCGTGCCCCATCCACAGCTTGTAGGTGTACTCGGGCTGGGCCGCCTTGCCCGGACCGCCGGTGTGCGCGTGCATGTCCACGAAGCCGGGCATGATGAACATGCCGGTCATGTCGATCTCCCGGGTGGCGCCGGAGGGGCGGCGTTCCTCGTTGATCGGCACGCCGGGATATCCAACCGTCTGGATTGCGGATATCCTGTCACCCTCGATCACGATATCCACGGGTCCCATGGGTGGGGCGCCGGTGCCGTCGATGATCGTGGCGCCGCGAAGGATCAGCCGCTCGTGGGGACCGTCCCCCTCGGAGGCGCCGCGGGGAGTGGTGGGTTCCATCTGCGCTGCAAGAGCGGTAGGGATGGCGACCGCCGCGGCGAGCGCGAGGGCGGCAGGACGGAATTGGCCACGTGAGAACTGCATCCGGGAACCTCCTGTCGGTGAACGGTGACGATCTGCAATGTACAGTGTATGACGTGTGGCGGACACGCCCTTCCCCGAAGCCCCTGGCCGGATTTACCGTTCCAGTGTGATGACCCGCACCGACCACGATCTTCCGGGCCCCGCCGACCTGACGATCGCGGAAGCGCGCAAGGAGATCGCGCGGCTCCGTCCGGAGATCGACCGGCACAACCGGCTGTACCATGCGGAGAGCGCGCCCGAGATCTCCGACTCGGCGTACGATGCGCTCTTCCAGAGGCTGCTCGCGCTCGAGGCCGCCCACCCGTCGCTGGTGGCCACCGATTCGCCGACGCAGCGGGTGGGCGCGGACCCCCTGGACAGCCTTCCCAACATCGAGCACGCCGTGCCGATGCTGTCGCTGGACTCGGCCCACGACATCGACGCGGTACGCCGCTTCGACGAACGGCTGCGCAAGGCGATCGGCGACGACGGAATCCGGTATGTGCTCGAGCCGAAGCTGGACGGCGCGTCCGTCGAACTGGTGTACGTCGACGGCGTGCTGGAGCGTGCCGTGACAAGGGGGAACGGCCGCGTCGGAGAAGGCGTAACCGAGAATGTGCGCACCATCGCCACGGTTCCGCTGCGTCTCGACGACAGTGAGGTCGCGGTGCCCCGGTTTCTGTCCGTGCGCGGCGAAGCGCTCATGTACCTGGCCGACTTCGAGTCCCTCAACCAGCGGCGCATCGAGGCTGGCGAGCCCCCATACCAGAATCCGCGCAACGCTACCTCGGGGGCTTTGCGGCAACTCGACTCGAGGGTCACGGCCCAGCGTCCGCTCACGGTGCTTGCCTTCGATGTCCTGGCCGTGGACGGCGTTTCCTTCGAGACCGACTCGGAGGGGTTGCGCGCGCTGAGCGCGTGGGGGTTCCGCACTCCGGAGCGGGTCGAGGTGGTCGATTCGTTGGCCGAGATCGCCGCGTATCACGGGCGCTTCGAGGCCGATCGGGACGCCCTGGAGTACGAGATCGACGGAGTCGTGGTAAAGCTGGACTCCCTGGCACCGCGGGCCGCGCTGGGAAGCACCGCGCATCACCCCAGGTGGGCGATCGCCTACAAGTTCGAACCGCGCAAGGAAATCACGCGGATCGACCGGATCTTCGTGTCGGTCGGCCGTACCGGGGTGCTCACTCCGGTGGCCCTGTTGCGGCCGGTGGAGGTGGGGGGCGTGACGGTGTCCCGGGCATCGCTGCACAATCGCGAGGAGTTGGAGCGCAAGGACGTGCGCGAGGGCGATCTGGTGCGGATCCAGCGCGCCGGCGACGTCATTCCCCAGGTTGTGGAGCGTGTCCATGAAGAAGGACGCGAGCGAGGGGCGCGCTTCGTCATGCCCGATGCCTGTCCGTCGTGTGGCATCGCGCCGGTGGAGAAGGGACCGTTCACGGTCTGTCCGAACCACTTCGCCTGCCCCGCGCAGCTCAAGGGCCGGATCGCGCACTTTGCGGGACGGAGCGCACTGGATATCGAGGGTTTGGGTGGGGAGACGGCCGCGCTGCTCGTCGACCAAGGCCTGGTGCGGGAGCTCGCCGACCTCTTCGACGTGAGGGAGGACGACCTCGTGCCGCTGGAGGGATTTGCCGAGCTCTCGGCGCGTAACCTGGTGCGGGCCATCGAGGCGCGGGGGCGGGTGGAGCTCGCGCGGTTCCTGGTCGGCCTCGGGATTCCCGAGGTGGGATTCGCCGTGGCCGGAGATCTGGCCGCCCACTTCCACGGAATCGACGCATTTCGCGAGGCGTCTCCGGAGGAACTGGAGGAGGTGCATGGCGTGGGCCCCAAGATGTCCCTCGCGATTCGGGGATTCCTGGATGACGAAAGAGTGGCGGCCGCGCTGGACAATCTGCTGGCCAGGGGCTTCGACTTCATTCTGCCCGAGGAGCCGGAGGATTCCGGTGCACGCTGGGCGGGGCAGACGTTCGTGTTGACGGGGACGCTCGAGATGTCATCGCGCGGCGCGCTCAAGAAGCTGCTGCAGGACTCGGGTGCGCGGGTCACGGGCTCGGTCAGCAAGCGGACCGATTTCCTGGTTGCCGGCGCGAATGCCGGATCGAAGCTGGCCAAGGCCCAGGCACTGGGCGTGGAAGTGCTCGACGAGGCCCGGTTTCGGGAGCGCTTTGCGGCGGAACTGGGTGACTTCGGTGCTCCGCCCGGGGCGTCCGTGGACAGGTCCGACCTGGACATGTCGAACGGGGACCCAGGGCAATAGACAAGACCGTGGACCAAACGCGCGGTGGGCAAGTCGGCAACGAGCCGCCGGGCAACGGCGAACTCGGGCGGCGGGTCGCCGAACTGGCGGACCTGATCGCGCTGGCCGGCGGTGATTCGCACCGGGTTGCGCACTATCGGCGCGCGGCCACCGTGATTCGCCGCTTCCACCATTCCCTGGCGGAGATCATCCTGTCCGGCACGGACCTGACCCGGGTGCCCGGGATCGGAAAGGGGCTGGCGGGGTTTCTGGGCGAACTCGTCCGGACCGGCTCGGCGAGGCGTCTGGAGGACTACAGGGCCCGGACCCCGCGAGGGATTCTCGACCTGATGCGCGTGGACGGCGTCGGCGCCACGCGGGCACGGACGCTGCGGGACGCGGGCGTGGATTCGGTCGAGAAGCTGGAGGCCGCGCTCGACGGCCGGTGGATCCATGGGCTCGACGGCTTCGGGCCCTCGGTGGCGAGCCACATCCGCCGCAGCCTCGAGGCACGACGTGCGCTACGCGGCAAGTCGCTCCTGTCGCAAGCGGACAGGGCCGTGGGGCGGCTGACCGATGTTCTGGAGCGGCGAGGCATCGAGTTTGCGATCGCCGGCGACATCCGGCGGCGTACCGAGATCGTGGCGACGACCGACATCGTGTGCGCGGCGTCGTCCGGGGCCCTGTGGGACCTGGCGAGCGAGTGTCCGGGGGTGCGACCGGGTGGGGCCAGGGGCGATAATCCGGTCCCGATCGAGGTGGACGACGTGTGTATCAGGCTGGTCGCCGTGCCGCGCGAACTCCTGGGCCCCATTGCCCACCACCTCACCGGTCCGCCCGCGTACCTCGACGCGCTGGCCGCGCGGGCGCGTCGCCACGGCCTGGAGATCACACCCACGGGGATCGTCGGGGCTGGCGGGACCGGCGGCACCGACGGCACCGCCACTACGGCAACCGACCCCGGCCCCGTTTCCGGTGAGTCCGCCATCTACGAGCGGCTTCGCCTGCCGTGGATCCCCCCGGAGCTGCGCGAGGACGGCACCACAGTCGAGCGGGCTGAGCGCGGCCTCCCGTCCCTGGTCACGCTCGACGACATCCGCGGCGATCTCCACCTGCACACGACCCGGAGCGACGGGGCCGCGACCCTGCGCACCATGGTCGAGGCCGCCGCGGCGCGCGGATACGAGTACATCGCCGTCACCGACCACTCCCCGTCGACCGGTGTCGTTCCCGGCCTGGACGCGGCCGCACTCCGGGCTCAGGCGGCCGAAATCGCACGCGTGCAGCGAGACTTCCCCGGCATCGCCATCCTGCGGGGCTGCGAGGTGGACATCCTTTCCGACGGCAGCCTCGACCTCGACGACGAGACGCTTGCAACGCTGGATATCGTGCTCGTATCCGTCCATTCGGCCTTCGCCATGTCCCGGAGCCGGATGACGGACCGCATCGTCAGGGCGATGGAAAACCCGCTGGTCGACGTCGTCTGTCACCTGACGGGAAGGAAGCTGGGGCGGCGCAATCCGTACCCTCTGGATCTGGAGGCAGTGCTCGAGGCCGCCCGGGATCTCGAAGTCGCCGTCGAGGTCAACGGGAGCCCGCGCCGGCTCGACCTCGACCACCAGGGACTTTGGCTGTGCCGTGAGTTGGGCGTTAGAGTCGTTGTAAATTCCGATGCGCACTCGGTGGCGCGGCTGGACAACATGCGGTACGGAATCGACCAGGCTCGGAGGGGATGGTTGCAAGCAGCTGAGATCGCGAACACGCGAGAGCTTCGCGCGTTGAAGCAATGGCTTGGCCGGAGGCGTGATTGAGCGAGCTGATCGCGAACCTCCTGTTCCTCGTTGGCGGTTTCGGCGCTCTCTACTTCGGTGCCGAATGGCTGGTGCGCGGCTCCGTGCGCATTGCATCGGAAATGGGCGTCAGCCCGGTGGTTGTCGGCCTCACACTCGTATCGCTGGGCACGTCCGCGCCCGAATTGGTGGTGTGCATTCAGGCGGCCATCGACGGTGCGGGGAATCTGGCCGCGGGCAACGTTCTGGGCTCGAATCTTGCCAACATCGGCCTCATCCTTGGCGCGACCGCGCTCCTGCGGCCCGTTGCGGTGGCCGATCGCGTGATCGCGCGCGAAGTGCCGATCATGATCCTGATCACGGTCATGATCTTCCCGTTCGTGATGGACGGCGGCGTCAGCCGGGGCGACGGCGTGGTCCTGCTGGTGCTGCTGACCGTGTACCTGGCGATCACATTCGTGTCGACCGAGGAGGATGCCGCCGACATTCTGGACGAGGTCGGTCTTGCACGCGACGGGGATCATCAGGAGCACGCGACAAGCCGCATCGGCAACCTGGGTCTGGTGGCGGCCGGAGCCATCGGTCTGGGGC
>VYAQ01000391.1 GCA_009844885.1 Gemmatimonadota bacterium
GTGTGCGGGCGCGTAGTGGGGCGGGCCGGTGGGCGCGAGGGGCGGGCGCGTGGGCGCGAGGTGGGACGCGGGTCCATCGTGATGCACTCCTGCATGGGTGGTCGCTGCAGGATGAGGTTGGGGCCCAAGTGGGCTGGCTGGCAACCTCGCCGGGCACGCGCTCGGCCAGAGCCCACGCAGCGCGCTGCAAGTCCATGCGCACGTCGCGGAGTGCACCTCCCCGCCGGTGTTGCTACGCCGCTACCTGGTCTCGATCCGCAACACGAGGGTTCGGTGCGGTGCCTCCCGGGCGATGGTGATCCGCTGAACTCTGCCGGGGAAGAGATCGGCCAGCGCCGCCCCATCCTCGAAAGCGCTGCGGTCGAACCTCTCGCCACGGCTCAGCGCCACCAGCTCCAGCGGCAAGTCCACCGGCACCCAACACATCCGGTAGAGTCCCGAGGCGCTGGTCCTGCCGATGACCCGGTGGCCGTCTTCTTCAAGGTCCTCGGCCCCGGGAGCGGCCGTCGTGGTCAGCACGCCCGCGTTCGCGACCGGATTCCCGTCCGAGTCGGTCACGGCCATCGTCAGGACACCCTCGTACCAGACAATTCGGCCTTCCGCCGCTAGCGTTGGTCCCGGCTGCCTGACACCACTGCAGACGTCGTCGAGCACCACGTCCATCGGAGGCGCCTCGAAGTCCACCCTGACCGGATTGGACGCCTCCGATCCCATCTCCACATCGACCGGTTCGGGCTGGTACCCAAGTCGCTCCATGTAGGGGTGGTTGAAATGGACACTGTACGTCCAGGGACCGAGATGGGTCATTTCGAATCGGCCGTTGGTGTCCGTGACCACGTCGGTCCCTTCCCCGTCGAGGAACACGCGAGCCCCGGGCAGCCCGGCACGCAGACTGTCGAAGACGGTGCCCACAATGCGACCGCCCCTGTCACCCTCGAAGACCACGCCTTGCTGATCACGAACCCGGAGCACCTCGCCATGCTCCATGATGATGGCCGCCAGGGAAGCCGCGGGATCCGGGCGAAACATGCGAAGGTGCCAGGAGGGGACGATCCACGTGCCATTGGGCAGCGTGGTGAATTCCACGCTGCCGCCGGGAGAGGCTCTCATGAGCCGTGCGGGAACGTTGAGGTTGACGTACCGGAAATCCAGGCGTTTCAGGTGCGCCGAGACCGGGTCGAGCCACATTGTCCCGGCAACTTCGGCCACGTCCCGATCCGGCACCGGCTCGAACTCCAGGCCCAACGGTTCTCCCGGCGGACGCTCGCCCGGCGTGAGTCGAAAGCAGTGTGTGTCCACGAAGTAGTCGGAAAGCAGCACATCGGCGTCCGGTCCCCAGAACACTACACCCTGGTCCGAGAGCCGCACGAATCCCTCGGCCAGCAGCGAGTCGGCGGGACGGGACTCGTAGGGCGTCGGGGCAGACACCTCCAGATAGTCCCGGTCCTCCCGCTCCACCCTGCGGCCCCTGGCGTCCAGCCGGCGTCGGATCGTGAGCATCTCATAGCGGTAGAGTCCACGCTCCCGGGTCCATGCCGCTGCCGCCAGAGCTTTCCGCGCCTCCTCCCACACGCGGGCGACGGCCAGGCCCTCTTCAGGCCGCACGCGGCACCGGCGGTCCCCCTCCGCTTCGATGCCCGTCAGGCTGATGGGCTCGATCCGGGCGGCCAACTCGATGGTCAACGTGTCCGTGGCAGCCACGCTGAAAAACTCGGAGAGAGTCGTGGCGTAGCCGATCCGTTCGGCCCTGACACGGTACTCGCCAGGCGCGGGCATCCGCAGCTCGAACAGGCCGCTCCCGGTGCGCGTGAGTACACGATCGAGCGATCGGCCCGCCCGGTCCTCCAGGCTCACCATCGCGCCTCCAATTCCGCTCCCGCCAGCGGCGTCGACAAGTCTGCCGCGGACCACCTGGCCATTCGCGGGATCCGGAACGGCAGCAATGAGCCACAGCACGGTCAGGCATGGAAGCAATGCAGTCCTTTTGGCCATGGACAACCACATCCAATCGGTCGGGCACGGGTCGATCCTGCGAAGTTCTGACTGTGGGCCGCGTGCGATGGGTTGGCAACCTGGGCGCGGCAATTCGAGGCCCCGCCTGGTGTCCGACGGTTGCACCTGCCGGGCATCGGATCCAGATTGCCGGCTGCTTCGTCCCACCGACGCCCGACGACACCATCCCCACCCGGGAAGGCCAGCCACAAGCGACGTGAATACACGAGCCATTCCCGCGTGAACACCCGCGCCATTCTCATCGGGCTGGCCCTCGGTCTGGGGCTCGGGATCGCCGCCTCCGCGACCGGTTCTCCGACGCTGCTGTGGATGGCCGAGGCCGCCGAACCGCTCGGACAGGTCTTCCTCCGCGCGATTCAGATGGTCGTCATCCCGCTGGTGGCGGCCGTCGTCTTCGTGGGCGTGGGGCGGATCGCGAACCTGCGCGAACTGGGGCGGTTGGGGGGCATGGCGGTCGGCTTCTTCTGGGTGACGACGCTGCCCGCGATCCTGATCGGGATGGGCATCATGAGCTTCGCGCTCAACTTTACGGCCCCGGTGCCGCCGCCCACGACCGGGACCGAGTTGGACACCGTGGCGCCGGGTGTGGTCGACTTCCTCGTCAACCTCGTGCCGCGCAACCCCGTCGAGGTCGCCGCCGACGGCGCGCTTCTCCCCCTCCTCATCTTCGTCGTCCTCCTTGGGGCGGCCACGACCACCCTGCCGAAGGAGAAGCAGCAGACGCTCACGTCGTTCGTGGAGACGCTCGGCGACGCCCTCATCAAGCTGATGACCTGGATCCTGTGGACGGCGCCCGTGGGCGTCTTCGGTCTGGCCGCGCCGGTGATCGCGCAGACCGGGCTGGCGATGCTGCAGAACCTCGCCGTCTTCATCGTCGCCGTAGTGGTGGGCCTCTTCATCCTCAAGGGCCTCGTGCTCCTGCCCCTGGTCCGGCTGCTGGGCGGCGTGGGACCGGCGCGCTTCATCCGCGGGACGGTGGGCTCGTACACCGTGGGGTTCACCACGACGACATCGGTGGGCACGCTGCCCATGATGCTGCAGGAGGCTGAGAAGCTCGGCCTGTCGAAGCGCACCTTCACGCTGGTCCTGCCGCTGGCGGCGTCGATCAACCGCCCGGGCAGCGCGCTGTTTCAGGCTTGCTCGCTGGTGTTCCTCGCCGCCATGTACGGGGTACCGCTCGATGCCGGGATGATCGCGGCCGCGGTGCTGGCGATCTTCCTCGCCTCGATGACGGTCGCGCCTGTGCCCAGCGCCAGCATCGTGTCGCTCGTGCCGGCGCTCAACGTGGTGGGCATCCCCATCGCCGGGCTCGGGATTCTGCTCGGGATCGACCGCGTGCCGGACGTGTTCCGTTCCGCGGCCAACGTGATCGGCCACATGGCGGCGTCGACGACGGTGGAGGGGATGTCGCGGCGGGGAGATCCGTGATCCCGGCACCCTAGTCGTCCACCCCCAGGGAGCGCGTATCACCTTTCCGATGCGCGGCCGAGGCCACGCGCACGCGCTGAGGCAGGCGCTCTTCCAGCAAATCGAGTCCGACCCCGTCCCGGCTGCGGTCGGCCAGGTCCGCAATGCCATCGTGCATGCCCAGGACGAACAGGACCGTGGCATACTTGCCCATGGACACACCCGCATCGCCCCGTTCGATCTTGTGCAGCGTCGTGCGACTGACGAGCGCGCGCTCGGCCAACGTCGACGCGCGGATGCGGCGGCGCAGCCGGGCGTCCCGGATGTCGCTGCCGAGCTTGCTGAGGATGCGCCGGACCGGAAGCGGCAGGGTTCCACGGATGTAGGAAGGCATCGCTTTCCTTTACGGTTCAGTAAGGCATACGTGAATTCATGTAGTGTATAAGATATTGTACGTTATTGGAATTCACAACTCGATGGAAGATTTGGGGATCTCCTTGCCGGGTTTGCGGTAAATCACGATAATCTCATGCATATGACATGGGATATCGCGATTTGATTGCTCTTGACGATGTTTCGCAACGACACGGCCCACGCGGATTTGATGCGAGACGCCGCGTCGCCCTCGTCCGACACTCCGCCGGGACGATACCAGCCACCATGCTGAGATTCGCCGAGGAGATCCTCGTTCTCGTTCTCGACGAGGCGCGCGGGGAGCTGGCCCCCGCCCTGCCCGAGCGCTCCTTCGACCTGGCCCTCGCCGGCGCCGTGCTGATGGATCTCGCACTCGAGGATCGCATCGACACGGATCTGGAGCGGCTGATGCTCGTGGACTCCACGCCCCTCGGCGACGACCTCCTCGACCCAACGCTCGGCGAGATTGCCGACATCGCCGGCGCCGGCCAAACACACGACACGAGCTACTGGCTCGAACGGACCGCGCGCCGGGGACGCCGGATCCGCAGGGCCGCGCTGGCGCGCCTGACCGAACGCGGCGTCCTCAGGTCCGAAGCGCACGGCGTACTGTCACTAACCCCCTCGGTGTCCCGCTCGCGGCGCTACCCCGTTTCGGACGGCCAACCGGTCGAGGAAACCAGGCTGCGGATCATGCGGATCCTGTTCAGCGACGACGTTCCCGACCCGCGCGATGTCGCCATCATCGCCCTCGCGAACGCCTGCGGCGTATTCCGCACCATTCTTTCGTCCGAGGAGCGGGCACAGGTCCGGGATCGGATCGATCTTCTGAAGAACCTCGACCTGATCGGCCGCACGATGAGCCTGGCGATCGAGGGTCTCAAGGCGCCCGAAGAGCCAGCTCCCAAGCCCCGACGACCGAAGGAGATCCCGGTGGTGCCGGGCCTGCCTCTCCTGGGCAACGGGCTGGCCATGCGCAGGGGACTGGTGGCTTTTCTTGCCCGCCAGTACCGCGAACTGGGCCCGATCTTCCGGATCCGCGCTCCGGGGCGCCGGTTCGTCTGCATCGCGGGGCCGGAGGCGGCCAACTTCCTCACCTCGCACGGCAAGACCGTCTTCCGGTCGCTCGAGCCGATGGCGGAATTCCACAACCAGATGGACTCGTCGCGTTCGATCCTGACCATGGACGGGATCGATCACGTCACGACGCGGAAGGCCCAGGCCCGGGGATACGCGGTCCGGGTCATGCGGGACCGCGCGCAGGAGGTCGTCGACATCACGCGCGACGAGATCGGCAACTGGCCGGTCGGGGAGCCCTTCGAGGCGCTGCCGGCGTTTCAGGACCTCATCGCCGAGCAGATGGGCCACATGATGGCCGGCTATTCGCCGGAGGGCTACACGCGCGATCTGTCCACGCTGCTGGGCGGGCTGCTCCTCAGCGCCGCAATGGTCCCGCACATCATGAAGCTCCCGCGATTCCGCCGCGCACGTGAACGGGGCCGCGAGCTGGCCCGGGATGTCCTCGCATACAAGCGCAAGGCGGGTCCGCGCAGAACGATGCCGGACTTCATCGACCTGATGCTCGAGTTGCGGGAAGCCGATCCACAGCTGCTTCCCGAGACCAACCTGCCCCTGACGGTGCTCGCGCCGTACATGGTGGGACTGGACACCACGGCGAGCACGTGTGCGTTCATGATCTACAACATTGTGAAGCGCCCGCAGATCATGGAGAGCATGACCGCGGAGGCGGACGACCTCTTCGCCCGGGGGCCCGTGAGTGCCGAGGGACTGCAACGGCTCGATGTCGCGCGCCGCGTGGCGATGGAGACCCTGCGGCTTCATCCGGTTTCGCCCGCAGTGCTGCGGACGACCGCCAATTCGTTCGAGTTCGCGGGTCACCGGGTTCGGGCGGGCACACAGGTCATGATCGGAACCGCCGTGGGGCACACGCTCGAAGAGTACTTTCCCGACCCGGAGCGCTTCGACATCGACCGCTACACCGCGGCTCGCGGCGAACACCGCCAGCGCGGCGCCTACGCCCCCTTCGGAGCCGGCAACCACCGGTGTCTCGGCAGCGGATCTCCAGTGGTCAGAATCACGGTAGGGAATCGTCTAACTACTTACAGGGCTGCACGATCTGCGTTTCCTACCGTTGGACTGGACACTACTGGACCGTGCCGCGAAAGCGGGAAAAACGGTCGTGAATGGCGGGACTCCCAAAGCGGTCAGAAGCCCATTACGGGCATATCTCCCGGTACGCCCGAGGGCGACCTTCCATCAGCCTGTCCAACAATGCGTGCTTCCGTCCCGGTGTCTTCGGAGGCTTGAGTCCCACGGCTCAAGACTTCCCCACGTTCACCAGTTTGCGGAACCCTCGTGTTCGTGATGGTCGGTTCACCCGCCGACCGCCGCGGCCAGTCGGCAAGCTCGTCTCCGTTCGACGTTGGCGGACTTCGCGGATTGCTCTACCCCTGCGGTTCCAAGGCAACCAGCCTGATCACGCGCACGGTCTGCACGTCCATTTCGTCGGTCTCTATGTAGGCCAGAAGCCCGCCGGGGCCGAAGGCGTCCGGTATCCGGAGTCCGTCAGGTGGAAGCGTCCCGATGTAGTCCCCGTCGGGAGTCACAACGTCGGTCGGACCGTCGTCGTCGCCCGTCGGACCCCAGCGTTCCAGCCAGATTCGATCCTCCCAGTCCACCTCCAAGTCATACAACACCGGCAACTCGTCGGCGAAGGTGCGTCCCTCCACGCCTTCCCGCTGGAGCTGGACGTTGGCGGCGGCCGCGCTCGCCTGCGCCGACGCCTCGCTCTCGCGGTAGCGCTCGCGCTCGGCCTCCATGATCGCATCGTCAACCGGCAGCGGTGCGATCGGCCGCTCGATGGTTCCGGTGACACTTCCGTCGAGTCCGATGAGCTTGACGCGGTAGCCGATTGAGTCGATCAGCGCAAGGCGGCCATCGGTCAGAAGGTCGTATTGAAGGCGGGGCTCGAAGGCGCGGCCCGCTGGCATGCTTACGCGCATTCCCGTCGACGGCGACCCGCTCATGTCGATTTCGTCTTCGTCCTCTTCGGGCAGTTCCCAAGCGGTGTAGAGGAGTTGTGGCTCGTTGCCGTCGAGTGGGAAGAGGTGGATGGGACGGCCCCCTTCCTCGTAGTGATCCTCACCGAAACGCATAATCTGGCTGGCGATCAGGCGACCGTCGGGAAGCGCCTCGCTAGCCATGACGATTCCCGTCGTCATCGGATCCTGGGTGATGCGTCGTACGTATTCGCCGTTGGGTTCGAGGAGGTCGATGTGCGAGAATCCCATCACCGTGTACGCGCCGTCGCGTCCGACGATCACGCCCGTGACGTTGCCGAACTCGCCGGGTCCCTCCCCTCGGCCACCGACGGTACGGACCAGCGAGCCGTCCGGCCCGACGACAAGGATGTGATCGAGTTGGCTATCGAAGATGTGAAGGTTGGACTGCGCATCGAAGTGCACCGAGCGCACGCTGCCGAAGGTGTCCCAAGTGTCGCCCACGACAGACCCCACGGCGAAGACCTCCTCGGTGACGGCGCTCACGATCACGTCCGGGCCGTCGAGGGTTCCAGCGGCCCCGGTGGCCGACCCGTCCCCGGCATCGCCGCAGGCAACCAAAAGGGCGAGAGGGGCGAGCGGCGCGAGGGATCGAGGTCGCGTTGTCGTCGTCAGCTTCGGCATTTCGGTTCGTCCTTTACGCCAAGGGATTGTGTGAGTCGGCGGCACCTTCGGATTCGTCCCATGCAATGTAGGCAAGAAGCTCCTCGCGGACGACGGCTCCGGGAGGACGACGAAGTCCGGACAGAGGGGGGGAGACCTGCTTGGACGTGATCCAGCGAAGGCCGGTTGGAACAAGTATCTTACCGACAGTGGAGTCACCTGACGACACTGGACCACACGGGCCAGAAATGCACGCAATCAAGACCTTCGAACTGACCAAGCGCTACGGCTCGCGACCCGCGAAGTCGGTGCTGGCCGTGGACCGGATCTCCTTCGCCGTCGAACAGGGCC
>VYAQ01000015.1 GCA_009844885.1 Gemmatimonadota bacterium
GGCAATCCCTGGTTCCGCGCCGACATCGGAGTGCGCGGAGACCGCATCGCCGCCGTCGGCAACCTCTCCGGCCGCGCGGCCAGCCGCACCATCGACGCCGCCGACCGCGTGGTCGCCCCCGGGTTCGTCGACATGATGGGGCAGGGCAGCCTCGTGCTCATCACCGATCCGCCGAGCGCCGAGAGCAAGCTGCGCCAGGGCATCACCACCTACCTGTCCGGCGAGGGGGGCTCGGCCGCGCCCCAGAGCGAGGCCACGCTTCGCAACCCGCCCGTGATCGACGGCGACACCCTCCGCTGGCGCCGCTACTCCGAGTACTTCGCGATCATGGAGCGCTACGGCATTCCCATCAACGTGGTCCACGACGTCGGCCTGACCCAGGTCCGGCGCGTGGTGCTCGGCGACGAGGACGTTGCGCCTACGCCCGAGCAGCTCGAGCAGATGAAGGCGTTGGTAAGAGAGGGGATGGAGGATGGAGCCGTCGGCGTATCCACGTCCCTGATCTATCCGCCGGCGATCTACGCGTCCACGGATGAGCTGGTCGCCCTCAGCGCGGTGGCGGGCGAATACGGTGGCGTCTACTTCACGCACATGAGGAACGAGAGCCACGCGGTCCTCGAAGCCATCCGCGAGGCCCTCACGATCGGCGAAGGCGCGGGCGTCCCCGTCCACATCTACCACCTCAAGGCCGCCGGCCAGCGCAACTGGTCCCTCATGGACGAGGCCCTCGCCCTCATCGACTCCGCCCGCACCGCCGGCATGGACGTCACCGCCGACGTCTACCCCTACGTGCGCAACGGCATCGGCCTGGGCTCGTTCCTGCACCCGCGCCACTACGCGCGCGGCACCGGCGCGTTCCTGGCCACGCTGGGCGATCCCGAACTGCGCGCCCGGCTGCGCGAAGAGGTCGAGACCGACCCCGACTGGGAGAACTGGTACCAGCACGTCGGCATGGACTGGAACAACGTGCTGATCGTCTCTGCGTCGGATGCGGTCGACCCGGGGGTGGTGAACCGTTCGGTGGCCGAGGCGGCCGAGGTCCTCGGGACCGATCCCTGGAACGCCTTTTTCGACCTCGTCCAGGCGGGCGGCGTCAGCGTGAATCCGCTCAGCATGAACGAGGAGCAGAAGTGGGCCGCGCTCAGGGCGCCGTTCGTCATGATCGACACGGATGCCTCGCCGGTGAACCCGGCGTCGGTGTCGAGCACGCACCCCCGCGCCTTCGGGGCTTTCCCGCGCGTGATCGCCAAGTACGTGCGCGAGGACGGCGTGATCACCCTGGAAGAGGCCATACGCCGCATGACCTCGCTAGCGGCGCACCGTCTGGGCATGTACGACCGCGGCATCGTCGCCCCCGGCATGGCCGCGGACCTGGTCGTCTTCGACCCCGCGCGGCTGCGCGACCGGGCCGACTTCGGCGCCGACGCGACGCTGCAGTCCGAGGGCGTCGACTACCTGTTCGTGAACGGCGAGCTCGTCATCGACGACGGCGAGCTGACCGACGCGAAACCGGGGAGGCTGCTCAGGCGGGGCGGGTGAGGGCGAGCGTCGCGCCCCGGAGGATCCGCGGCCGTGTGGTGAGCGCTCGACGTTTCAGCTGAAACGTTTTTCGGCAGAGGCGCGGACCGGTCAGCAGCGCCCAGAGGCCCTACAGCGCCTTCAGCCCGCGGAACGTCCACCGGCGGACGGGGGAATAAGGCTGGGGGTTCGGGTCGGGTTGCCACCAGCAGTCGTGGTGTCCAGCCATGTCGCGGGCGCGCTGGTGGCGGAAGGGGTCCAGGGTTTCTTCAGCTTCCTTGTCTTCGGTACGCCACGTGTGGAGCAGGTGCCGGGCTGGCCAATACCCGGCAAGGGCGGCAGTTTCGAGCCGCTCCCTCGCCTCCGGGTCAATGTAGAGTTGCGCCTCCGCGTCCGCATACATCATCCCGAGGCGCAACCCGGCATGGTCGTGTCCCAGATCGGCGGCGGCACGGAACCAGTGGGCTGCCTCTTCGTGGTCCCGGTCCACACCCACACCCTGGTAGTACGCCTCGGCCAAATGGACCTGGGCTTCGACGTGGTCCTGCTCGGCGGCGCGTTGAAACCATTGGGTGGCCTCGGACACGTCGCGCCGCACCCCCTCGTCGCCCGCGAGGTACGCCGCGCCCAGCCGGAACTGGGCCTCGGCCAGCCCTCGCCGCGCCAGAAACATGAGCGCGTCATGCGGCAGGTGGCCGGTGAAGATATCCCTGTCGTCTCCAGGTGCTTCTCGAGTGCTGGCCGGGGGTGTCGACACAGTGTTCACTCCTGATAGTTGGACCGGTTGAAGAGCATGCCCTCTATCTCGTTAACAGTTCCAACGCCGAAAATGTGCAATCGCGGCTTTACGGTGACGCGGTATCAGCCCGCCTGAAGCCTGCTCTCGATCCACTCCACCATCTCGTCCGGCACGCCCGCCTCGCCGGCGAGCCGCCGCCAATCCGCCACCGCCCCCGCCACCTGCTCGACGATCTCGCGGCCGCCCTTCGGCACGTCGAACAGCTCTCCCACCTCGATCAAACTGAATGTCTATAGCGTCATATACGGCGCATTAGTGCCTTAATCGACATTAGCACGCCATATATGGCTCATACCCTCGTACCCACCGGATCCACGCGCACCGTCACGATATCGGTGTCGTGGTACTTCTGGTGCCGCACGGCGGTCGCGATGTGGCGCAGGAGGCGCAGGGAAAAATCGCGCTCGACCGGGACCTCCGTCACGCTTCCGCCGATGAAGGCCATGCGGTCCTCGATGTTGCCCTCGCCCGCCGCCGCAAGGAACTCGAGTTCGGCCCCGCCGGCTTCCGCCCGCGCCGTAACCCGCAGGCGTCTCACCCCGAACCTGTCGTCCTCGGCCACCTGGTCCAGAACGATCAGCAGCGTCTCCTCGGCCGCCAGCCCCAGCCTCCTCGCCATCTCCTCGCCCAGCCCCGTGCGCGCGGCGAAGTCCTCAAGGAACTCCTGGATCTTCGGCTGGGCCTCGATGTCCAGCGTGGTCTCCATGCGCCGCCGCCGCGGTCCCGCCAGCTCCATGAACGCGGAGAGCAGGATCGCGGTCAGGCCGCCGGATGTCATCCCGTTCTCCAGCAGCTGTCCCGCCCAGCCGCCGAAGTACTCGGACGGGATCTGGCCGCTCTGGAACCCCGCCCCGATCCAGAACGAGACGCCGATGATCGTCGCCTTCCGGTAGTCGATTCCGTCCTGGGTGACCATTTCGAGGCCCAGGACGAAGAGGATCGCGATCAGTACGATGATGTAGGCGCCCACCACCGGGTTGGGGATGGCCAGCAGCACCGCGGTGGCCTTGGGGAAGAATGCCAGGGCGATGAACGTGAGCCCAATGCAGACGCCCACCCGCCGCGCGGCGATCCCGGTGATCTCGACGATCGAGACGCTGTTGGAATAGGTCGTGTTGGGGACCGTGGCCAGGAGTCCCGACAGGAGGTTGCCCACCCCGTCGGCGGCCACGGCGCCCTGGACGGCGCGGAAATCCGTCGCCCGGCGCTTGCGCCACGACACGCGCTGGATCGCCATCCCGTCCCCGATGGTCTCGATGGCGCCCACAAGCGTGACGAAGACGAAGGCGGGCAGCATCGCCCAGAACTCGGGGCTCAGCCTCAGGTCGAATCCCGGCCAACCCGCCGCCGGCACGCCGAACCAGAGCGCGTCGCCCACGATGCTCGTGTCGTAGATGCCGTAGCCTGCCGCCATCAGGCATCCTCCGGCGGCGCCGATCACCGAGCCCCACAGGCGCAGCGCGCCTCTCGCCCGCAACACGATCAGGATCGTGATGACCATCGTCGCCAGCGCCGTCATGGGGGCGGCTCCCGGCGCGGCCCCCTCGGGTGTCTGGAAGACGAGGTCGAAGCCGATGGGCATGACCGTGACCGCGATCAGCATGATGACCGTGCCCGCCACCGTCGGCGTGATGACGCGCCGGAGCAGCGAAAGCCGCGACGAAATCAGGAACTGGAAGAGCGACGACGCCACGATCAGGGTGGCGAGCAGCGCCGGGCCTCCGCGTTCCAGCGCCGCCACCGATACCGCGATGAAGACCCCGGACGTGCCCATCAGCAGGATGTACCCGGCGCCGATCCGGCCCGCGATGGGTCTGGCCTGGATCAGGGTCGAGATACCGCAGACGATCAGCACGGCGAAGGCCGCCCACGCCAGGTAGCTCTCGCTCGCGCCGCCGGCGCGCACCACGATCGCCACCGTGATCACGATCCCGGCGATGTTCAGGAGGATGTACTGGAAGGCGAGCCCGAACGATACGGGGTAGCTGGGGGTTTCGTCGGCCTGGAAGCGGAGTCCCTGGCGTGTGTCGTTAGCGGTCATGCGTGGCCGTCGATGGCGGCCTGGTGGCGGCCGAGGAAGGTCTCGAACGCGCGGGCCAGCTCGTGGCAGTCCTCGTCGTCGTGGGCGAGTGAGACCGAGATGAAGCCGCGGCGCGCGATCCAGAAGCCGGCAAGCAGCATCTCGAGGTGGAAGAGGTCGCGCGCGGCAGGCGGAGTCGCGGCCGTATCGGCGTGGCAGCGGATCGGCGCGCGTTGAAAGTGCACGTTCATGATCGAACCCCGGCCCGTCACCTGCGCGGGCGCGTTCAGCCGGGTCGCGACGTCGTTGAGGGCGTCGCGCAACGCCTCGCCGCGACGGTTGAGCCGGTGCACCACCCCGGGCGTGAGCACCTCGCGCAGCCCGGCGAGTCCCGCGGCCATGGTGAGCGCATTGTTGTTGTGCGTGCCGGGGTGTCCGAGGTGATCCGGCCGGCGCGGGTCGAACCGGTCCATGAGATCGGCCCGGCCTCCGAACGCGCCGAACGAGGCGCCGCCACCGAGATACTTGCCGAAGGTCGTGAGGTCGGCGTGAATGTCGAGCACCTCCTGGAGGCCGCCCGGCGACAAGCGAGAGGTCTGCACCTCGTCGAAGATCAGCAGCGTGTCGCTGCCTTGGGTGGCGTCCCGGAGGGCGCTCAGGAAGGCCCGCGTCGCGGGAATGCAGCCGCCTCCTCCCAGCATGGGCTCGACGAGCACGCAGGCCAGCTCGTCCGCGTGCGCCTCGATCAGCGACCGCGCCGACTCCGCGTCGTTGTATTCGCCGACGATCCAGCGGAAGGGAAGGTTGAGCCGTCGGTCCGGACCGCTGAAGCTCAGGGGGCCGCCGTGGTAGCCGCCGTCGAACACGAGAACCGCGTCGCGCTCCGTGACCGCCCGCGCAAGGCTCACGGCCATCAGGTTCGCCTCCGTGCCCGAGTTCGTGAACCGCACGCGTTCGACCGAGGGGAAGCGCCCGCAGATCAGCTCGGCGAAATCCTGCTGGTTCGGCGTGGGGCCGCCGAGCGCAAGGCCGTTCCGCGCGGCAGCGGCGATCGCGGTCTGGAGGACCGGATGCGAGTGCCCGTAGAGGCCGGCCGTGTGGTCGTTGAGGAAGTCGACGTACTCGTGCCCGTCGAGGTCGTGCAGCCGGGCTCCCGCGCCGCCGACGATCGTCACCGGGAAGGGCGTGTAGTGGTTGACGGTGCGGGTATCGCCCCCGGGAAGGAACCTCGTGGAGCGCTCGAAGCGGGTCCGGCTCAGCGGGTTTGCCGCGGTGTACCGGGCCGCCGCCTCGGAGGCGAGGTCCTGCAGGGTGGGCGTCATTACCGGAGTCATGGTGGGATAATCGGGGCCGTCTGTCGGGAATGGCAAGCCGGGGACATGCTGTGGCTCCGACTAGGCCGTCGGATCGACCCTCACGGTCACGACATCGATGTCCTCGTACTTGTGGTGCTGCACCGAGGTCGCGAGGTGGCGGAGCAGCCGCAACGAGAACTCGTGCTCCTCCACGGTGTCCACCGGGTGTGTGCCGACGACTGCCAGGTGATCCTCGATGTTGCCCTCGGTGCCGCCTGCCAGGAACTCCAGTTCGGCGCCTCCCGACTCGGGTCGTGCGGTGAGCCGTACCCGACGCCGGCCGGTGTCGCGCCCATTCTCTCCTTCCGTCTCACCGATCAGCAGCAACAGCGTCTCCTCGGCCGCGTGCGCCAGCCGGTTCGCCATCCCGTCCCCCAACCCCCGGCGGCTTGCGAAGTCCTCCAGAAACCGCTGGATCTTCGGCAGCGACTCTACCTGCAACTCCGTCTGCATGCGCATGTGCCGCGGCCCCGTCAGCTCCATGAACGCGGTCAGCACGAGCGCGGTCAGTCCCCCCGAGGTCATCCCGTTGCTGAGCAACTGCTGCAGGAAGGGCGCCAGCGCATCGGTGGGAATCTGGCCGCTCTGGCAGCCGACGCCGACCCAGAACGAGAACCCGACCACCGTGGCCTTGCGGTAGTCCATGCCGTCCTGGAGCACGATCCTGGTACCCAGCATGAAGAGCACGGCGATGATCACCATCGCGTAGGCACCGAGCACCGGATCCGGGATCACCAGGAGCACCTGCGTCACCTTCGGCAGGAAGGCGAGCACGCAGAAGATGATGCCGATACACACCCCCACCCGCCGCGACGCGATCCCCGTGATCTCGACCACCGACACGCTGCTCGAGTAGGTGGTGTTCGGCACCGTGGCGAACAGCCCCGAGAGCAGGTTGCCGAAGCCATCGGCGGCCACGGCCCCCTGCACGGCCCGATAGTCGGTGGCCCGCCGCTCGCGCCACGAGACCTTCTGGATCCCCACCGCGTCTCCGATCGTCTCGATCGCTCCCACCAGGGTCACGAAGGTGTAGGCCGGCAGTATCGCCCAGAACGCCGGACCGAAGTCGAACCCCAGGCCCGGCCAGCCCGCGAGCGGCACCCCGACCCACATGGCCTCGCGGACCGGTCCGCCGTCGAGCACCCCGAAGAACGACGCCGCGATGACTCCTGCAACGATCCCGATCAACGGCCCCCACAGCCGAGCCGGACCGCTGAACTTCAGCATCACCCCCAGCGTCACCACAAGCGTCGCCATGACGGTGACAGGCGCCGCCAGGGGTCCGCTCCCCTCGGGCACGTTGTCCATGAAGTCGAAGAGGAACGGCATCACGTTGACCGCGATCAGCATGATCACGGTGCCCGCAACGGTCGGCGTCAGGATACGCCGCAGAATCGACAGGCGCCCCGCGAGCAGGAACTGGAAGAGCGACGACACGATGATCAGCGTCGCCAGCAGACCCGGTCCCCCCTGCTGGAGCGCCGCCACCGATACCGCGATGAACGCCCCCGACGTGCCCATCATCAGCACGTATCCCGACCCCAGCCGTCCCACGCGCCGCGCCTGCAGAATGGTGGCCACGCCGCTTACCAGAAGCGCGCCGAAAGCCCCCCAGGCCAGGTATGCCGCGGTGCTCTCCGCGCTGCGCAGCACGATCGCGACGGTGAGCACGACCCCCCCGATCGCCAGCACCGAGTACTGGAGCGCGAGCCCCACGGCCAACGGCCAGGGCGGTCTTTCGTCGGGTTGGTAGCGGACGCCGTGTGCGGCCTTGTCCGGCTCGGATACCATGAGTGTGTCCTTGCGGATGGGAGTGATCCGTGCGGCATTGTAGATTCAACGCACGAACAGCGATCAGCCAGTCACCAAGATAGGGCACATGAACATCGATCAGCTGAATCACTACAAGCAGAAGCTCGCCTTCGAGACCGATTCCTGGGACGTGTATGAAGCCCTGGGCAAGGGCGAGCCGGTGGTCGTGGTCGATGGCCGGTCCGCCGAGGCCTATGCCCGCGAACACATTCCCGGAGCCGTGAACCTGCCCCACCGCGAGATCACCGCCGAGTCCACGGAGCACCTCGACAGGTCGAAGCTGTACGTCTGCTACTGCGGCGGAAGCAGTCGTGTTCACAACCTGATGTGAACATTGA
>VYAQ01000063.1 GCA_009844885.1 Gemmatimonadota bacterium
CGGCTTCGCTACTACCGCGGTTCGTTCACGCAGTTCGAGGTCGTGGTCCGCCCCGCGCGCCCCGGCGACCGGGAGACGCTGACGATGCGCGGGCGCGTCAGTTCGAACCGGGGCGGCTGGGACCTGGGGGCGTGGGGGGGCGTGGTGCACGATACGTTCGGCGCGGCGGCGTTCCTGAGTGGCTCCGTGGGCCTGTGGGCACTTCGCGCGGAGGGCGCGGTGCGCGATCTGGAGGACAGGCTCGTGGTGCGTGGCACGGTGGGTCTGGACCGGACGTTCGCCGTGGCGGGCGCGGACCTGTATGTCGTGGTCGAGTACCAGCGCGACGGTCTCGGGGCCACCACGCCGGATGGGCTGCTGGACGTCGCGCGGAGCCGGGCGTTCGAGCAGGGCGAGATGCAGGGGCTCGGTCGCGACGTGGGGGCGCTGCAGATGTCGTATCCGGTGCACCCGCTGGTTTCCGCCAGCGCGCTGGTGTTGGGCAGTCTCCGGGACGGCTCGTTCGTTTTCGCTCCGGGTCTGGGCTACTCGGTCAGCGAGAGCATGTCGCTGAGCGCGGGCGCATATTTCGGCGTGGGCGAAGGGCCGTCGCTGGACGGCACGGAGCTGTCGCTGGGGTCCGAATTCGGGGCGCTGCCGCGCGTGGGCTACATGTCCGCGAGCGTCTTCTTCTGGTAGGTGACTCGAGGGCGGCCTCCTCGGGCACCCCGGCGAGGTCGATTCGAGGGGCCTCTCCCGCTTCTGGTGAAATGGAAGTTCAACTTAAGTTGACCTTTGGCGGCGGCTTCCAGCCTTCCGTAGCGGCTTCGGGGTGCGGTAACAGCCCCAGCACGCGGTCGGCCGTCGCTCGCGCCACCCCGCGGTGCCGCGCCATCGCCTGTCGCGCGCCCTCGGCCACCGCGGCGGCGGATTGGGGGTCGGCGAGCCAGCCACGGACGACCGTCATCGGATCGGCGGACACCGCGATCCCGCCCTCCTGCCTCAGCGCGTCGACCACCCCGGCAAAGTTCTCGTGGTGGGGGCCGGTTACGACAGGCTTCTCCAGGGCCGCCGCCTCCAGGGGATTGGAGCCCCCGAGGGGGATGAGGCTGCGGCCCACGAAGACGGCGTCAGCGAGCAGGTAGGCGGCAGGCAGGTCGCCGATGGTGTCGAGGAGGAAGACCTGGGCGGCTTCGTGCGGCCGACTCGCGTCGGCCCGCGATCGGGGCGTGTTCGCCGCCGGCCGGCTCGCGTGGGCCCGCGACATGCGCGGCATTCCCGGAACCAGGCGCGCGACGGCGTCCCAGCGGTCGGGGTTCCGCGGAGCGAGCAGCAGCTGGCACCCGCCGGGAAGGCCCCGCATCAGGACCTCCTCCTCACCCGGGCCCGTCGACCCGGCGACGACCAGGGGCCTGGACCGGTCAATACCGAGCGCGGCCGCGAGGGCGGCAGCCTCCGCGGGATCGGGATCGGCGCGCGCGGCGTCCCACTTCAGGCTGCCGCCCACCACGGCACGGCCGGCCGGCACGCCCATGGCCGTGAACCTGTCCCGGTACGTGGCTGTCTGGGCCGTCACGAGGGCCAGTTGGCGAAACATGGGGCGGGCCAGCGCGCCCAGGCCCCGGTAGCCCCGGAAGCTGCGTTCCGAGAACCGGCCGTTCACGACGCAGACCGGAATACCGCGGCGCGCGCACGCAGCGAGGAAGGACGGCCACAGCTCCAGTTCGGCCAGGACGACGAGCTCGGGGCGGACCGTGTCCAGGAAGCGGGCGGTCATCCAGGTGAAGTCCAGCGGGAAGCGCACGACCTCGCGGTCCGGGGCGTGGATCCGGCGCGCCTGCTCGAACCCGGTCGCGGTGGTGGCGCTGACCACGATGTCCGGCGCGGCCGGGGAGGCCGCCAGCGCCTCGACCAGCGGCTCCAGCGCGTGGATCTCGCCGACGCTGACGCCGTGCAACAGGATCCGCGGCCCGCGTGCACGGCGCACGGGTCCGGCCAGCCGGCCACTGCGGCTGCGCAGGTCGGCGGGCCAGCTCCCCGTGCCGATGCGCTTGCGCACGGCGTAGGCGATGAGACCCAGACCCAGTGCGAGGTCGCGAAACAGTCCGATCATGCCTGGTTGGGGAGTTGTGACGGCAACAGCCAATCATAACCTTCATTCGATGATTTCTCGAACCGTTCGGAAGATCCTGATCGTGCGCCTGTCCGCGCGCGGCGACCTGGTTTTCGCTTCCCCCCTGGCGGGCGCGTTGCGCCGGCGGTACCCCAATGCCCACATCGCCTGGGCGGCGGAGGAGCACACGGCGGACGTGATCCGGCACAACCCGCACCTGGACGAAGTGATCGTGTGGGAGCGCGCGGCGTGGAAACGCATGTTGCGAACGGGCCGCTGGGGGGCGCTCGCACAAGCCGCTGCGGACCTGCTCGACCGCCTGCGGGACGCCCGTTTCGATGTCGCGATCGACGCACAGGGCCTTCTGCGCAGCGGCGTGCTGGCGTTCCTCACCGGGGCGCCGGTGCGGATCGGGCTGGGGTCGCGGGAGGGGTCGCGCGCCCTGATGACCAGAGTCGTGCGTCGCGGCGGCGATGCGCGCCGGATCGCCTCCGAGTACGTGCATCTCGCCGAGGTGCTGGGGCTCGACACGCGCACGTTCCCGCTCGAGATCCCGCGCTCCGCCGACGAGGCGGGGAGGGCCGCGCGCGTGGTAGAGCGGGAAGGGCTCGAAACGGGGTTCGTGGCCGTGTGTCCGTTCACGACCCGCTTCCACAAACACTGGCTGGAGGAGCGGTGGTCCGAGGTGATCCGCAGGCTCCGTGCCGACATGCGTGTGGGGGTGGTGATGCTCGGGGGCCCGGCGGACCGCGGGGCCGCGGACCGGATCCTGGCGGGCGCGGATGTGCCCGTGGTGGAGCGCCCGGCCGGGCGTGAAGGCGGTGGCCCCGCCGGTGGCGGCGTGGGGGCGTCCGTGCTGGACCTGGTGGGCCGGACCACGCTGGGAGAGGCGGCCGCGCTGGTGTCGCGCTGCAGCGTGCTGGCGGGCGTGGACACGGGACTGAGCCACATGGCCCATGCCTGGGGCCGCCCGGCGGTGCTCCTCTTCGGGTCGCACACCCCGTACATGGATCCGCCGGGTCCGGGCGTGAGGATCCTGCATTCGGGGCGGGGTTGCTCGCCGTGCCGCGGCAAGCTGACGTGTGACGGACGGGTCGATTGCATGAGGGACATCACGGTCGACGAGGTGGTGGCGGCGGTGGGAGCGGTGCTGCGCCTGCCCGGGACAGTCGTGAAGGCCTCGTGAGCGTCGTCCATGTCGAGACCGGGCGGCACCTCTACGGGGGGGCACTACAGGTGCTCTACCTGGCCCAGGGGTTGCAGGAGCGCGGCATCGAGTCGGTGCTCATGGTCCCGCGCGGCTCGGAGGTGGCGGCGGCAGGAAGGGACCGGTGGCTGCGCGTGGAGGAGTTCCCGTTTCGCGGCGAGGCCGACGTCATGGCGCTGGCCAGGATGGCTGCGCGCTTTCGCCGGGCGGACGTGGAACTGGTGCACCTGCATTCGCGTCGCGGCGCCGACACCCTGGGGGCCGTGGCCGCCACGGTCGCCCGCGTGCCGGTCGTGGTGACGCGCCGAGTGGATAACCCGGAAGTGGAGTGGGTCGTGGGGGCGAAGTACGGGCTGTATCGGCGCGTGATCGCGATCTCGGCGGCCGTGCGCGAGGTGCTGGTTGACCAGGGCGTGCCGCGCGAAAAGATCTCGCTGGTGCATTCGGCGGTAGAGGCTGGGGACTGGGTGGACCCGGTCGCGCGCAGGGAGACGGACGCCGAGTTCGGACTCGTGCCGGGCGAGCCGGCCGGGGCCATGGTGGCGCAGTTCATCCCGCGCAAGGGTCACTGGGTGCTCGTCGACGCGCTGGCCATCCTGAAACGCCGGGGCATGACCCCCTCCGTGGTTCTCTTCGGCCGCGGCCCGATGGGCGAAAATGTCGCGGAGTTGGCGGAGGTCGCCGGCGTCGTCAATCAAATCCGTTTCGCGGGCTTCCGGACCGATCTGCACAGATGGCTGGGATCCTTCGACTTCTGTGTGCACCCTCCCTTGCGCGAAGGCCTGGGCGTGGCCGTGTTGCAGGCGGGAGCTGCGGGCCTGCCGGTGGTGGGCACCCGCGCGGGCGGGGTTCCGGAGATCATCCAGGACGGGCGCACGGGGCTGCTTTGTCCCCCCGGGGACGCGGGCGCCCTCGCCACGGCGCTCGCGTCGATCCTTGCCGATCCCGAGGCCGCCCGGGCGATGGGCAGGCGTGCCCGGGAACGGATTGAAAGCCGCTTCTCGGTGGATACGATGGTCGACGGCAACCTCAATGTGTACCGCGAGGCAGTCAGGAGGCGTCACAACCGATGAACAGGCCGTTGCGCACCCTCCCACAGTCGTACCGCGAGGAATTCCCGGTGTCCCGCACCCACATCTTCCTCAACCATGCGGGCGTCTCGCCCACTTCGACGCGCGTCGTCGAGGCCGTTCACGGCTTCATGGACGCGATGGCGCGGATGGGCCGGCCGTCGTTCGACGACTGGGAGTCGCTGGCCCAGTCGTGCCGCGAGCGCTTCGCCCGTCTGATCGGCTGCGATGCGGACGAAGTCGCTTTTGTGCGAAACACCTCACACGGCCTCTCGCTTCTCGCGGCGGGGCTGGACTGGCGTCCCGGCGACCGTGTCGCGGCGGCGGCCTCGATCGAGTACCCGTCCAATGTCTATCCGTGGATCGATCTGGACCGGCGCGGGATCGCGGCGCTCGATGTCCTTCCCGCCGACGAGGTGGGCACGGTGACCGTGGATGCGGCCGCCCGTGCCCTGAAACCGGCGACCCGGGTGCTGGCGGTCAGCTCGGCGCAATACGCGACCGGCGCCGTCACCGACCTGACCGGGCTCGGCGAGCTGTGCCGCGAGCGCGACGTGCTGCTGTGCGTGGACGGCATCCAGACCGTGGGCGCGCTTCCGACCGACGTGAAGAAGGACGGTGTTCGCTTTCTGTCGGCAGACAGCCACAAATGGATGCTCGGCATGATGGGCATCGGGGCGGTTTTCGTGGACCGCTCGCTGGTGAACAGCGTCCATCCGCCCCTGATCGGCTGGAGGAGCACGACCGACGCGTTCAACTTCGACCGCGTGCACTACGAGTTGCTCCCCGATGCCGGCCGATTCGAGGAGGGCAGCCTGGCGTATCCGCTGATCGCGGGCTTTCTGGCCGCGCTGGAGCTGCTCGAAGAGGCGGGGGTCGATGCGATCGCCGAGCACGTCGGCGGGCTGGTCGACGATCTTGCCGGGCGGCTCGAAGCCCTGGGATGCGTGACCGCGCCCGACCCGGGACAGCGCCGGCACATTCTCACGTTCCGCCACCCGGACATCGACGGAGAGAGCCTGGAAGAGGGGCTGGCCGAAGCGGGTGTCGTGGTGTCACTGCGGAGGGGCCGAATCCGGGTCTCGCCGCACCTCTACAACACGGCGGAGGAGATGAAGCTGGTGGCGGAGGCGGTGCGCGCCCAGCTTGGCAGTTGAGCACTTGGCAACAGTTCGGGAAACAGCAGTTCAACCCTGGAGGTACAGTACGATGACGAGCATTCGCGTGGGCCGCGCCGCGGCCATGACAGTCTTCGTGGCTCTGGCACTGGGCCGGGCGCCGGTATCGGCACAGCCGGGAGCGCAGACCGGGGGCGAGGTGCCGACGATCGAGGACAGGACCGCCTCGATGGAGCTGATGGACGGCTTCATGCCGCTCTACTGGGAGGAGGCGAGCGGCAGGATCTGGCTGGAGATCGGCGAGTGGGACACGGATGTGCTCCACGCTTCCGGGATCGGCGCCGGGCTGGGCTCGAACGACATCGGCATCGACCGGGGACAGCTCGCGGGCTCGCGGGTCGTGCGCTTCCAGCGGGTGGGGCCCAAGGTGCTGATGATCCAGCCCAACTACCGGTTCCGCGCGTCGAGCGACAACGCGGCCGAGCGCAAGGCCGTGGAGGACGCCTTTGCGCCGTCGACACTCTGGGGATTCACGGTGGGGGCGGAGACGGGCGACCGCGTGCTGGTGGACTTCACGCCGTTCCTCCTGCAGGACATCGCGGGCCTTGCCGGCAGGATGCGGCCCGGGACCTACCGGCTCGACGCGAGCCGCAGCGCGGTGTACCTGCCCATGGTCATGAACTTCCCCGAGAACACCGAGATGGAGGCTTCCCTCACTTTCGTGCGACAGGACGGCGGGGGTGGGGGTTTCGGGGGATTCGGAGGCGGAGGCGGCGGATTCGAGGGCGTCGGTAACGTGGCGGCTTCCGCGGCGGCGGCCACGATCCGAATGCATCACTCCTTTATCAAACTCCCGGAGCTGGGGGAATACACGCCGCGTGCTCACAATCCGCGCGGCGGGTACGGGGGACTCTCGTTCCAGGACTACTCGACCCCCCTCGGTGAGCCGATGACCAAGCGTTTCATACGCCGACACCGGCTGGAGAAGCGGGACCCCTCGGCCGCGATGAGCGAGCCCGTCGAGCCCCTCGTCTACTACCTCGATCCCGGGACCCCGGAGCCGGTGCGCTCGGCGCTGCTGGACGGGGCCCGCTGGTGGAACCAGGCCTTCGAGGCCGCCGGCTTCATCGACGCCTTCCGAGTGGAAATGAGGCCCGAGGACGTGAGCAGCCACGACGTCCGCTACAACGTGATCAACTGGGTGCACCGCTCCACGCGGGGGTGGAGCACGGGCGGCTCGATTACCGACCCGCGCACCGGAGAGATCCTCAAGGGCACCGTGACGCTCGGCTCGTTGCGGGTGCGGCAGGACTACCTCATCGCCGAGGGTCTGCTGGCCCCGTACGAGAACGGCGACGAGAGCGCGGACGATATTGCGGAGTGGGCGCTGGACAGGATTCGCCAGCTGTCGGCACACGAGATCGGGCACACGCTGGGGTTGTCGCACAACTACTACGACAGCGAGGCGGGCAGGATCTCGGTGATGGACTATCCGCACCCGCTCATCACGCTGGACGGCCACGGCTTCGACTACTCGGAGGTCTACGACACGGACATCGGCGAGTGGGACAAGGTCTCTATCCGGTACGGCTACGAGGTCTTCCCGCCCGGCACGGACGAAGCGGCCGAGCTAGAGAAGATCCTGGACGAGGCGTGGGACGAGGACGTCCGCTTCTTCACGAACCAGGACGTCTCGGCCCATGCGCGGGCCGATCAATGGTCGAACGGGACGGACGCGGGCGCCGAACTGGACCGCATGCTGGATGTCCGCCGCGCCGCCCTGGACCGCTTCGGCGAGCGGGCGATTCGCACGGGACGTCCCATGGCGCAGATGGAGGAGGTGCTCGTGCCGCTGTACCTGCACCACCGCTTTCAGGTCACGGCGGCCGCTTCGGTCCTCGGGGGTATGCACTACACGTACGCCGTCCGTGGCGACGGGCTCAATCCGGTGAGGCCGGCCTCGGCCGCGGAGCAGAACCGGGCCCTGGACGCGCTCGTGCGCGCACTCCAGCCGGCCGAACTGACCATTCCCGAGAGCGTGTTGGCCGAACTGCCGCCCCGGCCGTCGGGGTATGGGCGGACCCGGGAACTCTTCCCGCGCTACACGGGACCGATGTTCGACGCGATCTCCCCGGCGGTGGTTGCCGCGGCCCATGTGGTGGACGATGTGTTGAATCCGAGCCGTGCGGCGCGGCTGCTGGAGCAGCGTGTTCTCGACGCGTCGCTCCCGGGGCTGGGCGACGTGATCGGCGCCCTGGTGGAAGTCGGCGAGCCGAACGGCGGCGATGGGCCGTATGAGGCGGAGGTTCGCAGGGCGGTGGGGCGGGTG
>VYAQ01000129.1 GCA_009844885.1 Gemmatimonadota bacterium
GCCCGACCCCGCCACCTCCAGCGTCATGATCGGCCCGCTCGTGACAAACGCGCGCCCCGCCGCCATCGCGTCCGCCCACGCGTCGTAGTGCAAGTGGTCCTCGCCGGTGTAGACATACGTCCGCGTCGCCCCCACCGCAGGGTGGCGCCAGATGTCCGACATCACGTCGGTGCCGGCGGTTCCCGCGATGCGCGAGCCCGTATTGAGGAGGCGGTACCACACTTCGGCCGTCCCGAGCTCGTCGCTCCAGATACACGCCACATCCACAAAATCCGCCAGGCCGAGGATCGCGTCGACGGGCAGCTCGCGCGCATATCCGACCCCCGCCGCGTCCAGATCGCGATGCTGTAGCCCGAAGGGGTGGACGTAACCGCCAATGCCGCCCTGCTCATGCACCCTTCGAAGCACATTCGCGTTGTCAGGGTAGAGGGCATGGTGCGCGGTCCCCACCGAGCCGATGTAGAAGGGGGTGATCAGCTCGACCAGGTTCAGCAGCGAGAGGTGCGCGAAGAAGCTCGGCCGGTACTCCTCGTTGTAGTAGACGATCGTCCGCGGACCGCCGTGCGGATGCGGATGCCCCAGGAAGTGCTCCAGGTCCTCGACCCGGCTGTTGCCCCAGTAGTTGGCGATCATGCCGTTGGCCACGTTGAGATCCTCGGCGTGGGCCTTGTTGCGGAGGTCGTCGGGCGTCACGAAGTAGTGGCCGCCGTAGTTGGGATGGATGTGGTTGTCGCCCGAATACCAGCCATCCGCCGCCATGTCGATCCAGCGGTCGAGCTGGACCTCGACGACCGTGTGCTCGCCCGCCCGCACGTCGACCGTACGCGAAACGGGCTCGTATTCGAAGCCCCGCCAGGCCTCAAGGCTCGCTTCGCCCACCGGCAGCGTCGCCGTGAAGCTGCCGTCGGAGTGGAAGTAGTAGTCCTCGGTCACGCTGACGACGCGCGGATAGCTGGTGTCCGGAAAGTACGCCCGTCCGTCGGCGCCGGTCAGGTAGATGCGCGATGGCAGCAGTTCGCCGACGGAATCCGCGACCCGCACCCGCACCTGGCCGGTCGGCTCGGACCACGCGTAGTCGTCGATCCGCACCGGCCTGGGCGCGCCGCCTCCCCGCGTGACGATGTAGAGCCCGAAACCCATCCCGCTGTCGATCGTGCGCGGCTGGTCGTCGGTCCCCCCGTTGCGCGCGTACACGATGTGGCCGCCATCGGGTGACCAGGACGGGAAGTACTCGTCCGTGCGCGTGTGCGTGAGCCGCACGGGCTGGATGCCGCGGGGCGATCTCTCGCTTGGGACGGCGTAGATGTCGTTGTTGCCGGAGGAGTCTGTGATGTAAGAGACGATGCCCCCATGCGGGGCGACGACCGGCGCCGCCTGGTAGTTGGTCTCAATCCGGAGGAGGAGTTCCGCCTCGCCGGTGCCGGAACGCCATCTCCAGAGGGAACCGGAGCCGAGCGCGGCCTGGCCCCGCCGAGACACGAATACGATATCGCCGGTGCTGCCGACCCAGTCCCCGGCCATGTCGTTGGCCTGCGGGTCGGCGATCACGGCCTCGGCCTCGCCGCGCTCCATGTCGTAGGCCCAGAGGTCGAAGGTGCCGTCGCGCTCGGTCGTGAAGAGGATGCGGCCGCCGTCGGGCGACCAGCGCGGGCGCAGGTCGAGGAACGTGTGCGTGGTGAGGCGGCGCGGCTTCGCGGTTGCCCCGCTGGCGCCTGCCCCCACCTCAACGACGAAGATGTCGAAGTTGCGGTCGATGTCGGCCGCGTACGCGATGTGGGTGCCGTCGGGCGACCAGCTCGGCTGCGAGTGGTACCCGGGCCCGCTCGTGACCTGGCGCGCCGTGCCTCCCTCGACCGGGACCACCCAGATGCGCCCCTGGTACGCAAACGCGATCGACTCGCCGTCGGGCGACCACGCCGGATAGGTGGGCGAGGCGGTGACCGGCGGCGGGAAATAGCTCTCCATGTACATCCGGCCCGCCCCGCTGCTGCCGGAGAGGTTCGGGTAGCCGCCCGGGAAGGGGTCGGGGTAGTCGTACTGCTGGGCCGTGATGGGGGTGCTGGCAGATAGTGCTAACAGTGCGGTGGCGGCGAGCGCTGCGAGCGTGGGTGCAGGCGTCTTCATTGGCGGTGGTCCTCTCGTGTAGCAAAGCATGCGCAAGTTAGAATTGGGGGCCGTTGTTCATGGAACGTCAATCGGAGCAGTCACCATGAGTCGCATCACAACAACAATTCCGTCGGCAATGGCCGCACTCGCCGGGCTCTTGATCGCCTTTGTCGCGACGACCGCGTTCCTCGCCCCCCCCACCCACGCCCAGTCCCGCTTCGAGCCCATGGATGTCTTCCAGCTCGAGTACGCGGCCGTCCCGCAGATCTCGCCCGATGGCAGCCAGGTCGTGTACATCCGCACCTCGATGGACATCATGCGCGACCGCAAGCGCTCCGAGCTCTGGATCATCGATGCCGACGGCTCCGACCACCGGCGTCTGGGCGACGGCGGCTCACCGCGCTGGTCGCCCGATGGCACGCGCATCGCCTACACCGCCGGCGGCCAGATCCACCTGCGCTGGATGGACACCGGCGAGACGGCGACGCTCACCCAGCTCACCGAGTCGCCGAGCGGGCTCAGATGGTCGCCGGACGGCCGCCAGATCGCGTTCAACATGCTGGTGCCCTACCCCGCGCCGAGTCTGGCCGCCCCGCCGAGACCGCCGGCGGGCGCCGAGTGGGCCGCGCCACCGATCATGGAGGACCGCTTCAAGAGCCGTCAGGACGGCGTCGGCTACCTCGACTTCGGCTACAGCCACATCTTCGTGATCCCGGTCGACGGAGGGACGCCGACGCAGGTCACTTCGGGGGACTTCCAGCATTCGAGCGCGGCCGCCTGGCACCCCGACGGCGCGCACCTCGTCTTCTCCGCGAACCGCAACCCGGATGTCCTCGACTACCGCAACTCGGAGCTGTACATGGCGTCGGTGCAGACCGGCGACATCCGTGCCCTCACCGACCGGCCGGGCCCCGACGGCAGCCCCGCCGTCTCCCCGGACGGCCGCCAGGTCGCATTCGTTGGCTACGAGGACCGCACCCGCACCTACCAGGTCAGCCGGCTGCAGGTCATGAACCTCGACGGCAGCGGCCACCGCACCCTCACCGCCGGCCTCGACCGCAGTGTCTCCAGCCCCGTCTGGGCCGCGGATGGCAGCGGCGTCTATTTCCAGTACGACGACGAGGGCAACTCGAAGGTCGGGTTCGCCACGCTCGACGGCGACACCGAGGTCCTGGCCGGCGACCTGGGCGGCACCTCGTACGGCCGCCCCTACGGCGGCGGCTCGTTCTCCGTCGCGAACGACGGCACCTTCGCGCTCAACCAGACCCGCCCGGACATGCCCGGCGAACTCGCGGTGGGCAGCCGCGACGGCACCGGCGCGCACATCATCACCGACCTCAACAGCGACCTGCTCGCGAACAGGACCCTCGGCGAGGTCGAGGAGATCTGGTGGGAGTCGTCGTACGACGGACGCCCGGTCCACGGCTGGATCGTCAAGCCCCCCGACTTCGACGCGAATCGCCGCTATCCCTTGATCCTGGAGATCCACGGCGGGCCGGTGTCGAACTACGGCGACAGGTTCTCCGCCGAGATGCAGCTTCTGGCTTCGGCAGGCTACGTCGTGCTCTATGCCAACCCGAGGGGGAGCACCAGCTACGGCGAAGAGTTCGGCGATCTGCTCTACCACAACTACCCCGGCCAGGATTATGACGACCTGGTTTCGGGCGTGGATGCGGTGATCGAGCAGGGATACGTCGACGAGAACAACCTGTTCGTGACCGGCGGCAGCGCGGGCGGGATCATGACCGCGTGGATCGTCGGCAAGACGGACCGGTTCCGCGCGGCGGTGTCACAGAAGCCCGTCGTCAACTGGATCAGCAAGACGCTGACCGCCGACAACTGGTACGGCTACTACCACAGCCGCTACGAGGGACTGCCGTGGGAGGACCCGGAGCCGTACTGGCGGTTCTCGCCGCTGTCGCTGGTCGGGAACGTGACCACGCCGACGATGATCATCACCGGCGAGGAGGACCTGCGGACGCCGTTGTCCGAGTCGTATCAGATGTTCCACGCGCTGAAGATGCGCGGGATCGACACCGCGGTGATCCGGCTGCCCGGCGCGTCGCACGACATGAGCCGACGCCCGAGTCAGCTGATGGCCAAGATCGCGAACATCGTGGCGTGGTTCGAGAAGTACCGGGTGATGCCGGCGGCGAGCTGAGGGCCGGGCGAGCTGAGGGCCAGGCGGGCTGAGAGCCGGGCGGGCTGACTTCCTGTGGCGAGGCCGAAACTGCTCTCGGGCGGGAATCCCCAGATCCCGAAGGGTGACGGGGATGGACCCGTGCAGGCCTACATCGCGGCCATGCCGGGCTGGAAGCGCGAGGTCGGCCGATACCTGGACTCGCTGGTCGAGCGGAGCGTGCCCGAGGTCCGCAAGGCGGTCCGGTGGAACTCGCCCTTCTACGGGATCGAGGGCCAGGGCTGGTTCCTCTCCTTTCACTGCTTCACGAAGTACATCAAGGTGACCTTCCTCAACGGTGGCTCGCTGCGCCCCGTGCCGCCGGTGACCTCCAGGTACGAACACGTGCGGTACTTCCACATCCACGAAGGGGACGAACCCGACGAGGATCTGCTGGTGAGCTGGCTTGAACAGGCGTCGGGGGTGCCGGGGGAGGAGTTGTTCTGATTCAGTGTGCCCGCTGCGCCCTGATCGTGGTTGCTGCGGCGGCCTGTGATTCGGAGCGGGAATCGACCGGCGCCGGGGAATCCGAAGACTCGATTGGGGGGGACCGAAGGGTGGCGTCCGTCGAGTTTCGTCTGGGAGCGAGCACGGACGATCCGGACTACCTGTTCGCCGACGTGAGAGACCTGGCTCTACTCCCCGATTCCCGATTCGTAGTCGCGGACAGGATCGGCCCGCGGGTCACGCTATATGCGGGGCATGGACAGTTCGTCGGGACGATTGGCGGAACCGGCGAGGGTCCGGGGGAGTTCTCACAGATCTCGGGCGTCGCCATCTCACCGGGTGGTGAGCTCTGGGTGAATACGTTCCGGGACTACCAGGTCTTTTCGCTCGCCGCAGGCGGAGCGGCGTACGTCAGGTCGATGTCGTTCGACGAGCTGGGAGGCACCCCGGTGTTCGGGCCGAATGGCGAGGTCGGCCTGCGCTCGTACAAGACGGGGTTGCACGGTGTGCGGGTCTGGCTGGACCTGGCGGGGACTGTTCTGCGTGAAGACACGCTGCCCGCGGCTCTGGATGCGGAGGAACTGGGGCACCACTGGATGACGGCGACCTTCCGCGATGGCCGTGCCGAGGTCATGTACCCAGCCCTCCCGGGTCCGTTCGCGCCGTTCGACCTGCTGACCACCTCGGCGGCCGGCGAATATGCGAGGGTCGTCACCTGGCAATATGAGATCGACCTGTTCAACGCCGCGGGCGTCCGGACCGGCACCATCCGCAGGGACCACGCGGGGCCGCTCGTGTCGACCGCCGAACGTCGGCGCGAGGAATTCCGGATGGACAGCATCGCCGCCGCCTACCAGCAGCAGCCAACACCGGTCGAGTGGGCACCGTTCGAAGTCCCCGAACGAAAGCCGCCAATAGAGGATCTGTGGTTCGATCAGGACAGCAGGCTCTGGGTTCAACTCTGGGGCGAGGACGGAGACTCGCTCGCGACGGCGCATGTCTACTCCGCCGGAGGCGAGCCGCTGTTCGATGCGGCCTGGCCGCGGGAAGTCGCTCTGGACTACGGTGCGATTCGCGGCGATGTGGCGATCGGGGTGGCGACGGACGCCCTGGGTGTTCCCGAGATCGTGAAGATGATACTCGGGCCTGGGTCATCCTGAGTCTGGCCTGAGCATCCGGAACCTGAACAGCCCGAGCCATTGGTCGAAGGTGAGACTCGAGGCTGGCCCTGACGGATCGAACCTCAGATCGCGACTCAGCCGGTGGATCTGCGTTCGCGTGAACTGGGACCGCAGACACCGTCTGATCGAGTGGCCGTCGCGACCGAAGCAAGTCCGGATGAAGCGCCGGTAGTCCGCGGCCTGGGATCGCTCCACAAGCGGTCTCGTTCGCCGGGCAAGCCAGAGGGCAACCGCATCGACGGAGGGAGGGGGATCGAAGTCGGTACGGCGAAAGCGGCGCGCGATTTCGACTTGCCACCAGGGCTTGAGCAACAGCGAGGACAGGGTCTCCCGGGAAAAGGGACCTCCGGCAAATCGTTCCGCCGCTTCACGCTGGACCACGATATAGGCGTCCTGTGGTGGCGCATCGGCCTGGGCGAGCCGCCGCACGATCGCAGCAGTCCGATTGAACGGAATGTTCCCCAGAACCTTGTAGGGGACATTGGGCAGCCGAAAACGCAGGATGTCGGCCGTGACGATCGTGACGCGGTCATCACTCTGGAAGCTGGTGCGAAGCGCCTCGGAAAGCACTCCGTCGAACTCCACCGCGACGACCTTGCGACAGCGACGTGCCAGTTCTCGAGTGAGAATGCCGCGGCCCGGCCCGATCTCGACGACCAGATCGCTTCGTTCGACGGGGGCCTGAGCGATCAGGCTAGCGGCAAGCGCCCTGCTCCGCAGGAAGTGCTGTGCGAGATCCGCACGCCGGGGTGTCCGATGCGTGGACACGACGAACCAGCACGAACGTAGACATGGGCTCTCCTTCGCGGCGCGACAGGTTCGAAAGCTCTCGGGTACTACGCTAGAATCAAGGCTTCCAGCGCACAACCGATGCCAAAGGTTATCTTAAGTTTACCTTTAGTCATTCACCACGCAGCGTCCGGGGGTTTCCACCGATGTCCAACACAATCAACGTCAAGACGCTGCGACACGAAATGAGGCGTGTCATCGAGCGGGTGAAACGCGGAGAGCACTTCACGGTGCTCTACCGGAGCCGCCCGGCCTTTCGGATCGTGCCGCTGCATGGCGGAGTCGCTCTCGGCCCCCTGGAGGACGATTCGCTGTACGGGGCGGAAGCGGTGGGCCAGTCGACCGATGGGCTGACCGCCGCGGATCACGACCGCATTCTGTATGGCCAGGGCGGTGAGTAGCCCCCTCAGCCGACAGGCGCTCTTCGTCGACACGGCGGGTTGGATGGCCATGGCCGACGCCGCTGATCCGGCGCACCAAGCCAGCCGGCGTGAACGTGATTTGTGCCTGGAGGGCGGGGGGAACCTGGTCTCGACAGACTATGTGATCGACGAGACGCTGACGCTCATCCGGGTTCGGCTGGGGTTGCGCGCGGCTGCCGAATGGTGGGCCCAGATCGACGCCAGTTTCCGGATCCGCTGGGAACGCATCGATGCCTCGCGGGCGGAAAAGGCCCGGACGCGTTTCTTCGAGTGGACCGACAAGGACTTCTCGTTTACCGACTGCACGAGCTTCGTCGTGATGCAGGAACTGGGCCTGGCCAAGGCCCTGACGACCGATCGCCATTTCTCTCAGGCCGGGTTTGAGACGGTGCCTCGCGTGCCGGACCGTCGCCGGCAGTACAGCCTCGGGGAGTAACCGAAATGAAGAGCCGCGCCTTCACCCTCGTCGCCGTCGCATCCCTCGCGGCCACGGCGCCCGCCCACGCCCAGGAACCCGCCGCTGCCCCCGCGCAGGCCGACTCCCTCGCCACCTCCTCCCTCCCCCTCGAGCCCCCCCGCGAGACAGGCGCTTAGACACATCGCCGCGCCCCCCAGACCGAGGCGGAGGTCGGTTGCCGGGGTCTGGGGG
>VYAQ01000044.1 GCA_009844885.1 Gemmatimonadota bacterium
AAATCCCGTAACTCCAATCGGGGCGGCCGGATTCGAACCGGCGACCTCCTGCTCCCAAAGCAGGCGCGCTACCGAGCTGCGCCACGCCCCGTATCCGGCAGTCGATGCAGGAAGATGGCGTAATGGGTGCGTCCAGGGTAGTTGAGGCCAGGTCCGGGCGGTTGGACCGCGAAGTCCCCGGCCGTTTGAACGCCCCGGTGATCCGTCGCAACCACCGCTTGACCCCCTTGCAGCCTGTGGACGATTTTCTTCGGGGGAACGTGGTCGTCCTTTCATACGACGAGCGGAGGAAACCGGGTCACGTGAAGCAACAGGCGGCAGCAAGCCGGAAGGGGGGCCTTCGTCTCACCACGGCCTTCGTCCCCGCATTCCTCGCATCGGCCGCACTCGTCGCTCCCGCCGCCCAGGTGGCAGGCCTGCAGGACCCGACCGAGGCCGACACTGCCGCAGCCGCTGCCGTACCGGGATCCTCGCTGTCGGTGCATCTGCTCACCATGGAGCCCGGAGACGCGATCTGGGAACTGTTCGGGCACAATGCCCTGGTGATCAGCGACAGGGCCACGGGGTACGCGCAGGCGTTCCACTACGGACTCTTCAACCGATTCTCGGAGGGATTCTACTTCCGATTCCTGAAGGGTCGAATGATGTACGGAACCGCGGCGGTGCAACCGGACCGGCTGATCGCGGCCTACCGGGCGCAGAATCGCCGGGTGTGGTCCCAGGAGCTCGATCTGGAGCCCCGCCAGAAGGCCGAGATGCTTCGGCTGCTGGAGACCGCAGTGCTCCCGGAGAACATGCGGTACCGGTATGAGTATTACCTCAACAACTGCTCGACGAAGCTCCGGGACGTCATCGACGTCGTGCTGGACGGCCAGTTGCAACGGGCCACCGACGGGTCGGCCACGGGCACGAACTGGCGGGAGCAGACCCGCCGGCTGACAGCCGCCGACCCGTTCGGATACGTCGGCATCGACCTCCTGCTCGGCCCCATGGGCGACGAGCCCACGAATCGATGGCAGGAGATGTGGATTCCCATGAAGCTCCGGGATACCGTCGGAGGCCTATGGGTGAACCGGAGCGACGGGAGCCGGGTCAGGCTGGTCGGCTCCGAGGTCTTGTTGGTGAACTCCGACAGGAGTCAGGAGGCCGCCGGCGCCCCCTCCGTAATCCCTCTGTTCCTGCTGTGCGGCATGCTGGTGGCGCTGCTCCTGCTGCTCGTCGGGCGGGCGGCTCACCACGGCGCTCTTCTCGCCCGGCTCGGACTCGGCCTCTTCGGCGGGCTGTGGGGGGGCTTCTGTTTCATCGCGGGAGCCATCCTGATCGCCGTCCACTGGACCGATCACGAGTTCATGTACTGGAACCAGAACGTCCTGCTATTCAGCCCGCTGGGAGCCGGCGTCGCCTTCGCCCTCATCCGGGTATCCATGCGAGGACGCACGAGCCGATGGGGACGCAGAGTCGCGATTGCGGCGCTCGGGCTGGCCGGCATTGCGCTGCTGCTGAACCTGATTCCGGCCCTGGCGTCGGGAAACCGTGAACTGGTCGTGCTGACCGTGCCGATCCACCTGGCCGTGTGCTGGATCATGCTGCGCGTCTAACCGATGGACCGCTCGCTCCTGTACGGTCACGGCGGGGGCCCGGGGACCACCAGGTACGGGGTGTAGGCTCCGGCCGCCCTGGAGGGGCCCGTCAGGACCGCAGATAGGCCGCCAACGCACGGAATGCCCGCCCGCGGTGGCTGCGCTCGTGCTTTTCGTCCGACGTGAGCTGGGCGTAGGTCCTGCCCGTGTCCATGTCCAGGAAGAGGGGATCGTAGCCGAATCCGCCCTGACCGCGCGGTCTCGTGACGATGCGTCCGGGCGCCTCGCCGCGGAAATGGGCGGTGTCTCCGGTCCGCGGATCCATGTAGCACGCCACGCAAACGTACCGTGCCCCCCGCTCTGCCCGAGGCAGCCCGCGAAGGCTCTCCAGCAAGTGGCTGTTGTTGGCGTCGTCGCGCTCAAGACCGGGGTAACGTTCGAGCGGGGCGAAGCGCCTGGTCCTGACGCCCGGCCGGCCATCCAGCGCCGCGACTTCCAGGCCGGAGTCGTCCGCCACCGTCGGTAGTCCCGTCAGATCCGCAAAGTAGCGCGCCTTGGAGGCCGCGTTCTCTTCGAACGTCTCGAAGGGTTCCAGGGACTCTTCCGCCGCCGACCACGGAACGGACTCGTCCTCCAGGGTGACCAGACGGTACGCGCCACCAGGTGCCGTCTCGAGGATGCGGGCCACTTCCGCGGCCTTGTGAACGCTACGCGTGGCGAGCAGGAGCTTCACGACTGCTCCTTGAGGCGCCGCACGAGGCCGCTGGTCGAGCACCCCGCCACAAGCGGCACGATCACGACCCGTCCCCCGCGACCCCTCATGGCCTCGGCTCCGGCCACCTCGTCCTCCGTGTAGTCACCGCCCTTGACGAGCACGTCGGGCTCGAGTTCGGCGACCAGCGCCTCCGGCGTGTCCTCGTGAAACGATGTGACCCAGTCCACGCACTCCAGCGCAGCCAGCACCATCGCACGATCCTCCTCTGCCACCAGCGGCCGGCCGGGACCCTTCCCCAGCCTCCGGACCGAGTCGTCCGTGTTGATGGCCACCAGCAGCGCGTTACCCAGGGCCCGCGCCTGAACCAGGCACTCGACGTGGCCACGGTGCAGGAGGTCGAAGCAGCCGTTGGTGAACACCAGCCGGAATGATCGCCCCGGACCCGCCCGCCGAACCGCCTCGGCGCGAGGGAGTATCTTCGCCGCCGGCGACCTGGGCGGCCCGGAAGTGCTCACCGGCGCCCCACTCCGACCCCCGCGCCGGTCAGAGGAACTCCAGGAGCAGGAACGCGGCCAGGATGATCGAGACCCACAGGACCATGCTTCCGGCCGGCCACGTCCGCGCGAGAATGCCCCGCGGCCCGTGCGCCCTGAACGCGCCACGCAGGACACCGCGCACCGTGCCGACCACCGTGCTCCGAAACGCCGCGTCCGCTGCGCCCACCGCACCACCCGTGAACCGGACAACCCGCGCCGCGGCCCTCCGATACACCCAGTCCGCGTCGAGATTCACCGACGGGATCTCCGCAGGGTAGATCTTCCAGAGGTGGAAGGCCGCGACCGCACCGATCGCGAAGGCCAGCAACTGCAGCTGGGTCAGGATGTGCGACGCGGTGTACGGCTCGTAGTCGACGGCATGGGGCAGGATGCCGTACAGCAGCTCGGGCCACACGCCGATCGCCAGGCAAGCGACCGCCCCCACCCCCATCGCGGCCAGCATGTTCCAGGGCGGCTCGCGGGTGCGAATTCCGGAATCGTGTGCAAAGAAGGCGAAGAAGGGGATCTTGATGCCGGCATGCTCCACCACGCCCGCCGAGGCGAAGAGCATCACCGGCCAGATCCAGTTGAAGTGCTCCTCCAACAGCGCCGACATGATCATGCTCTTGGACACGAAGGCGTTGAACAGGGGCACGGCCGAGATCGACAGCGCGCCGACAATGCAGAGCGTGGCCGTCCACGGCATCGTCTTGTAGAGGCCCCCGAGATCCGACGCCTTCGTCTTGCCGGTCATGTGCATGACCGCCCCCATCGACATGAACAGGAGCCCCTTGAACAGCACGTCGTTGAACGCGTGCGACACGGCGCCGTTGATCGCGAGGTGCGTCCCCACCCCGATGCCGCAGACCATGAAGCCGATCTGGTTGATCATCGAGTAGCCGAGCGTGCGCCTGAGGTCGTTCTCGATGACCGCATAGAAGATGGGGAAGCACGCCATGACGGCGCCGATATAGATGAGGGCGTCCGTCCCGGCGTAGCCGCGCGCCAGCGCGTACACGGCCACCTTGGTGGTGAAGGCGCTGAGGAAGACGGTGCCCGTAGGGGTCCCTTCGGGATAAGCGTCGATCAGCCAGCTGTGCAGGAGCGGGAACGCCGCCTTGACGCCGAAGCCGAGCAGCACCAGCCAGCCGGCGAGCCCCTCCAGTCCCATGAATCCGAAATCGAGGCTGCCCGTGTTGTGGGCGTGCACCATCGCCCCGGCAAGCAGCGTGACCCCCGACACGATGTGGACCAGCAGGTAGCGCATGCCGGCCGACACCGCCCGCGGCGACCTTCGGGTCCAGATCAGGAAGACGGAGCTGACGGCGAGCAGCTCCCAGAAGACGAACAGCGTGATGAAGTCGCCCGCGAACACCGCGCCGATCGCGCTTCCCGCGTACACCACCGCCGAGGTATGCTGCACTGTGGCATGATCGCCCTTCTTCAGGTGCAGCGAGTAGACGATCGCGATGAACGCACCCAGGTGGAACAGGTGCCCGAACATGATCGCGAGCCTGTCGGCTCGCACCAGCGTGAGGGTGTAGCCGAGCAGCTCGTACTGCAGCTCGTACCCCTCCTGGATCCCCATCGCGTTCAGCGCCCCCACAATGGGGATCAGCACCAGCCACAGCATGCGGACGCGGGGGACGCGGCTCAGCAGCGGGACCACCAGCGCCCCGAGGAAGAAGATCAGGAACGGAGGGAGGCTACTCGGCATCGTAGTAGTCCTCCCTCCTCATCACCAGCCGGCGCAGCACCTTCGACACCAGGATCAGGCAGGAAATCCCGACGAACCCGAACAGGGGATAGAAGACCGACCAGGCCTCCAGCGGGTGCTCCACGTAGCGATCGATGACGAAGTCGAGCACCACGAGGATCGCGCAAATGACGGCGAAGACGATGAGGATGATCCCCGCCCAGGGCGACGGCACGCTGTTCGGCTTGTGGTCGCTCATGGTCCCGCCACCATCGTCATGAGCCGGTAGAAGGGCTCCGGGTACAGGAACAGGGCCAGACAGGCCACCGCCGTCGTTACGATCGCGACCAGTGACCACTTCGGCCCCTCGTGGATGCCCTCGTGGTGAGGCGGCTCGTCCGGCTTGTGGAAGAAGCCCTTGAGCGGAATCTCCATGAGGTACGCCAGCGAGAGCAGCGAACTGACCATGAGCACCGCCATCAGGCCGACCTGGCCCGCCTCCAGCGACCCCACGCCGAGGAACCACTTGCTCCAGGATCCTCCGGTGGGCGGAAGCCCCACGATCGAGAGCGTTCCGATGAAGAAGGCGCCGAAGGTTACCGGCATCGTGCGTCCCAGGCCCTTCAGCTGGCTGACTTCGGACTTGTGCGCGGCCACCATGATCGCCCCCGCGCAGAAGAAGAGGGTGATCTTGCCGAAGGCGTGCATCAGGATGTGCAGGCCGCTGCCGATGACGCCCCAGCTGTTGGCCAGCATGGCGCCCAGCACGACGTACGACAGCTGGCTCACCGTCGAGTAGGCGAGGCGGGCCTTCAGGTTGTCCTTGGTGAACGCGACCAGGGAGCCGAGGATGATCGTCGCCGCGGCCGCCCACATCAGCCAGACCGACGCCCCGGCGCCCGCCAGGAAGTCGATTCCGAAGACGTAGACGGAGATCTTAAGCACCGAGAATACCCCCGCCTTGACCACCGCGACCGCGTGCAGCAGGGCGCTCACCGGCGTGGGCGCCACCATGGCGGCCGGCAGCCAGCGGTGGAACGGCATGACCGCGGCCTTCCCGATCCCGAAGACGAACAGGCCCAGCAGCACGGGAACCGCAATGCCGGCCAGCCGTCCGTCGAGGATGCCCCCGGCCTGGAAGTCCAGGGTGCCCGCAACCGCGTACGTCCACACGATGGCGAGAAGCTGGAAGGCGATCGACGTGCCGAAGAGGATCCCCAGGTAGACGCGTCCGGCCCGCCTGGCGGCATCGGTGCCCGCGTGCGTGACCAGGGGGAAGGTCGTGAGCGAGAGGATCTCGTAGAAGACGAAGAGGGTGAACAGGTTGCCCGCGAAGGCCACGCCCATCACCGAGGCGATGGCGAAGGCGAAGAACACGTAGAAGCGGGTCTGATTCTTCTCGTGGTGCCCCCGCATGTACCCGATCGAGTACATCGTGGTCACGATCCAGAGGAACGAGGCGATCAGTGCGAAGAGCACGCCGAGAGGTTCGGCCTCGAGCGCGATCGGTATGCCCCGGATCGGTTCCGCCAGAACCAGCTCGGGACGCTCCCCGGAACTCACGACGCCGTAGATGCGCAGCACGATCGCGAACAGGGCGCCCGCCGTGACCAGGCTTGCCGCCTCGCGGGCGTTGGGGTTCTCGCGCAGGAGCAGGATCAGGAGCGTGCCCGCCGCGGGGACCGCCAGAGACAGCGCCAACAGCAGCTCGATGCTCATCCGGGGCCCCTGTTCATGATCCGATTCCCGCCATCAGCACTTCGGCGGCCTGTCTGGCCACGCCGGCGGTCCTCACCGCGTCGATTCCGAAATACAGGTTGGCGGCCACCAGCACCCAGGTGGGTGCCAGCAGACTCAGGGGTGCCTCGCCGGTTGTCTCGTCGCCCGAGAACTCCCGCAGATACGCGGCCTCGACGACGCGCCACACGTACACCAGCGCCATCACCGAAGTCGCCAGCACCAGCACGGCCACCGCAGTCCACGGCCCACCCTTCTCGAGAGCCCCCAGGATCAGGTACCACTTGCTGATGAAGCCCACCGTGAGCGGCACGCCCACCAGGCTGAGTCCTCCGACCACGAAGGCGGCCATGGTCCACGGCATTCGCTTGCCGAGCCCGGCCATGGCATCGATATGCACCGACCCGATCCGGTAGACCACGCATCCGAGCGCCATGAAGAGGGCGCCCTTCATGAGCGCGTGGTTGAAGAGGTGCAGCAGCGTCGCCGTGAGTCCCGTGACCGAGGCAAAGGAAAGGCCCAGGATCATGTACCCGATCTGCGCGACCGAGGAATACGCGAGCAATCGCTTCACATCCACCTGGAAGATCGCCACGAGCGACATGCTCACGACCGCGACCAGCGCCAGCGGCAGAAGTACCCGGTCGAGCGCCATGACGTCGAACGAGAAGGCCGCGCCGAAGATCGAGAGGAAGAACCTGAGCAGCATGTAGACGGCGACCTTGGTGGCGGTCGACGCCATGAAGGCGGTGACGGGCGACGGCGCGAAGGCGTAGGCGTTGGGCAGCCAGAGGTGGAGGGGGAAGAGCGCCAGCTTGAGACAGACCCCCACACCCAGGAAGCCGTACGCCACCTTGACGGTTCGCGAGTCCCACACGCCGGGCAGCAGTTCCGCCAGGTCCGCCATGTTCAGGGACCCGGTCATGACGTACAGCAGCCCGATACCGATGACGATGAAGGTGGCCCCGACGGACCCCATGATCAGGTAGCGGTAGGCTGCGGTGAGCGCGCGGCGCGGTCTTCCGAGCGAGATCAGGGCGTACGCGGAGAGCGACGAGATCTCGAGGAAGACGAACACGTTGAACATGTCGCCGGTGATCGTGATGCCCAGGAGTCCCGACAGACAGAGGAGATAGGCCGCGTAGAAGAGGGGAATCCGTCTGGAGGCGATCTCGTGTTCGACGCTCTTGACGGAGTACGGCGCCACGACCGCGCCCATCGACGCGACGATTACCAGCACCCAGGCGTTGACGATGTCGACCCGGTACTCGATCCCGATGGGGGGAACCCAGTCGCCGATATGGTAGGAGACGACGCCACCCGCCATGACCTGACCCAGCAACGCCAGCGCGATGGCGAGCGCCGACCAGCTCGCCAGCACGGCCAGCCAGGCCGCCGCCCTTCCGTGACGCAGGACGGCGCAGATCGGGGCGGCCAACAGCGGCACGATGATCTGGAGGATGGGAAGCTGGGCGGTCACGCGGCCCACTCCTTCGCCCGCACCGGCCACTTGCAGGCGTCCCGGACGGCCGTGGGTCCGCGTCTCATTCTGACGCCTCCACCAGCGCCTCGATGCGGTTGATCTCGTCCTCTTCCAGCGTTCCGTAGGCCTCCTTGATGCGCACGGCCAGGGCGAGCCCTACGGAAGTGGTCGCGATGCCCACCACGATTGCGGTGAGAATCAGCACGTGCGGCAGTGGATTGGAGTAGACGACGTGTTCCACGGCTTCGCCGCCGTGCCCGTCGCCCACCAGGATGGGCGGGGTTCCGCCGGTGATCTTGCCCATGCTGATGTACAACATGAATACAGAGGTCTGAAACACATTGAGACCAACGATTTTCTTGATCAGGTTGCCCCGGGAGATGAGGATGTAGAAACCCACCATCATCAGGAAAATCACGACCCAGTAGTTGTAGTGCGAGACGAAGAAATCGAGGCTCACGACTCCCCCCTTCCCCGTCCGGCGAACAGGTAGAACACCGATGCCATGACCCCGAAAACGGTGACGAGCACACCGAGTTCGACCAGGAGGATGCCGTAGTGCTGGCCGTATTTGGGATCCGGGGCCAGCGCGTTGTAGCCCAGGTAGTTGTGGCCCAGCATCATCGTCACCACCCCGACGCCCCCGTAGATCACGACGCCGAGCGCGGCACACAGGCGCGTGAACCACGGAGGCAGCACGCGCTGCACCGCGGCGAGGCCGTACACGAGTGCCAGCAAGGCGAACGCGGCGGTCAGGATCACACCCGCCTGGAACCCGCCCCCGGGGCTGTAGTCGCCGTGGAAGTGCACATAGAGAGCAAACATGATGATGAATGGAGTCAGGATCTTGGCTCCCACCCGGACGATGATCTCTTCTCTCATCGGTGCCCCGCCCCGTTCGCCGGGCCATCGCCGCCCGCCTGGCCATCGCCGTTCGCCGGGCCATCGCCGCCCGCCCGGCCGTCACCGCTTGCCGCGGCCCGTGAACGCCTTCCCCCCATGAGCAGCAGCATCACGCCGACCGCCGCCGCGAAGACCACGGTCACCTCGCCCCAGGTGTCGTACCCGCGGTACGAGGCGAGCACCGCCGTCACGACGTTGGGAATGTCGATCTCGTTCGGACTCTCCTCCAGGTAGTGATCGGCCACGTGGTGGTGCACGGGATTGTCCGCGCCGCCGAACCCCGGCATGTCGATCGTGCCGTAGACCAGGGCCAGTCCGGTCACGCTGACGACGATCAGGGGCAGCAGAGGCGTGTGGCCGGGCCTGTTTTCGTGGTGTCCGGTCAGGGCCAGCGCCCCGAGGAAGAGTACGGTCGAGATCCCGGCGCCCACCGCCGCCTCGGTGAACGCCACGTCCACGGCGTCCATTACGGTGAACAGCCCCGCCGACAGCAGCGAGTAGATCCCGGCCAGCATGACAACCGCGAACAGATTGCGGATCCTCAGGAGCGCGATGCCCGCCACCGCCAGCAGCGTGAGGAGCACGATGTCGACGACGATGCTCACGGCCGGTCCCTTCCTTCGCGCTCGCCGTCGCCATGCGTCGTGTACGGCGTCGTGCCTCCGGACAGCGCGGCCTTGGCCACGGCGTGGGTCGCGATCGGACTGGTGAACCACAGGAACGCCAGGACCAGCACCAGGCGCACCGCAACGAGACCCGCGCCGTCGTGGAGACTGTAAATGCAGAGACCCGCCAGCGTCAGTCCCGCGCCCATCGTGTCCACCATCCCCGCCGCGTGCATGCGGGTGAAGACATCCGGCAGCCGCACCATGCCCAGCGCCCCGGTCACCATGAAGAAGCCACCCGAGATCAGCAGCACCCAGACCACCGCGTTGACGATGCCGCCCATCATTCGGTGCCCGTCTCCCGGGGCGCGCTCACGCCGAGATCACCGTACTCGATGTACTTGAGCACGGCGATGGTCCCGATGAAGTTGATCAGCGCGTACGCGAGCGCCAGGTCGAGAAAGTCGGGACGCCCGTTGACGAATCCGAGCACCGCGATGAGCACCACCGTCTTGGTGCCGATGTTGTTGAGCGCGAGGACCCGGTCGTAGGCCGTCGGCCCCAGGACGGCGCGCAGCATCACGAGCACCATGCAAACGAGCACCGCGGCGGCGGACACGGCAAACACGGCTACCCGGCCTCTCCCTCGAGCCGGGCCACACGCCGGTTCATGATGTTCTCCTCCGACCCGTCGATCTCCTCCTGCACGATGGCGTGTACCTCGAAATCGTCTCCCACGATTCCGGTGGTGACGGTGCCGGGCGTCAGGGTGATCGAATTGGCGTAGATGAAGCGCCCCAGATCGGTGCGCTGGGATGCCTGGAAGTGAACGATCGACGGATCGACGCGGATCCTGGGGGACAGGATGATCCTCGCCACCCGCACGTTGGACTTGAAGATCTCCCACACCAGCCAGGGCACGTACGTGACGGCGCGCCAGGCCAGATGTACGGGCAGGGACTCGCGGTCCAGGACGCCCATGCGCGCCACCACGAAGACCGCAATGGAGCAGGTCACCACGCCGAAGAACAGGAAGAGCCCGGTGAAGTGCCACGACAGAACGAGCCAGAGGGCGAAGAGGATCGCCCAGAGCCACGGTGCGCGGTTCAAGTCATCGATCTCCCGGCTGTCGGCTGCGTGGTCGCAAACACCGCGGGCGAATCTACCAGTTGGACTGCGCTCCGTCCACTATTTCCTGCACGAGCAGCTCGATTGCTTCCGTCCTGCCGTTCTCTTCCGTCTCGCTGGCGTCCAGGTACTGCCCCACCACCCTGAGCCGGGTGTTGTCCCAAAGGATCGTGTAGGCCTCGCGATCGAGCACCTCGACACGCACGACCAGGACGACCTCGCGCTGCAGCACCTGTACGCTCTCGGTCTCCTGGCCCCGGCGATAGAGCGGGGCGGTCAGCTCATAGCTGAGAATGCTCCCGCTCACGACCGCGTCGGCAGCCCCCTCGCCCGCGGGATTGAGGCCCAGGGCGCGTGGCAACTGGCGCAGCAGCGCTTCATGGATCTCCTGCCCGAGTTCGAAACGGGCGGTTTCGTTTTCGAAGGGCAGGATGGCGATGGTCCGAATGTGCTCAGGGAAGCCGGCGCCCGCGATGAAGGAGTAGTTACAGCCGGCCCCCGAGAGAAGCAGGATCGCGGCGGCTGCCGCGGAGGCCCGGATTCCAGATGTCGGACGGAAACGAATCCACATGTTCGAAGGTCTCCAGTCGCAGCCTGAGTTCACGGTAGTCCCGAAGGTTACGGTAGGTCGCTTCCGCGGGGTAGGCCGACCCGGGTCCGGGTTCGGAGGCGACCACGCGCTGCACGACCGCGCCTCCGTCCAGGACCATCGCATCGGCCACCGCGTGGCCGCGCAGGCGGAAGCGGACGCGATCCCCCACGGGAAGTCGATACCCCAACTCGATGCTGCCGTTGTCTTCGCGGCCGGCGACCAGCGTCGCGCCATCGCCGGGCCGGAACACCCCCAGCGCGGCCCAGAACAGGGCCGGCGGCGGCACGAGCTCGCTCGGGAGTTCGGCCGGAATCCGCAGTTCGTCGCCCACAAGCGCCGCGATGGCCGCAACTTCCCCGTTGTCGAAAAAGAGGTCCAGGCGAGCTTTGTCGGGTGGTTCGATACGGGCCACGCCCATGCCTTCGCTCCGGAAGTCGGGCTCCTGTGCCCTCCAGGCGAAGACCAGGCGAGCCGCCGTGGTGATCCGCGTCGTCCGTTCGGCCCTGACCGCCTCGGCTGCGACGGCCGCTGGCGGCTCCGGGAGTTGCATTGACGGGTCGGCACCGGGCACCGTCGCGCACGCGGACGCCAGGGCGAGGCCAACGCTCACTACCGCTCCATTCGGTCTCTTCGTACTTTCGGCGGTCATGCCCTCCAAACCCGTCTTCCTGGTATCCGACATCCACCTCGGCGCCGTTTCGCAGGAGACCGAGGAAGCTTTTCGTCGATGGCTCCTGCATGTAAAGGAAGCGGGGAGCTTCCTGATCATCAACGGGGACCTCTTCGATTTCTGGTTCGAGTATCGCAGGGTCATCCTGGCCGAACACGTGCGGGTACTTGCGCTCCTGGCGGACCTCGCCGATGCCGGCGTGCGGGTGTTGGCGATGGGTGGCAACCACGACTGGTGGGGCGGCGACTTCCTGAGGGACCGCATCGGCATCGAGTTCCGACAGGACCCGGTTCGGCTCGAGATCGGGAAGGCGTCGCTGCTGGTGGCCCACGGCGACGGCCTGGGCTCGGGCGATCTGGGCTACCGGATCCTCCGCCTGGTCCTTCGCAGCCGCCTGACGCGCTGGCTGTTCCGCTGGTTGCACCCGGATCTGGGCATCCCCATCGCGGACCGGTTCTCGGGGACGCGGCACCAACTCGGGTCGCCGGATGCGCGGCCGGACGACGGAAGGGCGAGGTTCCTGGAGAATTGGGCGGCGGAGCAACTCGAGCGCAACGCCGCGATCGACATCGTGGCCCTCGGCCATGCGCACCAGCCCGTGGTACGCGAGGTCGCACCGGGACGGTTCTACGTCAACACGGGGGACTGGGTCGTGCACCGCTCATACGTGACGATCGGACCCTCCGGAAAGCCCGAAATGCACGAATGGGAGGGCTAGCCGGACGTCGCCGCTTTCCCCGGCACAGCGGGACAACGTGACGGGACAGGCGGCGGCGCGGGGGGTTCCCTGCAGCCCGCTCATCCAACAGGGATTCGAACCGCAACCTCGAAACCCCCTCCGACGGGGTTGCCCTCGATCGTCAGCGGCTCGGGAAAATCCTGGAGGTGGGTGGACACAAAGGCATCGACTCCGGAAAGCAGGAGCGTGAAGATCGCAACCGCAAACCAGTCCTCACGCTGCTCTTCACGGGCGTCGACAAGTCCCCGAAAGCGCGCCACTTGCTCGTTTTCGCCCAGCAGGGTCTCGATTTCCATGGGATCGGTCACGCCGTCCACCATGAGCTGGGCCGTGACGCGCTCCTCCCAGACACGGGCCTGTTCGCGCGCGACGCCCAGCCGGCGCGCCGTCTTGTAGAGCATCCAGCCCGCGAGGGACTCGGCCCCGAAGTAGAATGCGCCGCGCGTGAGCGATCCCGAAGCGGCATGACCCCACCCGGGGATGAGCGACCCGCGCAGGAACGCCCCGGAGGGACTGATGCCGCCCGCCACGGCGTCCAGCACAGCCAGCGAGTCGGCCACCTGCGTGGTGTCCGCGGCCGCAGCTCCCCCCTCCTGGCCCACGAGGCGGCCGGGCACGATCGCCGATATGCACAATAGCATTGCGCATGCGCAAAACCGTTGCACATGAATGCCGGGCATCCGCCGACGGCGGCTCCGCTCTTCTCTATCGATCATTGGACACCAGTACGGGAAATGCGCCCGGAATCACCTCCACCCGGAGCTCCGGGGCAGGCTCCGGAGCCAGTTCACCATCGAGTTCGAACCACATCGGCTCCCCGCCGGGATCGCGAATGACCGCGCGCTCCAGCCGCCGCATGGTCACCAGCGGAGACCCTGCGTGCGTACCCCGCATCACCTTCGGCACAAGCCGCAGGATCGGCACGAGGCCGCCGGCGGCGACGTGACAGAGGTCAAGTTGCCCATCCAACGCGTGCGCGTCCGGATTGATCATGAAGCCGCCCCCGATTGAAGGTCCCACCGTAATAACGGATAGAGTCGTCCTGCCGCGAATGTGTTGCTCGCGGGGTCCCGCCGCCGGCTCCGGACCCGCCGCCGGCTCGCCCGCCCTCACCTCGATGTGCACGGCCTGCGGACGAAACCGCGCCAGCGCGTGCAGGAAGGACGCCAGGTATTGCGGAAGCCCGGGCAGACGCGAGTAGAGCGTCCGGCACCGCAGCACCTCCACGTCCACGCCTACACCGAGGAGGTTGACGAAGACGCGCTCTCCGCCCTCCCAGCGCACCCTGCCGACATCGAAGCGCTTGACCGCGCCCTCCTGCAGGAGTCTGGGGAGTTCCTTCACCCCCCGCCGCGGCGAGACCATCCGATAGAAGTCGTTACCCGTGCCCACCGGGCTGATCGCAACCGCAGGCATGCGGTCGGCGCCGCTGCCCAGCAGCCCGCCAGCGACCTCGTGGACCGTGCCGTCGCCGCCGACCACGACCATGCGGTCGATCCCTTCCAGCGCCGCCTGGGCCGCGAGCCGCGAGGCGTGTCCGGGCGCCTCGGTGTATCGGGCGTCGCACGGCCAACCCTGGCCGTCCAGCTCCCCGAGCAGCGCCTCCGCGGCTTTCATTCCGCGACCGCTCGAGGCGGCCGGGTTCACGATGACACGGAGCGGCGCGGTGGACATGGTGGAAGATAAGTCAAGGGTGGCGGGGGCGTGTGTCCCTCTTTCTGGTGTTTCTGGCGGTTTCAGTGTGTCTCGTAACGTTCGGTGATGGCTGGCGTTAGGTCCGTTCTGCTGTCCCTTGCGGTTTCCGGTTGTTTCACCCATTTTCAGACAGAAAGTGATAACGACAGGGATAACTGCAACAAGAGCGACCCCGATGAAGCGCCCGCGAATCCTGAACGCATCCTTCGTTCGGACCGTGACACGGCCGGGCCGGTACGGCGATGGCCGGGGGGGACACGGGCTGTCCATGCTGGTGAAGCCCATGTCCAACGGCCGACTGTCGAAGTCTTGGGCTCAAAGGCTACGGATCAACGGGAAGCCCGTCAACATCGGGCTTGGAGCGTTTCCTGTCGTCACGCTCGCCGAGGCGCGCCAGAAGGCGCTCGACAATCGACGGACGGTTGCCCAGGGGGGTGATCCCCGCGGGGGCGGCATGCCCACCTTCGCCCAGGCCACCGAGAAGGTGATCGCGCTGCACGCCAAGGGCTGGAAGGGACACGTCAGCGAACGCCAGTGGCGAAACTCGCTCGCGACCTATGCCTTCCCGCACATCGGCCGGAAGCGGGTAGACAAGATCATGACTGCCGACGTGATGCGCGTCCTGCTGGCTGACGACCTCTGGAACACGAAGCGCGAGACCGCGAGGCGCGTCCGCCAGCGGATCGGCGCTGTGATGAAGTGGGCCGTCGCTCAAGGCTACCGGGAGGACAACCCGGCAGGTGACGCAATCGGCGCGGCGCTCCCCAGGAACGGCAACCGGAAGGAACACTTCCGGTCCCTTCCCCATTCCGAGGTTGCCGAGGCGCTGGCGAAGGTGCGCGGGTCGGGTGCGTGGATCGGGACGAAGCTCGCAATCGAGTTTCTGGTCCTCACGGCAACCCGGCCGGGCGAGACACGGTTGGCGACGTGGGACGAAATCGATCTCGACGCGGCGACTTGGACGATCCCGCCGGACCGCATGAAGGCTGGGCGAGCACACCGGGTGCCGCTGTCACGGCGGGCGCTCGAAGTGCTCACCGAGGCGCTGGAGATTCGGAACGATACCGACCTGCTGTTCCCTTCGGTCACGGGCAAGGCGGCGGCCAACGTGACCTATACGAAGCTGCTTCGCGAGTTGGAGATCCCGGCGGTGTCGCACGGCTTCCGGTCCAGCTTCCGTGTCTGGTGCGGAGACACGGGTGTTGACCGCGAGGTGGCCGAGCGGGCGCTGGCGCATACCGTCCGAAACCCGGTTGAAGCCGCATACAACCGGGGTACGCTGTTCGAGCGGCGGCGGGAAGTCATGCGAGCCTGGGGCCGGTACATCGCGCCGATAGGGTGAACGGCGGAGGCGTTGGGGGGAGTTACGTCACCTCGAAGGGGCGGTTTCGGCTTCGCCGCCACTCGACGGAGTGTAAAGCAAACCTTACTCCATGTCGCCTTTACTTGACCTGCGTAGGGGGTGTTTTTTGGCCAACCTCAAAAAACACGCGTGTTTTTGTAAAACATTGAAAAATATGGTACTTGCAGAAACTTGACTCGTGACCTTGCCGGTCGTTTCCTTCCTGTTGCGTGCGACAACAACCCGCAATGTTCGGGGGGGACAATGGCAGACAGAATCTTGCGCCCGCGGGCGGTTTGCGACCGGCTCAGCATCTCGCGAACGACACTCTGGAGAAAGCAGAAGGACGGCGACTTTCCACCTGCCCTGCGGCTTGGTCCAAACAGTATCGGCTGGAGGGAGTCCACCATCCAGGAATGGCTCGACTCGCGGTCCGAGGCGGCGGCGTGAAGACGGTTTACGGTACTAGTACCGCAAAATCGTTCGATCCGTCCAGAAAGCGGTGGCCGAACTCCTGGCTGGAGGCATTGGACGACCACTTGCTGGACCTCTTGGCCGAGGACTGGCCGCAATCCATCCGCCACTGCTTCTACCGGATGACCGACCCGCGCTTGCCCGTCTACGTTCCCAAGACGGAGCACGGATACCGGCGTATCCAACGCCGCCTGACGCTACTCAGGCGTGCGGGGCGCTTGTCGTACTCTCGGCTCGTTGACACTACCCGGGCGGGCCATCACGTGCCCACCTACGGGGGCGCTGGCGACTTCCTGGAGCGCGTGGCCGGGCTCTATCGGCACAACCTCTGGGAGAACGCCGACACTCACGTGGAAGTCTGGTGTGAGTCCGCGTCCATCGCGGGGGTACTCCGCGGCACTTGCCAGGAACTGGCCGTGTCCCTCTACCCGACCCGCGGCTTCTCCTCGCTGACGCTGGCCTATGAGGCCGCTGAGGAGATCAACGAAGCGGGGCGGGTGCGTGCTGTCGTGCTCTACGTGGGCGACTACGACCCGGCCGGGGTGCTGATCGACCAGGCGGTTGAGATGGAGTTGCAGGGGCATCTGCACGTCCCGCTTGAGATGCGGCGGCTGGCAATCAACGAGAACCAGATTACCGAGTACGACCTTCCGGCGAAACCGAGGAAGGAAAGCGAGCGCAGACGTCCAGACGTGAAGGAGACCGTTGAGGCCGAAGCCATGCCCGCGGGTATCCTTCGCCGCATGGTGCGGAACGCAGTCGAGGAGTACCTACCCGCCAACGCGCTGTTGGCCGCGAAGGAAGCCGAGGCGTCCGAACGGGCGGTACTGAGGGCAATAGCAGGAGAGTTAGCAGCGTGAACTTGGAGGATGCCATCGACTAGCTCTCGCCACCATACGGAGTCCGGTTAGGGTCGTGCTGCGATAGTTGGCCGGGCGCTTGCAATGAAGGCTGCCACCAATCAACGGGCCGCACGGGCAGTGGGGGGAACCCCTCCAGGCAGCCACCGACGCCGAAGTGCTGAACGGGGAGGGTGTCCGGACACTGGTGACCGGGCTTTGCAGCAAGCCGATCCGCAAATGCCAGTGAAGGCGGGATCGGTACCCCGACAGCGACCGGGCGGCTCCGGCCGAGGGACAGCGTTGTCGAAGGGGTAGAGGCCGAACCCGAGGGTTGACTCACCCTCGGGGGGTCCACCTTTACCCCTTCACTCCCAGGCTCACCAACCGAGGGAGTTGGCGGAGCACTACCAATAGGTATGCACTACCAATAGGTATCTTCAGTCTCAAGCCAAGCCGTACGAACTCGACTCCGGGAGGAGAATGAACACCGTGGAAGCGATCGACGCAGGACACAAAATGGCCGATGTGCTACTCGAATGGCGGCCGGATATTCGCGAGAGTTACGAGGACGCAGCCAGTGCGATCATGCACACCATGGAGCGCTACTCAATCGAAAGCGAGGGTGCAAGCGAGGGCGGAATGCAGGCGCTGTTCAGCGCGCTGGAACGCAAGATGAAGGAAAGGTGGATGTCATTCTGAATCCCGATGGCACCGCCGACGGCCGAACGGGGGCCGTGGAGCGTTGGGGGTAGGCACGAAATCCATGAATGGCGCGTCTGACCTGCTGGCGTACCTGGGCGGGCTGACCGTCTCCCAGGGGCGGTTGGCCGGGGAGCGGTTGCGGGTGTTCCCGTGGGAGCGGCGCTTCGTCCGTGGGGCCTTCAAGCCGGAAGTCCAGTCGGCCGCGCTAAGTGTGGCGAGGGCGAACGGGAAGACGACGCTAACCGCCGGGATCGCAGCCGCGACGCTGGACGGGCCGCTTGCCGTTCCGCGAGGGGAGACGGTGTTGGTGGCTTCGAGTTTCGAGCAGGCCCGGATCGCGTTCGAGCACATTGTGGCGTTCATGGGCGACAAGCTGCGGGACCGGGCGCGGTGGAGGGTATGGGACACGGCACAACAGGCTCGGGTGGAGGACCGCGAGACTGGTGCTCGGGTGCGGTGTATCGGGAGCGATCCCAGGCGGGCGCATGGTCTGGCTCCGTCGCTGGTGCTGGCGGATGAGCCCGCACAGTGGCCTAACTCGACGGGGGAGCGGATGGTGGCGGCGCTGCGGACGGCGGCGGGCAAGCAGCCACACAGCCGCTTCGTGGCCCTCGGGACGCGCCCGGCCGGGTCTGAGCACTGGTTCGCGAAGATGCTGGCCGGGGGCGCGGACTATGCTCAATCGCACGCGGCGCGGGAGAATGACCCGTCCTTCTGGCGGCGGACCTGGAAGCGGGCGAACCCGAGTCTGGACCACCTTCCCGACCTGGAGGCGGCGATCCGGGCCGAGGCCGCCCAGGCGAAGCGCGATCCCGCGCTCCTGGCCGCGTTCGAGGCGCTGAGGCTCAACAAGGGGACCGACGATACCGAGGTCGCGGTCCTGCTCGATGCGGCGCTGTGGGCGTCCATCGAGGGGGAGGCCGCGCTGGAGGGTCCGGTGGTGTGGGGCGTGGACCTGGGCACTTCGGCGGCACAGTCGGCCGTGGCGGCCTACTGGCCCGAGACGGGGGCGCTGGAGTGTCTGGCGGCGTTCCCTTGCCAGCCGTCGCTTGATGTGCGCGGACGGCGTGACGGCGTGGCGGGGCTGTACCGGGAGTGCGCCAAGCGTGGCGAACTGCTGACGCTCGGACAGCGGGCGGTGGACGTGTCGGCTCTGCTCGGGGAGGCTCGCAAGCGGTTCGGGAGGCCGTCGCGGGTGGTGGCGGACCGCTGGCGCGAGGCCGAGCTACGTGACGCGCTGGAGAAGGCTGGCGTCCCGCCAGCGGCGTTCGAGGTCCGAGGGATGGGCTTCGCGGACGGTGGGGCGGACGTTCGGGCGTTCCGGCGCGCTTGTGCGGAGGGCCGGGTAACTCCTGCGCCGTCGCTGCTGTTGCGCTCGGCCATGAGCGAGGCCAGGACGATCAGCGACCCGGCGGGCAACGCCAAGCTGTCGAAGTCCACCCAGGGCGGGCGGCGTCTTCGAGCTCGAGACGACGCGGCGGCGGCCGCCGTGCTGGCGGTGGCGGCGGGAGTCCGGCAACCAGCAAAGTCGAAAGCGCGTTGGCGCTACCGGGGCGCGGCGTGAGGCCCTTGCACCTTTTCGGGGATTGGTCGCGGGAAGGCAATGCGAGCCTCTTTCAGGCGGCGCTGTTCCGCGAGAACTAAAAGCATGCGTAGGTTTTCTTCCCCGTCAGGTACACCTACGCCGAGCGCGAGTAGCTTGGACGCGGTTCTTGCCCTGTGCGACAAATCACTTAGTCCCACACGGGCAATGGGATCGCGACGCCTCTGTCTGGTTAGCTCCTGGATGTCGGGCACGAGGCGTCGGAAGCGTTCGCTCGGGCGCCGAGGTGCATACCACCGCCATCCACCTGTCACGCTCAGTATCAGTCCGATGACGGTGCAGACTAGTGCGACCAACGGGAGCGGAGCCCCGACACCGGGCCAGTGTTCGACGACAGTGGTGCGCACCTGCATGAAATCCAGCAGATAGCCCAAGCCGAGGACCAGCAAGGTGATACCTCTGGCCCATCCGCCAAGGCTGGTGACGAAGTCAATGGCACGGGACGTCGCGGTGCTCATCCTCCAACTTAGCGTCACTTCAATGAGTCGTCATCACGATAAGCACCTTCCTGCCCGCCGTTGGTTGCACGTCCGGCGCGCCGTGCTGGACGCCGCGAACTGGCGCTGCTCGACGTGCGGGCAGTACGGGAACGAGGTGGACCACATCGTGCCGCTCCACCGTGGCGGCGATCCGTGGTCGCTCGACAACCTCCAGGTGCTCTGCCGAGGCTGTCACATCCAGAAGACTGCCGCCGAGAACCGCCGCGAACCGACGCCAGCGGAGGCGGCTTGGCGGGCGCTGGTGGACGAACTGAGCCCGTAAGAAACCCCCTGAAACCGATTGCAACAAGATCAAGCGGGACAGCGATTTGTGGATCTCGCACATGGTGTTATGCTCCCCCGGCAATCGTCTTCAAGGGGGAACCATGACCAACGCACAGAGAATCCGGCTGCGCCTGTCCCAGGTCCGCCAGCGGCTGAACGAGATTGCGGGGCTGGAGGGCGAGGACTTCACCGACGAGATCCGGTCCGAGGCCGAGACCCTCCAGACCGAGTACGCGGACCTCGAAACCCGCCACCAGGCCGCCATCGTGGCCGAAGACGAGGGGGAGACTCGTGAAGCCGCACCCGATGCCGAGATGCGGGAGCGGATCGAACTTCGCAGCCGCGCCAGTCTCGGCAACTACCTGGTCGCCGCCCTACGGGGCCGCCGGGTGGATGGTGCGGAAGCCGAGCTACAGACCGCCGCAGGGATCGGGGACGGCATCCCGCTGGAACTGTGGGACGTGCCGACGGAGACTCGGGAGGACGCGGCGACGGGCGCACCGGGTTCGGTGGGGGTGAACCTGGACCGGATTCGTCCGGCCGTGTTCGCGAACTCGGTCGCGCCCAGGCTCGGTATCGAGATGCCGCGCGTGGCGAGCGGCACCTACGCCAGCGCGACGATCACCACGTCGCTCACCGCGGGCTCGAAGGCCAAGGGCGAGGCCCAGGAGTCCACCCCGGCCGCGTTCACCGTATCGAGCGTGACACCGAAGCGGATCAGCGCCCGGCTCGGTATCCGCATCGAGGACGTGGCGGCGGTCGGACAGGCCAACTTCGAGGCCGTGCTGCGAGAGAACCTGTCCCTGGTGCTCTCCGACGAACTGGACGACCAGGCGATCAACGGGGCGGGTGGCAACGCGGGGGCCGACTTGAAGGGCATCTTCAACGCGCTCACCGATCCGAACGCGCCCGGCGCAGGGGTGGCGAAGTTTGATGACTTCGTGAACGCCTATGCGGGTGGGATCGACGGGCTGTGGGCGTCCCGGATGAACGAGGTAGCCATCGTATGCGGTCCCGAGACCTACCGGTTGAGCGCGAAGGCGTTCCGTGACGTGGGCAGCAACACCGGCCACCGGGGCGACATTGCGTTCGCCGACTACGCGATGAAGCACACCGCGGGCTGGTGGACCAACAAGCGGATGCCGAACAAGGCGAACCACATCCAGCAGGCGATCCTCCACCGGAAGGGCCGCACGGGGCTGCGCACGGCTGTGTGTCCGCACTGGAACGAGATCAGTATCGACGACATCTACTCGGGCAGCGCTCGGGGTGAGCGGTACTTCACGATGCACGTTCTCTTGGGCGACGTGATCCTGGTCCAGCCGAGCGCCTACGCCCAGGTAGCGTTTCGAGTCAGCACCTGATGGATGCCCGCCGCCTGGTGACCGGGGCGGCTGAGATACGGGCCGCCGAAGATGGGCCGCACCTTCACGGTGTGCTGATCCAGGAGGGCCGTGCTGCGAGCGGAGGCCGCCGGGAGGTGTTCGCGCCCGGTTCCGTCGAGTGGCCGTCTACGGGCGTTGGTATCCTCACCGCGCACCGTACAGCGCCCGAGGTCCGGGCCATGCCGTCGCGCCGGTCCGATGGGCGCATCATGGTCAGGACACCGGCAACGGAAGCGATCCGGGAAGCCGTCGAGGGCGGGCGGCGGTTCATGAGCGTGGAGTTTCACGCGCTCCGGGAACGCACGACGCGGGGCGGGGTCCGGGAGGTGCTGCGGGCCTTCGTGCCGGATGCCGCACTCGTTGCCAATCCCGAGTACGACACGACGGCCGCCGAGGTGCGCCGCCGTCTCGGTGGAGTCAAGGCCCGTGTCCCGACCGGCAAGGCGGTGGATTGCCGATGCGGTCCCGCAGCCTGCGAGACGGCGACAATCGACCCGGGCGGCCTGGAGATCCCGGACGATGCCCCGGCTTTCCTGGGCGACTTCAAGCAGCCGCTCGCGGCCGCCACTTCCGAGGTGAGGGATGGTGTCGTCACGGTGGCCGCGGAGGTCCGGGACACGTCCTGGGGCCGGGATCTTGTCGAGGCCGGAACGGATCACCTGATCGTGCGTCCGTACCCCGACCCCATGAAATCGGAGTGGGAGGTGCGCGGCACCGACCGGCTCTTTACGCGGCTGAGCGTGGCCGCGTGGATCTTCTCATGGACCGACCAGACCGGCGGCTTCGAAGAAGCCGAGCTTGAGCGGAGGCGGCTGTGGCTGTGACGGTGGACGCGGCGACTGTTGTAGCGGCCGCGCAAGTGAGCGAGGACCAAGCGGCCCGACTGCTCGCGGTCGCGACCACCCTGGTAGAGCGGTACGCACCGAACGCGCCCGAGGCGATCCAGAATGAGGCGGTGATCCGGGTGGCGGGTTGGCTCGGACAGACCCCGGCGGGGAGCTTCACCAGGGTGCAGACCGGGCCACGTGAGACCGAGTACGCGCCTGGGCAGAAGGGGGCGCTGCGTCACAGCGGGGCCATGTCCCTGCTCGCACCCTGGAAGGTGCGGCGGGGGGGAGCGATCTAATGCGCTGGCCGTGGCGGAAGCGAGAGACCCGCGACTCGGGCGGCGACTTCACCGACGCCGTCGTGCGGCTTATCGAGGCCCAGGCGGCCGGGAAGGCTGCCGACGCCTCCAGCACTGCCGCCGTGGAGGCCGCCAGCGGGGCGCTTAGCCGTGCGTTCGCCTCGGCCCGGGTGGAAGGGCCGCCGCACGTCCTGGAGGCCGTCACGCCCTCCGTACTGGCCCAGGTGGGCCGCGATCTGGTTCGGTCGGGGGACTCCATGCACGTCATCGACGTGGACCGCTCGGGGCGGGTGACGCTGCTCCCGTGCTCGAGCTGGCACTTCGAGGGCGACGCACACCCGCGCACCTGGACCGTGAGGGCGACCTACTACGGGCCGTCCACGTCCACGACACGGCATCTTCCCTTCTCGGGAGTGGTCTTCGTGACATGGGGATCGACGCCGGGCCAACCCTACGTCGGGATCGGGCCTACGTCCTGGGCACACACGACCGCGCGGCTCCAGTCCGAGACTGAGCGGTCCCTGGCCGACGAATCCGCAGGCCCGGTCGCACAACTCCTCGCTATCCCGCAGGACGGCGGCGGCGGCGAGGAAGACCCGCTCGCGCTGCTCAAGGCGGATCTCCGCACCGCCCGGGGCAAGGCACTGCTCGTTGAGACGACCGCCACGGGATGGGGCGACGGGAGGAGCGCGGCACCGCAACGTGACTGGCACGCTTCAAGGCTCGGACCCGCGCCGCCCGAGTCCATGGCCCGGGTCCGCACGGACGCCTTCAACGCCGTCCTGGCGGCAACAGGAACGCCTCCGAGCCTGTTTATGGACTCGGACGGGACCGCACAGCGTGAAGCCGTCCGGCGCTGGCACCTCGGGACCGTGCTCCCCCTGGCGGGACTCCTGGAGGCCGAACTGACGGCCAAGCTGGAGGCCGACGTGCGGCTCGCCTTCGACAGCTACCCGCTCGACCTCGCAGGACGCGCCCAGGCGTTCCAGAAGCTCGTTGCCGGGGGCGTGTCCGTGAGCGAGGCACTGGCGACCTCGGGGCTGCTCTCGTGAACTGGAGACCAGGCAAGCCGGACCCCGAGATGAGGGCGATCCGGGATCGGATCAGAACCGCGGTGCGGACGCTAAAGGCGGCGGGCGTGCGGGTCGACCCCGAACTCGTATTGGCTGGTGCGGGCCTCGACCTGCACGCGAAGCGCGACGAGTTGGTGCCGATGATCCGAACGATTGCCGAGGACCTGGTGGTCGATGCGGGTTAGGCCAGCGAGAGGACTAGGTCGCTGGAATCGAACAGCGCGCGAATAGTTCCCCTTGGCCCTTGACCGTCTCCTTCTGCCGCCGGGATTCGTGATGTTTGGCCCATCGGGTCGGTCCATCGAGACGTTCCGACACTCGAATGATGACCGTGCCATCTGACCGGCGTTCTTCCTTCCATCCGTCGTTCGGTTCTTTCCCGCTCATCGTTTTCCTCCTTGGCTGTCCAACCCCGCGTTCTCGATCATGTCTCGGCATCGAGCTAGCGGCGAAACCGTCGCCAATCCTGTCGTTCCGTACACTCCCATTACTATCCCGAACACCTTGCCGCTCGCAACTTCAATGACTCCTCCTCCACTGTTTCCCGGGTTGACGGGCATCTGAATGGTGTAGCTGTCCCGCAGAGCAGCTGCAGCTACGGGATGCGGGATCACGGCGCTAACAGGTCCCTGCAGGAAGGTGCTGATGACCGTCTTTCCTTTGTACAGCTTGATCCCGTGTGGCCAGCCACAAGTTACCACCTGGTCCCCCTCTTGAGGTGCCAAGTCATAGCCTACCGCCATCTGGCGAGACGGGAATCCTCCCCTCTCGATTGACACGACCGCCACATCGTACTGCTGGTTTTCGAGACTCTGTGTGATAGCGGTAACGGCATACGACAGTTCCACTTCTTGTCGGCTACTCGTGGCCGAATCCACGGTGAACACCGCGGCTGTTCCCTTCTCGGTCTTGGCTTCTTTTCGGAGACCTTCGAGGACGTGCGCTGCGGTTAGGATCACCCGCGGCCTCTTGATGGCAATACCTGTCCCGACAATGACGGGTTCCCGCTTATCGGGAGGTGGCCAGAAGAGGCCGAAGCCGACCGTAGCCAACCGAATGTCCTCAAACATCTTTCTGCGCTTCTCACGGTGGCGCGCAGATCCATCCGGAGCCTGCTTTCGTTTGCTTGCCCGTCCCATTTTCTCCGTTTCGTACCCCCACGGGGACCGCGGGGATGACAGTCGAACGTAGGAGGCATCAACGACTTGTAGTACCTCTAAGGGTACTACAAGGCGCCGAGGTCACCAAACCCCTGTGGGTTTGCAGGCATGTTACATATTCATAGTGATAACCAATATTATTGCGTACTGATAAAGCATTATCATGATTAGAGTTAAGCACTCCGGTGGCGGGGGCGTGTGGGAATCGAACCCACCCACCCGGGTCTTAGCCGGGCGCACTGGTTTTGAAGACCAGACGGAACACCAGTCCCGATCCGCCCCCCCATGATACTCGGATCACCGACCCGCCCTACTCCTCGGGGCGCACACGCGCCGTGTCCACTGAGCCCCGGGCCGACACGTTGTCAGCATCCGGCGGCGGGGGCAACTCCTCGTTCAACCACCGCTCCTCCAGCCGCCGGAACGCCGCGGCAAGTTCGGCGCGCATCCGGGCGAAGCGCTCGCGTACGTCGGGTCGCCCCTGCAGGCGCAGGAACAACGCGGCATCCTCCCGCACCTCCCGCACCAGCTCCACCCATTGAAGAGCCAGGTAGCCACAAAAGGGCGCCGCCGCCAGGACCGCAACCGCCCATACGATTCCTCCCATGAAGAAAGCCAGCGTCACCCACAGAGCCCAGGCCACGACGACACCGCCGAGGAGCGCGAGGATCTTGTGCGTGGCGGTGACCTCGTAGTCGGGCCGGGTCCGCTTCAGCACGAGCCCGGGGAGCCAGGTCACGGGGGCCCACATCACCGCGCCCGCGACGGCAACCGGGAGCCCCACCAGCAGGAGAGTACCGCGAACGGCGATGTACCGGGCAACCGGAATCAGGCCGAAACGGGGCGGCACGTCCCCTTCCCCCGCCCCGACCCGCTCATTGAGCGCGGCGTAGCGCTCTACCTTGCGCCGCAGTGCGCGGTGCTCCTCTGGGGCCTCCCGGCGAATCCACTCCAGGCCCGCCGCAAAACGCTGCAGGCGCGGGAAGCGCACGCCCAGCTGCTCCCTGGCACGCCACGGCACCCACCGGTATTCCCGCACATACAGCTGTTCCGCCACCTCCACGAGCTCCCGGTCCCCGTGATGCACGAAGTTCAGTGTCTGCCGGCGAATGCCCGCCTCGATCCGTGTGGTGAGGATTCGCGCCGCCTCCACCGGGTCGCGGCGGTACGCCTCCGCCAGGTCCGCACAGCCGACGGCCCGTCCGTAGCGAACCGTCACCGGCGTCCGCGCCCGTTCCTTGCGCGAATACGTGATGCCCACCGGCACGATCGAGAGCCCCAGTCCCCAGCCGGCGGCCGCCTCCGCCTGGAGCGCGATGCGCGCGGCTCCCGTGCGGAGTTCGGCGATCTGTGCGCCGGAGTGGCTCTTGCCCTCGGGGAAGATCTGGATCGCGCCGCCCTCCTGGAGCGCCTCGACCGCGGCGCGAAACATGTGCTCGTTGAGGTGCATCGCCTCCGGATCGTCCTGTCGCCGGTAGACCGGGATCGCCCCGAGCGACCGGAGCACCGGCCCCAGCAGGGGCTGGTCGAAGAGCGGCGCCCGCCCGAGGGCCCGGACATAGCGGTCGCTGCAGCGCATGATCAGCACGGGGTCGAGCAGGCTGTTCGGATGGTTCGCGGCAACCAGCACGGGCCCCGCCGGAAGCCGCGGTCCGTGCGTGTCGACGCGGTAGAAGAGCCCGGCCGCCGTCCCCACCAACCGGGTGATCACGGTGGCAATCCGGCTCGGCGATCCCTCCAACGCTCCACTCCTGAAGGCTTCGATTCTGTGACTCGGACAGGTTATCTTCGCAGACACCGCAACTGCTCGCCACCTTGACGAAACGGATGGTCGTGCGCGATCAAGCGACATCGGTCGGAAACAGCCCGGGGGGTCACGAGGCCACGGCCATCGCCCTGCCCCGCAACCCGGGCACGCCCCTCGACCTCAAGGCTGTGCGCGATGTGCGCGTCAATCGCTTCGCCGCGGACCACCGCGCGAGGACGCTGACCACGCGGCGCTCGGTCAAGCGCGACTCGCAGGCCGGATGGCTGCTCCGCGCGGTGACGATGATCGACCTGACGACCCTGGCGGGCGACGACACGGCCGGGCGCGTACGGCGCCTCTGCGGCAAGGCCAGACACCCGGTCCGGGCCGACATCCTGGCCGCTTTGGGCGTGCCTGCCGCCGAAGTCAGGGCCGCGGCCGTTTGCGTCTACCACGCGCTCGTCCCCACCGCCTGTGATGCGCTCAGGGACAGCGGCATCCCCGTGGCCGCGGTCTCGACCGGCTTTCCCGCCGGCCTGTCGCCCTTCGCGACCCGGATCGCCGAAATCCGTGAGTCCGTCGCCGCGGGGGCCGAGGAGGTCGACGTGGTGATCACGCGCGGGTCGGTGCTCGGCGGGGGCTGGGAGCGGCTCTACGACGAGGTCGCGGGCTTCCGCGAAGCCTGCGGCGACGCGCACATCAAGGTGATTCTGGCGACCGGGGAACTCGGGACTCTGGCCAACGTGAAGCGGGCCGCGACCGTTGCCATGATGGCCGGCGCGGACTTCGTGAAGACGTCCACGGGCAAGGAGTCCGTGAACGCGACGCTGCCGGTGGGCATCGTGCTGGCGCGCGCGATCCGGGAGTACCACCGGGCAACCGGCGTCCGGGTCGGGCTGAAGGCGGCCGGCGGGCTCAAGACCGCGAGGGATGCGCTGGCGTGGCTGATTCTGGTCAAGGAGGAGCTGGGGGACGCCTGGATCGACCCGCACCTTTTCCGGATCGGCGCCAGTTCGCTCCTCGCGGACATCGAGCGGCAGCTCGAGCACCACGTCACCGGCCGCTACTCGGCATTTCACCGGCATCCCCTCGGGTAGAGGAGCAACTCGCCATGACCCGCCAAAGCGCCACGACGCGCGGCCGCGCCAACGACGAGCCGCCGGCCGGCAGCGCCTCGGCGTCCCGCGTGCTGGAAGCGTTCCGGGATCCCGGATACGGACCGGCGCCCGAAGGCGACCAGGTGGCCACGGAGTGGCTGGAAGAAGGCGAGCGGGTCTTTGGACACTACGTCGGCGGACGCTGGACCGCCGGCGCCGGTGCGATCCGACGCACACACTGCCCGGCGGACGGACGGCTTCTCGCAAGCTTCAACGACGGCACCGCCGACGACATCGACCGGGCGGTGTCGGCGGCCGAAGAAGCGCTCGGGCCCTGGCAGGAGATCGGCGGTCACGCCCGCGCGCGGCACCTGTACCGGCTGGCTCGGCAGCTGCAGAAGCGGTCCCGGCTCTTCGCCGTGGTCGAGTCCCTGGACAACGGCAAGCCCGTGCGGGAATCGCGCGACCTGGACATCCCCCTCGCGATCCGGCACTTCTACCACCACGCAGGCTGGGCCGAGCTCGCCCCTTCGGAGTTTGCGGGATACGAGCCCGTGGGCGTTGTGGGGCAGATCATCCCCTGGAATTTCCCGCTGCTCATGCTGGCGTGGAAGGTCGCGCCGGCCCTGGCCGCAGGCTGCACGGTCGTCCTCAAGCCCGCCGAATACACGCCGCTCTCGGCGCTGCTTTTCGCCGAGGTCGCGGACGAGGCCGGGCTGCCTCCGGGCGTACTCAACGTGGTGACCGGGGGTGGAGCGACGGGCGCCGCCGTGGTGCGTCATCCAGGGACTGCCAAGATCGCGTTCACCGGATCCACCGAGGTGGGGCGCGAGATCCGGCGGGTGACCGCGGGCACCGGCAAGCACCTGTCGCTCGAGTTGGGGGGCAAGTCCCCCTTCGTCGTGTTCGACAGCGCAGATCTGGACGCGGCCGTCGAAGGCGTGGTGGACGGGGTCTGGTTCAACCAGGGCCAGGTGTGCTGTGCCGGGTCGCGGCTGCTGGTGCAGGAGAGCGTCGAAGCCGAGATGCTGGACCGTCTTCGGGCGCGCATGGAGACCATCCGTGTCGGGCATCCGCTGGACAAGGCGATCGACATGGGCGCGCTCGTGGACCGCGTGCAGATGGACCGCGTGCAGCGCTACCTGGAGGCCGGCAAGGCGGACGGCGCGGAGATCTGGCAACCCGACCGGCCGCTGCCGCAGGACGGGCTGTTTCTGCCGCCGACGCTGTGCACCGGGGCGCCTCCCTCGAGCACCATCGTCACCGAGGAGATCTTCGGGCCCGTGCTGGTGAGCCTGACCTTCCGGACCCCGGCCGAGGCCGTCGCGCTCGCGAACGACACCCGCTACGGTCTGGCGGCCAGCATCTGGACGGAGGACATGAGCTTGGCGCTCGACGTGGCCCCGGGGATCAAGGCCGGCACGGTGTGGGTGAACTGCACCAACATGTTCGACGCGGCCTCCGGGTTCGGGGGCTACCGCGAATCGGGGTTTGGCCGCGAGGGCGGACGCGAAGGGATGTGGGAGTACCTGAAGCCTGTGGCGGCGGCACGCGGCGGGCGAGAGGCGACCGCGCCGGCAACGCCGGAATCCCCGGAAGCGGTGGAGGCGCCCCCGGTCGCGGAGCCTGATTCGGTGCCCCGGCCCATGTCAGCCGACCCCGCACCCTCCAGTGACCGTATCGACCGGACCCGCAAGCTGTGGATCGGTGGGAAGCAGGCGCGTCCGGACGGCGGCTACTCGCTGCCTGTCGCCGACTCCACGGGCATCGTCTACGCCGAGGCGCCGCGCGGGAACCGAAAGGACGTGCGCAACGCGGTCGAGGCGGCGGCGCAGGCGCGGGCGAAATGGGCACGACAGAGCGGCCACCTGCGCGCCCAGATCCTGTATTACCTGGCGGAGAACCTCGCGGTACGACGGAAGGAGCTCGCGCACACGCTCGGTCGTGCCACCGGCGCCGACGCGGGAGCCGCTGGGGCAGAGGTCGACGCCGCCGTGCAGTCGCTCTTCACGTTCGCGGCGTGGGCCGACAAGTACGACGGCAGCGTGCACTCGACCCCGTTCCGCAACGTTACCTTCGCGATGAACGAACCGGTCGGCACGATCGGCATCCGATGCGGGCACCACGCGCCCCTCGCCGGCATAGTCGGACCCTTGGCGGCCGCGATGTCACAGGGCAACGTGGCGGTGGTCGTGGTCCCGGAGCGCTGCCCCATCCCCGCCCTCGACCTGGTGCAGGTCCTGGAGACCTCGGACGTGCCGCCCGGCACGGTCAACATTCTCTCGGGGATCCACGGCGAAATCGTCCCCACCCTGGCCATGCACGACGACGTGGATCAGCTCTGGGACTTCGTGGCCGACGACCTCTCCGGGGATTCGGAGCGCCTTTCCGCAGGCAATCTCAAGAGGGTCTGGGTGGACCGCGAAGGCGTGATCGACTGGCTGGAGATGACGGGGCGCGACACCGGGATGCTCCTGCGCAAGGGCACAAGGGTCAAGAACATCTGGGTACCGTACGGCGTCTAGCGCCGCAGAAACGAGCGGTACAGCGGGTTCGCGACCGTCAGGTACACCGTGTCGCCGGGCCCGACCGAAACCCGATTGGTGAGAATATCGTCTCCCGCCAGCACGTCGATCCGGATTCGGAGATCGTCGACGGTCGGCCAGGCAAGCGTGAAGGTCTCCCTTCCGTTGCCCGGGACGATTCCCAGACGCCGCTCCGTCCGCGACACGGCACGCAAAGTCGCCTCGTTGAAGTTGTTGTTCACGACGCTGATCCGGATGCTGCGGGCCGCCGCGCTACCACCGTCGAAGGGATTCGGCGCCTCGGCCGCACCGGCGCATCCCACCAGGGCCATGGCGGTCAACGCCATCGCCAAAAACCTCAATCGCCGTGTCATTCGAGCCTCCTCGCCTTTCGTCGGAGTCCCACGGACTCCGGTATCTCCGGACCGCCGGCCGGGGAGCCGTCCCCGCGGCGACCCGCACCCTCGCTAGCTCACCAGCCGCCTGTCCTCGATCGGTTCCAGTCCCTCGCGGATCAACAGTTCGTTCAGGCGGCCCAGGTCCCGCCGAATCACGATCTCCATCTGCGACATCTGCTCGTCCAGAAGCGCCGAGAGGTGCTGGAACACCTCGTGCGACTGGTCGGTCGGACGGTCTTCCGCACTCTCGACCACTCCCAGCAGCGCGGCGAGCTTGTTGTTCAGCTTGATCGGGAAGTTGAGCGGATCCTGGTTGCTCTGATTCCGGACCTGGTAGATCTCGGCCTCGACCACGCTAAGATTGTCGTCCACGACGACCGCCTGGGCTCCCACCTCCTCGTCGTCCGTCTCCTCAAGCCGCTCGTCGATCTGGCCCTTGATGTCGCGCACCTTGATCACGGCTTCGTTGGCCTCCGACACCCGGTCCCGGATCTCGATCGCCAGCTCGAAGCGTTCCCGCAGATCCGCCACGGTGACGCCTTCCAGGTTCGGGTTGATCCCGATTTCGAAATCCTGCGTCATCGGGGCTCCGTCGTTTACCGTCATCCGCACCGTATAGGTTCCGGGCACGGCGGTCGGTCCCATCGGCCGCGCCGCCCACATGATCCTGCCCTCGAAGTCCGTCCACGCGGGGTAGCGCATGTCCCAGCGGAACGAGTGGGACCCCTGCTCCACCGCCGGCTGCCCACCGCCCCCGCCACCGAAGAAGGCCGCGAAGGGACTCACTTCCTCCTCCTCTTCCTCGTCACCCGCGACTGCCTCGTAGGTGCGGATGACCTCGCCCGCGGCGTCGAGCACCTCGAACGTCACCTTCTCCGCGTCCTCGGCCAGGTGGTACTGGAACTCGGCACCGAAGTCCAACCCGCGGATGGGGTCGCGCGGATCGAAGAGCCACGCGTCCGCGTCCGCGATCTCATCGGTCAGCTGGCGCAGCGGCCCGATGTTCTCGAGCACCCAGAAGGAACGGCCGTGGGTGCCGATCACCACATCGTCCTCTTCGACGACGAGGTCCGACACCTGGAGGACCGGCAGATTCAGTGACAGCGGCTGCCACATTCCCCCGTCGTCGAACGAGACGTATACAGTCCGTTCGGACGCAGCGAAAAGCAGCCCCGGACGCCGGGGATCCTCCCGCGTGGCCCGGATGAAGTCGTCCTCCGGAATCCCGTCGACGATCTTTGTCCACGACTGGCCGTAGTCGTCCGTCTTCCAGATGTAGGGGGCGCGGTCGTCGTCCACGAGATAGCGGATGCCCGAGACATACGCCTTGCCCGGCGTGTTCGGCGACGCCTCGATCGTGTTGATGCGCACGAAGTCGGGCGCGTCCGGCGGCGTCACGTTCGACCAGTTCAGGCCTGCGTCGCGGGTGACGTGCACCAGCCCGTCGTCCGAACCCGCCCAGATCACCTCGGCATCGTGGTAGGACGGGGCGATGGCGAAGACCGTGGCGAACGTCTCCACACCCGTCTGGTCCCTCGTGATGGGGCCGCCCGAGGGGCCCATCGTCATCGGGTCGGCACGAGTCAGGTCCGGGCTGATCTGGTCCCAGCTCTGACCCTCGGTCGTCGTCTTCCAGACCTTCTGCGTACCCGTGTAGAGGACGTCGGGGTCATGGTGGGAGAAGACGATGGGGAAGGTCCACTGCACCCTTTCAATCAGATCCTCGGACGACTGGCCCATGGGGTTTTCCGGCCACACGTTGACCGCCCGCGTCTGGCCGGTGGCCATGTCGAAGCGGGACAGCGCGCCCCCGTAGCAGCCCGCGTAGAACACGTCCAGATTGATCGGATTGGGCGCCACGTACCCGCTCTCGCACCCGCCCACGGCGTAGTACCACGCACGGCTGCCAGGCCCCCGCGCCGCCATCTGGTTCCAGCCGCGCACGGGGATGCACGCCGTCGAGTTGTCCTGCTGGCCTCCGCAGATGTGGTACGGCGTGTGCTCGGTCGTGATCACGCGGTAGAACTGGGCCGTCGAATAGTCCTGGTCCGTCCAGCTCCGGCCGCCGTTGAACGTCACGTTGGCCCCGCCGTCGTTCGCGTTGACCATGCGGTCCGAGTCGCCGGGGGCGATCCACAGGTCATGGTTGTCCCCGTGGGGCACCGGTATCCCGCGGGGGAACGTCTCGCCGCCGTCCCGCGACCGGTACAGCCCCGTGTTCAGGGCGTACATGACGTCCTCGTCGTTGGGGTCGGCGTACACGCGCGTGTAATAGAAGGCGCGCTGCCTCAGCTTGCGCTCGTCGTTCACGCGCTCCCAGGTGGCCCCGGCGTCGTCCGAGCGCCAAACGCCCCCGTCGGGTTCGTGTTCGATCAGCGCCCAGACGCGATTCGGGTTCGCGGGCGACACGGCGACTCCGATCTTCCCGACCGGTCCCTCCGCCAGGCCGACATTGGCGGTGATCTCGGTCCAGCCCTCCCCTCCGTCGGTGGATTTGTAGAGGCCGCTGTCCTCACCCCCCGACGACATCCCCCAGGAACGGCGCCATGCCTCCCAAATCGCGGCATAGATGATGTCCGGATTCGTCACGTCCACGCTGATATCCACAGCGCCGGCCCCGTCGCTCTTGTAGAGGACCCGCCGCCAGGTCTCGCCCCCGTCGGTCGTCTTGAACACGCCCCGCTCGGGGTTGTTCGCGGAGTGCTTGCCGAAGGCCGCGGCCCAGGCCACGTCGCAGTTGTCCGGATGGATGCGGATGCGCGCGATGTTCTGGGTCTCGGTCAGCCCGATGTGTTCCCAGGTCTCCCCCGCGTCCGTGGACTTGTAGGCCCCGTCGCCCTGCTGGATGTTCCCACGGATCTGGGTCTCACCCGTCCCCATGTAGACGATGTCCGGGTTGCTCTCGCAGACCTGCACCGCCCCGATCGACGCGCTGTTCATCTGCCCGTCGGTGATCGGTTGCCAGTTCTGGCCGCCGTCCGTGGTCTTCCACAGACCGCCCCCGGTGGTGCCCATGTAGTACTCGAAGGGGCGGGCGTCGGAGCCCGCGGCGGCGATGGAGCGGCCGCCCCGGGGCGGGCCGACGTTCCGCCATTCGAGGGAGCCCCACAGGGCCTCGTCGTAGCTCTGCTGGGCGTGGGCGGGGGTCTGGGGCCAGGCGGCGGCAGCGGCCACGCCGGCGACGGCAGCGGCGAGGAACGGGAAGCGACGCTGGTTGTGCATGAGGAAGAAAGCTCCTTATGAGGACTGAAAACGGTCGATCCGGTACCGGGCACGATAGGATGAGACAGGTTGCCGATCAAGGACTGCCGTAGTGCAGGGTCCTGGCGTGGGCGGGGACGCCCGGCACCCGGCAGCGCACCGGCGCCGGGCCGGCGCGGCCGTCCCTACCGCCCGATGGGAATTCGGATGATCGGTACCAGGGTGCCTATGGTCTGGCCATCGTCGGGGTCCTCTTCGTTGGATCCTCCGACCACCACCTGCCGGACAACCACCGCAACCAGACCACTGCCCAGGGCGGCCATGACGCCGCTGCGCAGAAGGGACAACTCCCGGGTGGCCAGCGCTTCCACACCGGTTCGCGGGATGCCCACGGACTGCCGCAACTGCCGGCTCCCCGAGATCTCGGAAGGCAGGCGCAGGGTCACGACCGACACGAATACGGAGTCGTCGCTGGCGCCGACCAGACGACCGTCCACGGTGCGCGAGAGCTGACCCGTCTGCTGGGTCAGTTCCAGGGCCTGCGCGTCGGACACCCTGACGCGCACATCTGTACCGACCGGCGGAGTGGACGCCGTCGGCTGGAAGGTGTAGCAGGCGCTGGAACACACCGCCGCCAGGACCACGGCGGTCCCCGCAAGGCGCCGGCAGCCCACCTTTCCCTGCAGATCAAGTCGTTCCATGGGTCACAGAAGCTCGAAGTCCTGGAGGACATGCTGATTGAACAGATACATGTAGAGAATCGGGTTTCCCGGTCCGGCCTGCACCGTGTTGTCGACCGCCTGCTCGTCGTCGAGGAAAACCTGGACCCGCACGGTAGCCGTCGTCGAGTCGGCCGGTACCGCAAACATGTAGAACCGCTGCTCTTCCTTGATGTTCCAGTTCCGGTCGAACGGAAGAGGGCCTCTGATGGTATCCGACACGAAGACCTGTGCCGTCAGATCGCCCTGCTCGTCGCTGGTCGCAAAGAACTCGGTGGACGTGATGACAAGGAACTGCCGGGTATCCCCTTCCAGGGTGATTCGAATCACGTCCGGGGCCGGGTCTTCGAACCAGTCACAGGCTCCGAATGCGAGCGCCATCAGGAAAGATGCGCCAAGCGCCTTGCGAACTCTGCTCTTCAACGGGACTCCCAATCGCTGCTGGAAAGAACTTCGGACTGCGGCCGCCGGGAGCTTCGCTTCGCCGGCCAACCAACTCGGATAACGAGCATCGCACGGCGGGGCCCAGGAGGCAACTCCTGGACCCCGCCCGGTCGCGCGTCGGCGGACCGACCGCCGAGCCAACCTTACTCGGCCTTTGCGTCCTGCCTACCCGTCACACGGATGATTCGCGTTGTCCGGGTGGTGACAGTTCGCGAGGATCTCGATGCGGGTGATCGGCAGCATGAGGCCCGGCGTAGAGGCCGCGGGCGAGCCCGGCAGCCAATTCATGCTCTTGACGCCGAAGCGGTAGTGGTCCTGCAGCCTCTTGTACTGCATGAACAGATTCACCCGCCGCTCGTGCTCAAGCATGTCGCGTGCAGGAATCTGCCCCGAGTAGGCCGTCAGGCCGTCTAGCCCTTCGCGGATCATGTTGATGTGGTTCGCGAACCCGTCCATGTCACCGTTCGCCAGCGCGGCCTCAGCCACAATTAGACGCAGGCCCCGCTCGCCCACGACGGTCAGCGGCGCATATCCGCCCCCATCGAGAAACTCGTCCACACGCGTCATGTAGCGCGTATCCACAGCACCCTCGATCGGGTCCATGAGGTTGTGCGACGTCAGCGTCGGCGGGTCTTTCGGGTCCTTCGTAGCGTACTCGGGACCGATCTGGAGTTCGCCCCGCTCATTGACCTGCCACGACAGGTTGTTCGTCACCGTGGAGCCGCTGTACGAGAACCGGTAGGCCCAGTCCGTGCCCGCAACCGAGCCGAGCACCGCCATCGCGTCGCTGTTGGCGTTGGAGTCGTTGATGAGCGGATTGCCCGGTGTGGAACCCGGCGGGTTGAGCAGACCCCAGATCGCCTTCTGATGGTAGGCCTGCGCCCGGGCGGCCTGCGCCCGCATGGCAGTCTCTCCACCCCCCGACATCGCCGCGCTGTAGTACGCGATGGCCTGATCGAAGACCGTGTGCATGTTGGCTTCGCCGATGAGGGGCCCGGGCTCGGTACGGTCGCTGAACGCGAAGTCGTCGAACATCTGCGCGATGGACGAGTAGGCGACGCCGGCGTACAGATTTGCCCGCGCCAGATCCGCCTGCACGTCGGCGCCCTCGGAGACGTGCCCCTCCAGCAGGCCCACGGCGAACTGGGACATCCAGCGTGCCTGGGCAATGCCGGGGAACGAGCCGTCGGCGAATTCGTTGCCGGGGTTGTTCGGTGTGCCCTGGTCGAGCTCGTTCCACGCATCGCGGGACCCGATCCAGGTGATCTCGTCCCCGACGGTGGAGAATGCCGCGTAAATACCGCCGACGCCGCTGGCGACCAGCGCCTGCGAGCCGTTCACGGCCGCGGCGGCGGCCTCGACCTTCTCGATGTCCGCCTGGACCAGAGCGTTGGGGTTGTCGACCTCGAGGAGGTCGCAAGCGCCGAGGAAGGCGACCGCCCCCAGCGCGGCCAGAAATGATCCTGGTTTCCTGTTGTTCATCATCTCATCTCCCTCCTAGAAGCCCGCACGCAGCGAGAAGGTGAACCGCCGCGGAATCGGCACGCCGAAGGCTTCCGTTCCGGTGAGGAAGTTGCAGTTGACGCCAGCGCCCGTGCAGTTGGACTGCGGGTTGATCTCCGGGTCGATTCCGCGGTAGTCGCCGAACATCCAGAGATGCACGTTGCGGCCGCCAAGCGTAATCGCGGCGTTGTCGAGCCCGAACCCCTCGATCATGTCGGTTGGGAGCCGGTAAGACAGCGAAACCTCACGCAGCCGAATGAAGTCGGAGGTCCAGATCTGGTTCATCCCCGACATCGGCGCCAGGGCACGATACTCTCTGGCCCACTCGAGCGCGGCCTCGAGCCGCTGCTCGGCGGTGGACGCCGGATTCTGCATGATGGACGCCACGCGAGCGGTGCCGGGCACGTTGCGGCCGATGACGGCGTTGGCCTGCCGGAAGGCACCGGTCAGATCCTGGGTATGGTAGTTGCCCGCCCGGTACTCGAAGTTGGTCGACAGGTCGAAGCTGCCGAGGAAGTTTATGTTGAACCCCGTTGAGCCGGCAAAGTCCGGAGTCGGCTTGCCTATGTAGCTGTCCAGGTATTCCGCCGCGCCACCCGCGCAGCCGACCGGAATGACCTCGAACGACGACGGGTTGCGCGCCTCGCTGAAGAACTCGAGCGCCTCGGCCCGCGACGGCTCCGAGCAGTTCCGGTTGAGATCCAGAGGAATGGCCATGTTCGGATCCAGGACCGCACCGAAGAACGAGCCGGGTGCATAGCCTTCCTTCAGGAAGTTCCGGTATCTGGGATATGACCCACCGGTCTTGAGCGGAGGAGCACCTCCCAGGTCCGTCACGATCTCGTCGATGTACGCCGTATTGGCGAAGACATTGACGGACAGGTTTTCGCTGTTGTAGACCGAACCGTTGACGGTCGCCTCAATGCCCGTCGCGTCAATCTGCCCGATGTTGTCGAGCTGCGTCGCGGTGAAGCCCCCCGTCACCGGGAACTGGCGGTTGACCAGTGCGTCGCTGGTGACGCGATCCCAATACGTGAGGTCAACGGCGATCCGGTCGTTCAGCAGACCGAACTCCATGCCGAATTCGTATTCGTCGGAGATCTCGGGCCTCAGCGCCTGGTTCCCCAGGTTGCCGGGAGAGAGCCCGGGCCCCACCTCGGCCGGGCGCGGCACGAAGGTGGTGAACTTGTCGAAGGCGCCCGGCTGCAGTCCCGAGCGTCCCCAGGCGGCGCGGACGCGGAACGTCGACAGCGTCTCGTTATCCCAGTCGAAGAGGTCGGTAGGGATGACGGAGGCCGCCAGCTTGGGATACGTCGCCGTCTCGAAGTCCGAACCGAACGCGCTGTTGGCGTCGAAGCGCGCGCCCAACGTCACGAACGCCCAGTCCTGCCAGCCCAGCTGTTCCTGGAAGTACACGCCGGCGTTGACCACACGCGTCCACCCCTCGGATGTCCACTGGTTGGCTCCGGCGCTCGCCACCTCCAGACCGGGTCCGGGGAAGCTCTGGCCGCCGCCGCCGTGATAGACGTTCTGGCTCAGGAAGCCCTGGGTGCCGACGAGCAGCGTGCTGGTGATGTCGTCGGTGAAGCTGTTGTCGTAGGACAGCTTGAAGTCGCCCGTGACCTCACGATGGTTGCGGTCGCCGAACGAGCGGGTGCCCTCGGTATTGTAGGTCGTGAAGCTGTCGACGTTCCAGCCGAAGGGGAAGAAGGAGACGTTCGTGCCGTTGGTGACGTCAACGCCGAAGGTGCCGTCGAAGACCATACCTTCCATGATCGTCCAGTTGGCGTTGAGGCTTCCGGCGAAGTGCTCGACATCCTCGAAGATGTCGCGCTCGGCCGTTTCACGGAGCGTCGCGAAGGCCAGGCTGCCGTAGCGGTTGTTGTCGTCGGCGAGACGGAGCTGGCCCATAAGACCGAGCGAGAAGACGCCGAAGATGTTGTTGCCCCCCGCGAGGCTGCTCTTGTTGAGCTCCGAATACAGGCCGCTCACGCGGATGCGCACGTTGTCGAAGGGGAAGATGCTGAGGTTCAGCGTCCCCTGCCGGCGCACGATCGTGTCCTCGTTCTTGAGCCTGCCGCCATCCGCGAAGACGCCGTCGAGCGTGCTGAACGGGCCGTTCTCGTTGTGGTAGCGCCCCGAGGCGAAGTACTGGATGAGGTCGCTGCCGCCCGAGACGGAACCCGAATAGGTCTGCCCGTACCCAGTGTTGTACAGCTCGCTCATGTAGTCGACCTCGTACACCTCGTACGGCTGGAGGCTCACGCCCCAGCGGTGCTGCATGCGCGCGACTTCTTCCGCGTTGCGCGGGAAGTCGGCGTGGTTGATGAAGCGATTGAAGGGCGCCCTGACCGCGGTCTGGTCGGTCTGGATCGTCCACCGCGGCGCACCCTGCTGGCCACGCTTGGTGAAGATCTGGATCACGCCATTCGACGCCTCGGTGCCGTACAGCGTCGCGGCCGCAGCCCCCTTGAGGATCTCGATCCGTTCGATCGAGTTGGGGTCGATGTCGTCGATCCGTCGCGTGGCCGCCTGCCCCGCACCCCAGCCGCCCCCGCTGCCACGGTCGATACGGACGCCATCGAGGTAGATGATGGGCTCGTTCGACTGCGAAAGCGACGCGGAACCGCGGATGCGGATGCGCCCACTGGAACCGGTGTCACCGCCGCCGGGAAGACCTACGACCCCGGCCTCGCGGCCCTGGAGTACATCGCTGAAGCTGGTGATCGGCGCGTTTTCCAGCGCACCGACATCCACCGTGGCAATCGAGTTGCCGAGCTTCTTCTTCTCGGTCGCCACACCGGTGCCGGTGACCACGATCTGGTCCAGCTGGATCGCGGTGACGGAAAGACCGAAGTCCACCGTGGACGTCCCACCCGCGGTGACCGTCACGGTCTCCGAGCCCGACCGGTAGCCGACCAGCTCGGCGATGACCGTGTGCGTCCCTGGCGGCGCGTTCACGAACAGGTACCGGCCCTGGCTGTTGGTCAGCGTACCGAGGGCCGTGCCCTCGATGTAGACCTGAGCCGACTCCAGAGGCCGGCCCGACGCGCCGTCGGTAACCTGTCCCGTGACGGTGCCGGTCTGGGCCGCCGCCGCGGATGCGAAGGCCAGGCTGGCCAACAAGGCCAGGCAAAGCCCTCCTGCCCCATTCCTGAGGCTTGCGAACGAATTACGTGTCATGAGTTGTCCTCCCTTTTCGAGTCATGGACATGTGACACACCCTATCTATTTCTTACCGGGTATCTCCCGGTCAGGGCCTTGGCCCAATGTTCGGGTCCTCCAACTCGCTCCGCAACCCCCCGCCCTGGACGGACGAATCCCCCGGGGACTGCGAGTCCCCGGCGAAGTCGCGCCGCCACGTGAACAATCACGAAAGTTGCCCCTCCGGCATCGCGTGTCAAGCACGGTGTCGCTGGCAAGGGCTCGAAGCAGGTGCGGCCCTTCGCGGGAAAGGCAGTCAGGCGACCCTGGCGACGACCTCGATCTCGACATCCACGCCCGCGGGCAATCCCCCGGCGGCGACCGTTGCGCGGGCGGGGCGGTGGTCCCCGAAGTGACTTGCGTACACGGCATTCATGTCGGCGAACAGCGCCATGTCGGAAAGGAATACGGTGGTCTTGACGACCGTCTGCAGGCTCCCTCCCGCGGCCGCGAGCACGGCGGCAAGGTTTCGGAGCACTCTGTCCGCCTGCACCTCTACCCCGCCTTCGACGAGTTCGCCGGTCTCCGGGTCGATCGCGATCTGACCGGAGGCGAAGATCCAGCCATCGGTCACGATGGCCTGGGAGTAGGGTCCGAGGGCGCCGGGAGCGTCATCGGTATGAATTGTGGTGAGCAGGGACATGTTCCTGGAGTCCTTTGAGTGGAGTGAGGGCGCGGTCAGCGAAGGCCGTCACCATTTGGAGGCGGATCGCGTCGGGGCGCAAGGGGGACCCGCGCCGGCGGGGACACGGAGTCGCCCGCGCCCCTCGAGCCACACCGGTCTGGCGGCCGAGTCCCCACCCTCGATGCCCCACAGGTGGTCGTGAAGGTTGACCGACACGCATACGTGGTTGGGCACGAGCCGCAACTGTTCGCCAACCGTCGGCCGCCAATCCGTACCACTCAGGTCAAGGATGCCGTGCTCCTCGTTGATCGCCCTGACGATCACCTCCGGCCGGTCGAACAGGACGCCGTATCCAGGAGCGCCCGATCCCAGCGTTTCCCTGGAGAGCGCCTTGGACCCCGCGTCCACTACCGCGCCGTCTGGCACCGCAACGCTGATGACCGTGGCAAGTACGGTGTAGGCCAGGTGCTCCGGCGCGGCGGCGCCCATCCCGACGATGTCGCGGTCGTTGTATATGCACGTGCCGGCACGGACTTCGGTCACCCCGGCAAGCAGGTGCGATTCCCACATCGTGGGCGTCGATCCGCCGGAAACCACGCGCGGCGGAAGCCCGGCCTGGCGCAGCGCCGCCACAAAGGCCCCAATTCGCTCCGAAAGTCGCGCGAGCCGCCCCGCCTGCCGGCTGCGCGGCATGCGGATGTGCCCCGGGTAGAACATGAGGCCGTCGAAGCGGACGCCGGGCAGCGACGCGGCCTCGGCTGCCACACGCACGGCCTCGGCAGGCTCCACAACCCCGGTCCGGCCGAGTCCGGCATCGAACTCGACGAGGATGCCGAAGGTGCGCCCCGCCGCAGCCGCGCCGCGGGCCAGGGGTCGCAGGACCTCGATCGAGTCGAGGCCCACCTTGAGATCGACAGTGCGCGGCAGCCCGCACAACCGGTCCACCTTGGCGGCCGACGCGGGCGGGTGCGCGAGCAGGAGATCGCCGGTCGCCGCGGACATTACCTCGGCCTCGTGCGCGGTCGCGACCGCCAGACCCGTGGCGCCGAGTTCCAGCTGGAGCCGGGCCATCTCCAGTGACTTGTGCGTCTTGACGTGGGGACGCCACGCGATGCCGTGCGCCTGGCAGTAGGTGACCGCCCGCTCGACGTTTTCCCTGGCCCGGCCCAGATCCACGACGCCGACGGGCGTCTCCACGCTTGCAAGATCCACCTACGGAGCGCCCCAGCCGTCCAGGTCGAATACGGCGGCGCGCACCTGACCCCCACCGACCGGATCCGTCCATGCGAGCATGAGCCGATCCGGCCCGAGACGGGCGATACGCGGAAAACCGGAGGCCCGCGCGGCATCGGAGTCGGCCAGCGGGCGGGGGTCGCCCGCCACGCCGTTCGCGGCCACTCGCCTCCCGAGGATCACCGTCCCTTCCGAGGTGCGTTCGAGCCAGGTCACGATGGCCGAGCCGTCGTCGAGCATGAGGACATCCACCCGGCCAATCGGCTGCCCCAGGTCGACCCGCACCGGTGGGCCGAAGGACACGGCCGCGTCTTCCGAAAAAGCGACGTTCACCCGGGCCTCGCCCTCCGGGGCCGTGAACCAGGCGACGGCAACCCTTTCACCTTGCGCAACCATCGCCGGCCCGTTCACCGGACACCCACCGATCACCCAGCCGTCGTCGTGCACCGGAACGCTTGGCGTCCACGCGGGTTCGCCACCGTCCGCGGCGGCCATCCAGCGGCTCACGTGGATGTCACGCACCTCCCCCTCCGCCCGGTCCCGGAAAACCAGAACCGGCACTCCGCCGGCGACCACCGCGTCCGTCTGGCAACACTCACAGGCGCGCGCATCGACAACCGTCTCTTCTCCGGCCCCGCCGTCACCCCTTGGCCCGAGAAGCGGCAGCAGCCGCGCCCTGACCGCCATCGGACCCCCGGGCTCGATCATCGCGCGTCCGTCGAGCCAGGCCGCCCACACGCCTCCCCCCGTCTCCAGGATCGACACGAAGCCGTGTTCGGTCGGCGTGCCGTCCTCGTGCGGCGTCCACGGCGAGGACCACGTCGACCCCCGGTCCTCCGACCACGAGAGCCTGACCCCGTAGTCGTAGGTGCCCTGTCCGCCGCGCTGGAGCCAATGCGCCACGAGGCGGTCTCCAACGGCCTGGACGGAGGGAAAATCGGCCCAGTTCACGAAAAAGCCGTCGCTTGCGGCCACGGTCTGCGGAGCGCTCCACTGGTTGGCGAGCCTGTCGAAATGCGAAACCGCCACCCGGTGACCCGATGCCGCCGGCTCCGTCCAGCTCATCCAGACGCCGTCCTCGTCCGCGGCCACAAAGGGTTGTCCGCTGCCCGGTGCCGCGGGGGTCCCCACACGGGCGGGCGGAACGGGATCGGTTTCAGCCTCCGCGCACGCGAGAACCGCGAGAAAAACGGGCAACGCGAGTAGCGCGGCCGACGCCACGAGGCCATGCCCGCGCGGGTGCCCGCCACCACGCTTCCGCGTACGCACGCGTGCCGCACGCGGTAAGAACGCGCCGGTCGTGAGCGACCTCTCTTGTATATTGGTTGTGGTCATCGTGCTGCCGTCGACGTATTGTGAGGTTGTCGGTTCTGTAAAGGACCTCCAGCGCACACGTAGGGTAGTAGGTGTGATGGGCCGGTGGGAGGCTGCCGGCAACGCTCCGCCTCCCCCGCCGGTCCTTGAACTGTACAGACACTCGCTTGCTCGCAAGCGTCAACAGGGAAGAGGCCGGGCATGACACCGACGAGACCCCCACTTCGACAAACAGCGCTCCCACGGCACTCAGCGAACCGCTTTCCGGCCGGACATCGCGGTATCCAGACGGGCACGGAGGCCATTCGGAAGCGGGGCGCGCGCTGCCTGTGGGCGGTGGCGCTCGCCCTCCTCGTGGCTCCGGTGCCGGCGTCGGCCCAGTACTTCGGGCGCAACAAGGTGCAGTACGAGCAGCGGGACTTCCGCAAGCTGACCACCGAGAACTGGGACATCTACTACTACGCCGAGGCGTCGGATCCGATCGAGGACATCGCCCGCATGGCCGAACGGTGGTACGAGCGCTTCTCCCGCGTCTTCCAGCATGAATTCGACACCCGCAAGCCGCTGATCATCTACGCCGATCACCCGGACTTCCAGCAGACCAACACGCTGGGGGGCGCGATCGGCCAGGGCACCGGCGGCGTCACCGAATCGCTCAAGAACCGTGTGATCATGCCGCTGACGGCTTCCTACCGCGACACGGACCGCATCCTGGGTCATGAGCTGGTGCACGCATTCCAGTACAACATCGCCCAGAGCCGCACGGGCGGGGGCATCATGCGGCTGGCGCAGATGCCGCTGTGGGTCGTGGAGGGAATGGCCGAATACCTGTCGATGGGCCGCGAGCATCCGCACACGGCCATGTGGCTTCGCGACCACATTCTGCGGGACGACAAGCCGACCCTCAGGGAGATCACGCGCAATCCGAAGTACTTCGCGTACCGGTTCGGCCAGGGCCTGATTTCGTACCTGGGGGGAACCTATGGCGACGATGCCGTCCAGGACCTCTTCCGCACCGCGCTCCGCGCCGGATGGGAGCCGGCGATCGAGCAGGTGTTCGCGATGTCCAGCGACACGCTGGCGATGCAGTGGTGGGACGCGATCGAAGCCGAGTACAGGCCGCTGATGGCGGGCAAGACCGACCCGTACGAGACCGGTGACGTCCTTCTGTGCGTCGAATGCGGCGCGGGCCGGACCAATGTCGCGCCGTCCCTGAGCCCTGACGGCCGGTACATCGTCTTCCAGTCGGAGCGGGATCTCTTTTCGATGGACCTGTTCCTGGCGGACGTCTACACGGGGGAGATCCTCCGCCCGCTGCAGCGCAACGAGGCGCCGTACATCGACGGGATCCGCTACATCGACACGAGCGGATCGTGGTCGCCCGACGGACGCAACCTGGCTTTCGTGATCCTCGCCAACGGCAACAATCAGCTGGCCATTCTCGATGTCCAGAGCGGCAACATCGAGGAGCGCATCGAGATCGAGGGGCTCGGGGCGATACAGAATCCGGCGTGGTCCCCGGACGGCCGCAGAATCGCCTTCTCGGGACTGAAGGGCGGGATCACCGACCTCTATCTCTACGACCTCGAGACCGGCAGCGTGCAACAGCTCACCAACGACAAGCACGCCGACCTGCACGCAGCCTGGTCGCCCGACGGGCGCACCCTCGCCTTCACCTCCGACCGCGGTCCGGAAACCGACTTCGACGCGCTGACGTTCGGCAACTATGTCCTGTCCTTCCTGGACGTGGAAACGCTGGCGGTGGGCACGCGCATCCCCTTCCCCGGGTCGAAGCACATCAACCCGATCTTCGACCGGACCGGCGACGGCCTGTTCTTCGTGTCGGATCCGGACGGTTTCCCCGACATCTACCACATGAGTCTCGCCGACGGCGAAATGCGCCGGATCACGCGCGCCGTCACCGGCGTGAGCGGCATCACGATGCAGTCGCCGGCGTTCACCTATTCTCCCGACGCGGACCTGCTCGCCTTCTCGGTCTTCCATGAGCGCGGCTACATCGTCAACACGGGACGGCCCGACGAGATGTCGACCTACGTGGACGTCGTCGCGGACGCCGCTCCCCACCCGGGACGCATGCTCCCGCCGGGTCTCCCCGCCGTCGGCAGCCGGATCGCACGGTACCTGGACGACCCCTACACCGGCCTCGTTTCGGACGAGATCTACACCTCCGACCAATCCGAACCCTACCGGCCTTCCCTGCAGCTCGACTACATCGGTCAGCCGAGCGTCGGGGTCGGGGCCGATACGTACGGTTCGTACATCGGGGGCGCGACATCGGCCTACTTCAGCGACATGCTGGGCGACCAGAGGGTGTTCACGAGCCTGCTCGCCAACGGCACCATCAAGGACATCGGCGCAAACGTCTTCTACCTGAACGAGAAGCGGCGCTGGAACTGGGGCGGCGGGATCCAGCACCAGCCGTACATGCGCAGTTATTTCTCGTTCGGGCGAAACAACTTCCAGATCATCCGCGAGCGCATCTTCATCGATTCGGCGGAGGGGCTGTTGCAGTACCCCCTGTCGGCCACCCGCCGGCTCGAGGGGGGAATCGGCTTCACGAGGTACGGATTCGACGTGGAGAGGGAAACGTTCCACACCGACCTGTTCCAGCGCGTCATCGGCTATGAGCGCGAGGGCCTCCCGTCACGCGATGCGCTGAACCTGGCCTCCGTGTCCATGGCGTTCGTGGGAGACAACCACTATTCGGGCTTCACGAGCCCGGTGCGGGGCGGACGCTTCCGGGTCGGCGTGCAGGCGCTCTACGGCACCGTGGATTTCCAGAACCTCACCCTGGACTACCGCCGCTACTTCAACAACGGCGGTCCGGTTACGCTGGCGCTACGCGGAATGCACCTGGGACGCTACGGGGACCTGCGCGAGCTCGATCAGCAGCAGCTGGGCACGTATTTCCTGGGCTACGAACACATGATCCGAGGGTACTCGTGGGAGTCCTTCAATCAGAACCAGGAATGCACGATCAGCCTCAGTGGCTCGAGCTGCCCCGAACTCGACCGGCTGTTCGGACACCGGCTGGGCGTGTTCAACATGGAGCTCCGGCTCCCATTCACGGGAATCGAGGAGTTCGGGCTCATCAACTTCCCCTACATTCCGCTCGAGTTCACGCTGTTCACCGATGTCGGGTTCGCTTGGGATTCAGAGCGGCCGGGGACGTTGACGTGGTCGCGCCACTCTGCGGACCGGATCCCGCTGGCCTCCAGCGGCGTGTCGGCCCGCATGAACCTGCTCGGGTTCCTGATCCTGGAAGCGTACTACGTGTACCCCTGGCAGCGGCCCGAGAAGGGCTGGCACATGGGGTTCGTGGTCGCTCCGGGCTGGTAGGGCGGCAAGCCGGGGCTGCCGGACGGCGCGTCAGAAGATCTCGATCCTCACGTAGCGGTCGGGGTTTTCCCTGATGTCGGCCAGGAGCGCCTCCAGGCTCACCGCCGCCTCGTCGAGCGAGTCGTAGAGCGAGTCGTCGACCGAAAGCCTGCCCAGCGTGCCCTCGCCGCGCTCAATGCGCCCGAGGATGACGTTCAGCGAGGCCACGCCTGCGTCGATCGAGACGGAAGTGCGCTCGACGGTTGCGAGCGTGGCCTCGGCGGATGCCAGCGCACGCCTCCACTCGTCGGCCCCCGATATCTCCTCCAGGTTCTCCGCGTTCCGCCTCAGGCTCGCCGTGAGTGACCGGACTTCGGTGGCCTGACCGTCGATGATCTCACCGAACTCGCCCAGCAGGTCACGCAGCTGCACCACCACCTCGCCGGTGCCCGCAATCGTCGAATCCGACAGGACGCCCTGGATCCTGGTAAGCACATCCTCCGCTTCACCCGCCAGGTCCCCTACGGTCTCGAGGACACCGGCCCCGCCAGTGCCGGGGATCCGTGTCCAGGGTTCGACGAAACCGTCACCCTCGCCGGGAATGACCGAAACGACCATGCCGCCGAGAAAGCCCAGCGAAAGTAATTCGGTGCGCGATCCCACGGGGATCGGCCAATCGCCTTCCACCTCGAGCGTGATGACCACCCCGCCGGCGGGCGCCAACTCGAACGCGTGCACCCGCCCGATATTGATCCCGCGCATCCTGACCGGATCCCCCCTGCGGATTCCCTGTGCGTCTTCCACTTGCGTCGTGACCATGTACCGTCCCCTGAACGTCCCCGGACTGGTCATCAGAAAGAGCACAGTGAAGAACGCGGCGATACCCAGTATGACGAAGACTCCCACGCGGAATTGACGCGCGCCCGGCGTGGGAGGAACGGCCCGCAGCACCTCGGCGTCCGAGAGACGCTGGTTGCGGTTGGTTTCCGTGTTGCTCATGACATCTCCACGACATCGAGGGCGGCTTGCGCGGCCGCCCGGTCAACGAAAGCCCTGACTACGGGATCGGAGCTGATCCGGAATTCGTCCGGCGTCCCGCAGAACCGGATTCTTCCTCCCTCCAGCATCGCGACGCGGTCACACATCCACAGCGCGCCCTCCACGTCGTGGGTGACGAGCACCGAAGTCACCCTCAGCTCTTCCGACAGCCGCTTGATCAACCTCTCCACTGCCGCCGTGTTCACGGGATCGAGACCCGTGGTGGGTTCGTCCCAGAGAAGGATCGCCGGGCGTCCCACGATCGCGCGCGCGATACCCACGCGCTTCTTCATCCCTCCCGACAGCTCGGCCGGCAGGATGGACAGCACCGCATCCGGATCGAGGTTGACCAGCTCCAGCGCCCTCCGGATTGCGCGTGCGACATCGGCCCGGCTCATCCGCCGAATCCGCTCCACGGGCAGCCCCATCTCGACGTTTCCGTAGACGTTCAGGGAGTCGAAGAGCGCGGCGTGCTGGAACACGTATCCGACCTGCTGGCGCACGGCTTCCTTGGCTCCGTCGCCCCCGAAGTAGACCGAACGGCCGTTCACCTCCACGTCGCCGCGGTCAGGAACGACCAGGCCGATCGTGGTCTTGAGCAGCACGCTCTTGCCGGTGCCCGACGGGCCGAACAGGGCGAACATCTCGCCCTCGTGGATGTCGAGATCGACCCCCGACAGCACGGGATGGTTGAAGGCCTTGTGCGTGTTGCGGTAGCGAATGACGGGGGTGGCGGTCATCGGCAGGGGCACCGCGTCATTGCAGGAAGAGGGGTGGGAAGAGCGCATCCAGGATCAGTATGGTCAGCGTCTGGAACATCACGGACGCGGTGGTGGTGCGGCCTACCCCCTCTGCTCCACCGGTGGTGCGGAAGCCCATGTGGATCGCGATCACGGGGATCGCGAACCCAAAGGCGACCGCCTTCATGAACGAGTAGAAGAGGTCCCACGAGTGCCAGAACAGCCGGGCGCCGTACAGGAAGGTCTCGAAGCTGAGCCCGAGGGACAGCTGCGCCGCCACCATCCCCGAGAAGATGCCGATGATGTTGGACAGCCCCACCAGGACCGGCATCACGATGAGGCCGGCCAGAATGCGGGGAGCCGCGAGCATGATCACGGGATCGCGGCCCAGCGAGCGGTACGCGTCGATCTGTTCCGAGACCACCATCGTGCCCAGCTCGGCGGTGATCCGGGCCCCGACCCGCCCCACCAGGACGACGGCCGTGAGGACCGGGGCGAGTTCGAGCACCACGCTGGTCACGGTCACGCTGCCGAGCACGTAAAGGGGGATCGTTGCGGTGAACTGGTATCCACCCTGCTGCGAAGTCACGATTCCCGTGAGGATCGAGGTCACTGCGACGATGGGGATGCTCTGGACGCCCATCACGTACAGCTGCCGCACGAATTCCCGGGACGAGATCCGCAGCCGGACCGCAGCCACCACCGTGGACCAGACCAGGAGACCGATCTGTCCGCCGTGTTCCGCCCAGTCCTCCCACAACCGCCCCACCGCTCTGACGGGCCGCTCGTAGAAAGCGGCCTGTCTCATCCGCGACCCGGACCCCGAGGCACCGCGCGGGCGCGCGTCGGACTGAACATCAGGCCCACTGCGAAGATCTGCCTGTTGAGATCCGCCCCGATTTCCTGGCGGAGCTCGATGAAGGGAACCATCACGGGCAGAACCGGAAGGCGTACCCCGGCCACCAGGTTGAACACCCAGTCGTCCTCGAGCGGCTCCGACGCCATGGGTCCCGGATCGGGCGCGTCCGCGGGGCGCGTGAAACGCTGGTGCGAGGCGCCCGCGCCCACGTAGATGGTGCTCTGCGAGGCAAGAATGACCTGCCCGCCGATTCCCCGCCACGAACAACCTTCGCAGTCGGGAAGCAGGTGGTCGTAGATCCCGACCACTGTCAGCCCTCTGCGAATGAAGCCCACTTCCATTTCGGCCCTGCCCCCGTAGCCGAACGCCCCGTCGAAGAGCTGCGACTGGTACAGTGCATGGCCGCCGGCGCTCACGCTGAACTGCGCGGCCGCGGGGTCGGCCGGAGCGGCAGCCAGGGCGGCGATCACTATCAGACCGCCCGGCGCCGCGCGCGCACGGGTACGGGCCCTCGCCCACAACTCCACGGTTGGAACGATTTGTCGTAGATTGATCGGACGATCTCCCTGGTTTGCTCTGTCAGCTCCTGGTGCTCTGCGCCGGGTTCACCGCGGACTTCTAGGAATGTACCGCAATCGTACAGCCTCCGTCTTGTCCACCGGTCTCCGGATCTGCCTTGTCGGCTTGCCCGCTCTGGCCGCGATCGCCTGGACGATTCCGGAAGCGCCCCGCGAAGCATCCCATCCCTTCCGGCTTTCGGTCGCGGACGTGCGTGTCGCCGACGCGATCCTCGAAGTCCGGATCCGTTTTTTCTGGGACGATCTGCAGTTCGCCGTAATGGAAAACACCTCGGATATGGACTTCGAACTGTCCGAGACTCCCGAAGTCGACACCACGATACAAGAGTACATCAATGAGATGCTGGTGTTCCGCACCGAGGGCACGCCGTTGGCGGGCACGGTGATCGAGCGTGGCGTGGAGGACGCGGTCAGGCTCGACGAAGTCATGTGGTGGTACCGGCTCCGGTATCCGCTTCCGGCGTCGGTGGAACGGGTGCATATCCGGAACCGGCTGCTGTTCAACATGTTCGAGGATCAGCGCAATCTGGTGAACCTCAAGACCCGAAGCGGCGCTGAGCGGACCTACTACTTCACGTGGGACGAGGACAATCTCTCGGTCCCGGTCACCTGAGGGACGGTGGCGGCCGCGTCTCTTCCATCTTCCAGAAAACGATCCCCCCAGCTTGCTGCCCTACTTCCAGATCGGCCACGCGCACGAAGCGGGTGAGGTCGAAGATATCGACCTTCCCCGGCTCGGCTCCTACGCCCTCGACCGAAACGAAGGCGTAGCGCCCGTCGGGGCTGACGGTCACACCATGCGTCACGGTCGTGGAGGAGGGCGCGGTGCCCAGCTCCCGCCCGTCGGCGAGATCGAAGAACTGCACGGCCCCCGCCTGCTTCAGCGTGGCAACGAGGATCCGGTCGTCCGGGGTGAGCGCCAGATTGTAGGGTCCGGCGCCCGTTGCGAAGGTGCGCCTGAGCGACCACGATTCGCGGTCGATCTCGAGGATGCGGTCGCCCCGGTTGCACGCGGCCAGCAGCGACCGTCCGTCGCGCGTGGGGACGACCCAGGTCGGGGAGCACGGCGCCTCCGCGTGAAAGCGCCGACTGACCGTGAAGGTGCGCGTATCGATCTCGACGATCTGGTTGTCCATCATGCACCCCGAGTACAGGAAGTCCCCGGCTGCGTCCAGGCGGGCGCCGTGGGGCATGGTGCAGGTCTCGATCTGTTCCACTTCCATCATGTCGGGAGCGTACACGACCGAGATCGTCGAGGGCACCGGTTCACCGTGCAGGTTGAAATTGGCGACGAAGGCGTAGAGGCCGTCGGGCGTAAGGTCGAGTGTGGCGGGGAAGTAGCCGAGGAGGATGGGATCGGCGACCAGCGTGTCGGGGCCCGCGTGGAATTTCCACAGCTTGCCGTCGGGAACCCCGTGCCCGGTGGTCATGTAGAGGAAGCGTCCGTCGGGCGAGAGATTGAGGCCGTGCGGGCCCTCGGTTTCGGTGGCCATTTCACCCACCGCGACGGTGCGGTCCAGTGACGCGCCGTCCGGCCCGAAGCGTATCCTGTGAAGGAGATCGGCAGACTCGGCGCCCACGTAGACATAGTAGTCGGCGGTCGGCGGTTCCTGGGCGCCGCCGGCGTGCGGGACAAGCAGGAAGGGAATCAGCAGAGCAAATGCGGCATACGATCCACGAACCAACGCGCTCCTCCATCGAAGTGGACAGGCAGGGGCAGGCATCGATGCCGAACGGTAGAGAGGGGCGGCGGATGGGGGCAAGGCCAGCCGGTCCGGCGCACCCGTGGACGGCGCGGTGCGGAACACGGCGACTCCGCCGGGGGGTGTCATGATCAAGTTGCTCGCGGTGGTGGGCCTTTCGCTGTCAATTTCCTTCCTGTGCTCCGTGCTCGAGGCCGTGTTGCTGTCGGTCAACCGCTCCTACCTCGCGCTCCTGCAGCGGCGTGGCGAGGTCGCAGGCAATATCCTCGGCGGGATGAAGGAGCGGATCGACGAGCCGATCGCGGCGATCCTGACCCTCAACACCATTGGGCACACGATGGGAGCGGCCTGGGGGGGCACCATCGCCGCCCAGATCTTCGGCGAGGTCTGGCTCGGGGCGTTCGTCGGAGTCCTCACCTTCGCGGTTCTGGTCTTCTCGGAGATCATCCCCAAGACGCTTGGCGCCACCTTCTGCAATCAGCTGGCCCGGCCCACCGCGCACCTGCTGCGGGCGATGGTGTTCGTGATGAAACCGGTCCTCGGGCCGCTCGGGTTCCTGAGCCGCTGGATCACGCCGAAGGGACACCGGGGCGCCACGATCAGCCGGGCGGAGATCGAGGTCCTCGCGGAACTCGGGCACCGCGAGGGCGCGCTCGACAAGGACGAGTTCCAGGTCATGTCGAACGTCATGCAGCTCGACGAGATCGCCGTAAGCGAGGTCATGACGCCACGGATCGATATCGTGGCCGTGCCGGTCGAGGCGTCGGTGAGCGAGGCGATGGACGTCATGCTGGACCATGGCAAGCTCCGTCTGCCGGTCTACGAGGAGAGCATCGACCAGATCGTGGGGCTCCTCCTCGCGCGGGACTTGTGGCGAGCTGCCCGCGATGGGGGCGAAGAGATCCGTGGCGTTGCGCGTCCCGCACAGTTCGCGCCCGCGTCCAAGCCGGTCGAGGAGCTGATCCACGAAATGCGGGCCAAACGGACCAACATGATCATTGTCCTGGACGAATTCGGGGGCACGGCCGGCCTGGTCACCCTGGAGGACCTGATCGAGGAGATTGTGGGCGAGATCCAGGACGAACACGAAACCAACGAACCGATCGACTTTCAGGAACTGGCCGACGGCCGGACGGTCATTCGTGGGGGTACGCCCGCCAGGGACGTGGAGGATCGCCTGGGCATCGACCTGGGCGAAGATTACGACACGGTGGGCGGCTACGTCTTCGGTACGCTGGAGGGGATCGCGAAAGCCGGCGATACCGTTCCCGTCGAGGGCGGCCGGCTCAGGGTCGCCAAGGTACGGAGGCGCCGGATCGAGTACATCGTCTTCGATCCGGCGGCGTAGGGGCAGGCCGCGCGGGCGGGACCGCGGGCCGAACGGGTGTTGCGCAGGCCGCGTCAGCCCTGAGTGGGCTCCGGGCCGGGCCGGACGACCTCCGATGGCCCCTCGTCGGGCTCGGCCCCCTCCCGCTTGAGCCTTCGCTCCTCGGTCCAGAAGGAAATCACGAGGAACACCACTCCGCAGCTGATGGCCATGTCGGCGACGTTGAAGATCCACCAGTCCATGAACCCGAGTGAGATGGGCCCGATGAAGTCCACCACGCCCTGATCCCAGCGGACGCGGTCGTACAGGTTGCCGAGTGCGCCGCAGATCACCAGCGTCAGGGCTACGATGCGCAGATGGTCGTCCCGTTTGGCTTGAACGATCAGCGCAACCATCAGGGTGAGCGCGATGAGCGCAACCGGGATGAAGAACCAGCGCGGGTCGTCGCCGATGGAGATCCCGAACGCGGCTCCCCGGTTGTAGTGCAGGTTCAGCGGGACGTAGCCGCCCAGGAAATCCGGACGGGGGGCTCCGGTCAGCGAGGCCACGGCCCACCGCTTGGTCACGATGTCGACAGCGAGTATGGTCGGCAGGCTGACGCCCAGTATGGTCAGTTTGCGCTTCAAGGCTTGTTCGGTCTCCGGCCAGAACGGTCGTGGGTGCCGCGGGGCAAATGGAGGCGGCGGGAGTCGAACCCGCGTCCGCGAATGGGTCCTTCCAAGCTTCTACGTGCGTAGATCGCCGTTCGGTTCACTTCCGGTCGGGTCGGCGAACAACCCTGACCGGAGCTAGCCACATTGATTCTCGTCCTCGGGTCCCGTGGCGTGGACCGAAGACCAGCCCGACTCGTCGACGCTCCCGCGACCCGCCTCGGGCGGGCAGACCGGGGAACGGGCAGCTATTGGTTAAGCGGCCAGTGCCAGATCGTTGTTGGCATTTGTTTGGTTTTCCAGGGTGTTTTACGAGGAACCCCGGACCTCGGCACGCAACTCCGAAATCTCCAAACCCGTCGAAGCCGTGTCGCCCCCAAAGCTTTCAATCAACCGGTGGCTGTCCGGTCATCACCGGCCCCGCGGCCACCCTTTGTCAGGTAACGATAAGCTCGCCGCGGCCGGACGAGAACCCCGGGCGGGCCAGGTAGTCGTCAAGGACGGCCCGCACCTGGTCCAGATCGTGAACCTGAAACAGCTGTTGGCGCAGGGCTCTGCCGCCGGGCAGACCCTTGGTATACCAGCCGAGGTGCTTGCGGAACTCACGCACCGCCTTGCCGGGATCGTTCTCGAATGCGACCGCGTTGCGGGCATGCTCGACGCAGATGTCGAAACGTACCCGCACGCCCGGCTGCCCCGGGACCCGCCGCCCATCGAGCGCGGCCCGGGACTGCCTGAAAAGCCAGGGCGCACCGTGCGATCCACGGGCGATCATGATTCCCCGGCACCCGGTCTGCTCCTTCATGCGCAGCGCGTCCTCGCCCGAACGGACGTCGCCGTTGCCGATCACGGGCACCTCGAGCGCCCGCGCCAGGGCCGCGATCTCGTCCCACCGGGCCTGGCCGGAGTACATGTCGGCGCGGGTACGCGGGTGCAAGGTCACCATTCGTGCCCCCGCGTCCTGGCAGATCAGTCCGAAGCGTACGGGGTCCCGGGTGCGCTCGTCGAAACCCGAGCGGATCTTTGCCGTGACCGGGAGCGGAGTGGCCGCCTCCACGGCGCGAACGATCCTGTGCACCAGCTCCGGATCGCGCAGGCATCCCGAACCGCCGTTGCGCTTCACCACCTTCTTCACCGGACACCCGAAGTTGATATCGACGAAATCCGGCGCGTACACCTCGGTCACGAGCGCAGCGGCGTCCCCCATCGTGTCGGGTTCGGCACCGAAGATCTGGATGCCGATCGGCCGCTCCTCGTCATCGAAGCGCAGGTATGCGGCGGTCCGCTCGTTGTTGCGGATGATTCCCTCGGCGCTGACGAATTCCGTAAGCACCACGTCGGCCCCGAAGCGGCGGCAGAGACGCCGGAACGGCGCCTCCGATACGCCGGCCTGCGGCGCCAGGAAGAGCGGCGTCACCGGATTCCCGGGGATCTCGAACGGCAGTCTGTTCATTGTCGAAAGCTAATCCGCTGGTCTTCCCCTGCCAGGGCGAATAACTTCCCCGCCGCATCGAGGACACGTTCCCGGAAAGCCATCTCTCCGCCACCGCACATGACTCTGAGCGACTTCTTCACCAGAGAACGGATCAGCCTTGAACTGACCGGAGACACGCGGGACGATGTGCTGGGTGCGCTCGTCTCGCTTATGGCACTCGATGAACGCGCCGAGGCGACCCTTTCGCGAACGCTGCGCCGACGTGAGAGCCTGGGTTCGACGGGGATCGGCCGGGGAATCGCCATTCCACACTGCCGATCCCTGACGGTGCGCCGACTGTGCCTCGCCTACGGGCGACACTGCGACGGTATCGACTTCCACGCCATTGACAATCGGCCCGTGCATCATTTCTTCCTGATCGTCGCGCCGCCGGTGGAGGTGTCCGTCCAGTATCTTCCAGTCCTCGGCAGGCTGGCGCAGTTCGCGAAACACCGGGACGTGCCCGCGAAGCTGACTGGATTGCGCTCCGCCGACGAGTTCTTCCGGCTGCTGGAATCCAAAGGAGTCTGACCGGGACGACCGCCCGCCACTCCGCCAGCGCCGCTACCTGGTGACGAACATCCTCCGGATCACCGGCTCGCGGCCGTTCACAACCATCTGGACAAAGTACACGCCCGACGCGACCTGTCTGCCGGTTCGGTCGCGGCCGTCCCAGTGGGCTTCGTACTCTCCGGGGGATGTGTACTCGAGTTGAAGCATCGGCAGTCCCTCGCCGCCGGGGAACCCCAAGGCGACGGGCGCCGCAACGAATTGTTGCAGGATGTTGTAGATGCGGATCGACACCGTGGCCGAGCCCTCCTCCGTGAAGAGGGACTCGTACAGCTCAAACGGTATCCGCGTATCGGGATTGAAGGGGTTCGGGTAGTTCTGCTCCAGCGTGAACCCCGGGTCCTGTTCACCGAGGGGCGCAGGACGTTCCTGTCCCGCAGCGCGGCCCACTACACCGAAACAAAGAAACACCCCGACGCAAATGATGCGTCTCAAAATCTGTCCTGCCTTCGTTCAGTAGCGTTCGTGCGATCGCCCCCCAAGGGCATGGGGCCCTTGCGGCCCCGTGGATTGGCAACTCGTGCGCCAATAGTACCCGGCCGGGCCACCCGAAGTCAAGCAGTTCCGCCGGGTGCCCTGCGCGAGACCCGTCTTCCGTCGTCCAGCCGCTGCGTGACGCCCCGGGCGTCCAGCCAGGCGAGGATTGGTATCAGGTGCTTGCGCGTCACCGGCAGCACTTCGCGGAAGTCGGCCGGCCCCAGTCCCTCGCGCCCCCCCAACTCCTCCAACACCCGGGTTGCCGCGCGGCCCAGGGCCACGGTGGTGACCCAGTAGAGGTCCCCCAGCATGCGCACACGGCCCTGCGTCGCCAGGTAGCGGAGCACCGCGCCGGTCCCGGGATCATCCACGGCCTCCTGAAGCTCGCTCGTGTCCGGGCCCTTGAGACCCGCATCGTGAAGGACCTCGAGAATGCGTTCGGCAAGCTGCTCCTCGGCGGGCGACAGCGTCGGCTCAAAGCCCGGCAGCCGCGCAATCTTCCGTTCGACGACCAGACGGCTTCGCGCGGCCAGGCGTGAAGCGAGGCCATCGGCCAGCCTCGGGTGCGCTCTCTCCGGCAGGGCCGTGCGGAGCGCACTCAGAGCAACCCCGGGCTCGAGCGGGTGCACCCGGTGATGCCGGCGGACGAGCCTCAGAAGCTTCTCCTCGCCGGCCGCGACAATGCCGCGGTCGAAAAGCACCCCGTCGAGACGCCAGACGACATCGGCCAGGTCATCGCTCGCGCCTCTGCGCCATCCGGCCACCACGCCGAGGGCGCCGACCTCCAGTCCCGCCCAGCCAGCCAGTCCGGCAGCGCCCAGCACCGCCTGGCGGCCACTCCTTGACAATGCCTCGAGCGCATCCCGGTCGGATGGGGCAAGGCGCTTGCGCTTCGGAGGCGCGGGCTCCAGAACGGTGCCCCCGGCGATGGTGGTGACGGGTGAATAGGAGCGCACGACCAACCGGTCGCCGCACCGCGCGACGACCGGCGACTCGAGTCGCAACTGAGCGGGAACCGGTTCGCCGGGCACGGCCTCGTCGACGCCGAACAGGACCACCCTGCCCATCACTTCGACGGTGCCGAGGTGCACGCGCACCCGCTGCCCGGTCTCGATTCGCCAGCCACTGCCCGCCAGCGCGGTGAGCGACACGGTGAGCATGTGGGAGGGCGACCAGCTCCGGCTCGACACGATCACGTCGCCGCGCGCCACGTGCCCGCGCCGCACCACCGCTCCGGTCAAAGCCGCGGCCGTGCGCTGTCCGGCCACGGCTTCGTCGACCTGCACGCCGTGCACCTGGAGCGCACGGATCCTCGCCTCGTCGCCCCGGGGCAGTATCCGCACCACGGATCCGCGCGACAGCCGTCCCGACCACAGCGTCCCGGTCACGACGGTGCCGGCACCCTCCATGGCGAAGACCCGGTCGACCGGAAGCCGCGCCAGGTCGTCGGTCGTCCTGGTCCGCGCCTGTTCGGCACAACGCGAGATGGCCCGGGCCAGATCCGGCAGCCCAACCCCGGTCCGCACCGACGTGGGGACGATCTCGGCGGCCTCGTAGGGCGTCTCGGCGAGAAGCTCCCGCACCTCGTCGTCAACAAGTTCGAGCCACTCCTCGTCCACGAGGTCCGCCTTCGTAATCGCGACGACCATGCCCCCGACGCCGAGCATCCGTACGATGGCCAGGTGTTCGCGCGTCTGGGGCATCACTCCCTCGTCGGCCGCAACCACCATGAGGACGAGATCCATCCCCGATGCACCGGCAACCATCGTGCGGACGAACCCCTCGTGTCCGGGCACGTCCACGATACCGAAGCCGGGACCCTCCCCGGACGCGTAGCGCGCGAATCCCAGTTCGATGGTGATTCCGCGCCTCTTCTCCTCGGCCAGGCGATCCGTGTCGACGCCGGTCAGGGCCTGCACCAGCGCCGTCTTGCCGTGGTCGATGTGGCCCGCGGTGCCAAGGATCAGCCCCGCTTCGCCGGGCCGCTCATCGCGGTGGGCGCCGGGAATGTCACCATCCGCTGCCGGAGTCATCGATTTCGGTCGATTCGAGGGGTGTCGAGAAAGCCGAACGACCCGAGGCGGCGGCCGCCCAGCATGTGAAAGGTGACGAAGTCGTCGAGCAGCGTCAGGTGGGCTCCCTGTCCACGCAGTTCGTCGGGAACGTCCCCTTCGAGCAGAGTGAGCAACTGCACCCGGGCAACAGGGCCAATACGCCGCGATCCGTCCGCTGCGGTGCATTCCGGTCCCCGCACCCCACCGGCCGAGAGGTCGAAGCGCGCCATCTCATCCGGTTCGAGGAGTCGGCCGCACCCGGTGCACACGGTGAGTTCCGGGGCGAAGCCCAGGGAATGGATGATTCGCCAACCGAGCGCGAGTACCTCTCCGATGATATTCTCGGGCCCGGCGCTGCCGAGCCGGTCCAGGCCGGCGGAAAGCGCGCGGTAGAGTTCGGCATTGGGTTCCTCGGCCGCGTGCCGGAGTACGATCTCGGCGGCGATCGAGGCCCCGGCAAGCCGCCGGAAATCCCCGGCGAGCGCCAAGCGCGTCCTGGCCAGGCTGAATTCACGCAACGATTGCAACTCCCGGCCGTCACGCATGAAAATCACCGCAGTTCCCTCGCCGAACGTGTCGACGCCGCCGTGGCCCCGTGACGCCCCCCGGCGGATACCGCGCGCCATTACCCCGACCAGTCCGAGATCGCGCGTGTAGAACCTGAGGACCCGGCTGCTTTCGGAGAACGGGTGGGCGCGCAGCAGGATCGCGTCGGTGGTTACGATGGCCATCCCGCAGCTCTTGTCGGCCGGGAGCGCCGGCACCCGATACGGGGGGCGCTCATTCTCCCAGCTCCCTGAGCAGCTCGCGGCGGCGGCGGTCGTACGCCTCCGCCTCGATGCCTCCGGCGTTCCACCGTTCATCGAGCCGGGCCACTTCGACGAGCGCACGTCGGCGATTCCCGGCGGTCGTGGCGGCAACCCGGGCACGGGAGCGGAATGCGAGAGCCGCGCCCACCAGCGCCAGGGCCAGGGTGAGCATCACGGCGACAAGAGGGAGCTGGCCCCCCGGCAGCATTCGCGTACCGGACCCGACGGTGACGACCGACGGTGCCACCTCCCGTCCCGCAAAGCGCCGGTAGGTCACGTCCTCCAGCGTGACGGGGTCGGTGGACATGAGGCCCGTGACCGAAAGGTCGCCCGCCGGCTCGCGAATCAGCAGTTCCATGGACTCCGTCACCCCCTGGAGCGGAATGGTGAATTCGTCGGTGGGGATCCTGTAGCGGACCAGATAGACGCTCTCGCCAGGTGGAATCGGGGCCGAGGAGTGAAGTCGTCCACCGCTGAAGCTGGCCGCTCCGCGCGGAAGGTCGCTGTCCCCGACCTCGACGTCGAGCGCCCCTGGGGGCAGGGCGTACGACCAGGCGGCCCCTGCTTCGCTTGCGACCACCGTCGCCTGGAGGTCGTTGCGCAGCTCGAAGAGGTCGCTCACGGACCATCCGGACCCGCCGCTTTCCCGTACGGCGAAGAAGTTGCGGACCCGGATCGGCAGCGACACGCCGGGTCCGGCCGGGACGGTCGGATGAGCCCGAATGACATAGGGGCCGACAAGATCGTCCGCGGTGGTAACCGCACCCCCTACGTAGAGCACGTTCCGGTATCGCACCGACGCGAAGTAGACGTCGTCGGTTGCAGCGTCGGACAGGCCTGCGAGTGGCATTGTGAAGACACCCCCCCGCTCGACCCGCACGCTGTCCACGGCACCCGTGAACGTGGGCGAGACCCGGTGCAGCACGACGGTGCCCGTATCCGCCGGAACGTCTCCGACCAGCACCCGTCCCGTCAGCGTGACAGGATTCGGGGGCTCCTGCGCAGTCCACAGGGGTGGCGGCCCGGAAGCAGCGCACGGCAACGGTCCGGTGCACGACAGGTCAACCGCTGCCGCCGCGGGACCCGCCGCCCCGATGGCAAGCACCGCCAGGGCGCATCCCGTGAGGCCGAAGGATCCCGCCGAAAGCCTGCGTTGGGTCGGAGCCGGGTCCGTGAAGCGGCCGGAAATCAGTGGTCGAACCGTCCGAAATCTTCGGGGCGCAACCTGCGCAGGTGCTCCTCGAGGGCTTCGCCGCTCATGCACGATTCCCCGTCCTCCTCACCTTCATCGCCGTCCTCGGCGGGCATGGATTCGGACACGGCCGCAAGCAGCGCGTCGTCCGCGAATATGCGCGCCTCCGCGCGCAGGGCGATGGCGATCGAATCCGAGGGCCGCGCGTCCACGGATATCAGGTCTCCATCCCGGTCGATGATCAGTTCGGCGAAGTAGGTGCTGTCTTCGACCCGCGTGATCAGGACCCGCTGCAGCGTACCTCCGAGTCCCCCAAGAACCGAGACCAGAAGATCGTGGGTCAGGGGCCTCTGGAAGGACACGCCCCCCAGCTGCATGGCGATCGCACTCGCTTCCCCGGGCCCAATCCAGATCGGCAGCACGCGATCCGTCCCGACTTCCCGCAGGATGACCACCGGCGTATTCGAAGCACGATCGAACGCGAGGCTCTGCACATTGACCTCGATCACATGACCTCCTCGCCTGACGGTTTTCCGGCAGCCGGGTACAACCGGGGGGGTAACAAGTTGTGTCCCGCGCCCTTCCCGCGCCACCCGTCGGGAAACGGCCCGCGTCCCGGGTGTCGGCCACCCGCGCCGGACCGGGATACGAAACTACAGTGCCAGCGCCGTCCGCAGCTCGCCGACCCGGTCAGTACGCTCCCAGGTGAACAGGTTCACCTCGCGTCGCCGCGCCTTTGCGACGGCTGGAGTGCGGCCGAAGTGCCCGTAAGCGGCGGTAGGACCAAAGACCGGTCCTCTCAGGCCGAGATCGTGGATGATCTGTCTGGGGCGGAAGTCGAATACGTCCTGAACGGCAGCCGACAGAACGCGATCCGGCACGCATCCGGTCCCGAACGATTCCACCCATACCTGCACCGGCTCCGGCTTGCCGATCGCGTAGGCCAGGCGCACCTCGCATCTCGAAGCGGCGGCGGCGGCAACCAGATTCTTGGCTGCCCACCTGGCGGCGTAGGCACCCGACCGGTCCACCTTGGTCGCGTCCTTGCCGGAAAACGAGCCGCCGCCGTGCCGGCCCATGCCCCCGTAGGTATCGACGATGATCTTGCGGCCCGTGAGCCCCGCATCCGCTTCGGGTCCTCCCGAAACGAAGCTGCCGCTCGGATTGACGTGGATCTTCGCGCTCTCGACCGAGAAATGGCGCTCCGGAAGCACCGGCACGATGATCCTGCGAATGATCTCGGAGCGGATCTCCTCCTGGGACAGCGCCGCCCCACCGTGTTCGGCCGCGTGCTGCGTGCTGACGACGACGGTATCGATGCGGACGGGCTCGAACCCGTCATACTCGTAGGTAACCTGCGACTTGCCGTCGGGCCCCAGCCAGGGGATTTCCCCCGACTTGCGCGCCTGCGCCAGCCGCTTGACCAGGGCATGCGCTGCCGCGATGGGCGCCGGCATCAGCTCCGGAGTGTCGGCGCATGCGAACCCGAACATCATGCCCTGGTCGCCTGCTCCGCCGAGGTCGACACCCGCCGCAATCTCGGCCGACTGCTTGGACAGGGCCAGGTCGCAACGCGTTCCGTCCAGACCGTACATGGGCCGGCTGTAGCCCGCGTCGCGCATTACACGCCGGACCAGGTTCGGGACATCGGGGCGTTCTCCGTCCAGCGCGATTTCTCCCGCCACCAGTACCCTGTCCGCCGCGACCAGGGTTTCGCATGCGACGCGGCCCCCCGGGTCCGTGGCCAGGATTGCGTCGACGACGGCGTCCGATACCTGGTCGGCGATCTTGTCGGGGTGTCCCTCCGTCACGGATTCGGATGTAAAAAGACTCGGACTCAAGGTGTCGGCTTCTTCTGGCAGGAGGAGCGAGTGTCGGTCAGGGCCGTAGCAGCGGTGTCGCCAGCGCACACGACCATCGGAGGGGAGGTGCCGGTACAGCGCCGCCGGAACTGTGACGGAAGAAGATTATGGGGAACTCGTCAAGTCCCCGAGCGGATCAGCACCTCACCCAGCGCCTCGTTGAGCCGGCGCCTCACGTCGCAGCTCGCCGACGCTTTCAGCGCTGCCGAGGCCGCAGCGCGCACCGCGCTCATTCGGCATCGGCGGACCAGCCTCTTGATCTCGAGCAGCGAGGGCCACGCCACCGAAAGGACCTCGACACCCAGACCCAGCAGCAGCAGGGCGCCGAGTGGCCGGGCGGCCATCTCCCCGCAGGCGTTCACCTCCACGCCAGCCTCTCGGCCGGCGTCCGCCACCATGGAGATCTGGCCCAACACCGCCGGATGCAGTTCGTCGAACAGATGCGCCAGGCGGGTACTGGTCCGGTCGACCGCCAGAGTGTACTGGACCAGGTCGTTGGTGCCGATGGAAAGGAAGTCGACGTGCTCGGCCAGCTGTCGCGCCTGCAGGGCCGCCGCCGGCGTTTCGATCATTGCGCCCAGCTTGACCTGTTCCGAGAACGCCACTCCCTCGCGGCTCAGCTGGTCGGCGGCCGTGTGAAGGAGGCCGCGCACGGACGTGATCTCTTCCGGCGTGTTCACGAGCGGCACCATGATTCGCACGTCCCCATGCGCCGTGGCCCGCAACATCGCCCGCAACTGGGTGAGAAAGAGCGTGGTCTCGTCCGGGAGGACGCGGACGCCCCGCCTCCCCAGGAGCGGGTTCTCCTCAGCCGGAGCACGCAGAAAGACCGGAAACTTGTCGCCGCCCAGATCAAAGGTGCGAATCAGCACCGGGCGGCCGGCGAATGTCTCCGCCACGTGACGATACGCGCGGTATTGCTCCTCCTCTCCCGGGGCCGTGTTGCGGCCGACGACGAGGAACTCGGTGCGGAACAGCCCGATCCCGTCCGCGCCGTGCTCGCGGGCCTGTCGCGCCTCGCCGGGCAGGTCGAGGTTCGCCCGGAGCACGACCCTGGTGCGGTCGAGCGTAACCGCGTCCTCCCGCGCAATCGCGGCAATCTCGCGCCGCCATCCCAGGATCGCCGAGCGCCGCGACTCGAAGCGCTCCGCTTCCCTTGCGTCGGGATCGATCACGACCCTGCCGGACCGCCCATCCACGACCATCACCTGCCCGTCGCGCGCCTTCGAGGAAACCCGGTCCAAGCCCGCGACGGCCGGGATCTGCAGCGACCGGGCGAGAATCGCCCAGTGCGAGGTGCGCGTGCCCTCGTCGGTGGCCAGCGCCACCACCCGATCGGTATCGAGTGCAGCGACGAAGCTGGGAGTGAGGTCCCGGGCCACGACCACAACGCCGGTCGCGGGGCCCAGGTCCCACGGCTCGGGCAGCGCCAGCAGCCGGTTCAGGACCCGCAACTGGAGATCGGCAAGGTCGTTAAGCCTGTCCAGCACCATGGGGTGGTCGGTTTGCGACCAGCGCTCCTTGAGTTCCAGCATCCTCCAGTGGAACGCGCGTGCCGCCGCGAGCCGATTCGCGCCGATGTAGCGCTCCGTTCCCCCGACTACGTCGGGATCGTCGAGCATCAGGATCTGGGGATCGAATATCCTCGCCTCGACGGGTCCGAGCCGAGCCTCGGTCTCGCTCTTGAGCACCTCCAGTTCACGGCGCGCATTGGTCAGAGCGGCGCGAAAGCGCCCGAGTTCGCGATCCACCGAGGCCGCCTGGACAACGGTGTGGGCGACCTCCGGGATACTCCACTCGATCCGACGCACGGTCCCCCTGGCGATCCCCTCGGCGGCGGGGAAGCCCTCGAGGACGGTCGGGGGTGAAGCGTCACTCATCGAACCCGCCACGCACCAGATTCGCCAATGCCGCCACCGCCTCCTCGGCGTCGCGCCCGTCCGCCGTGATGGTCAGGGAACTGCCCTTCTCGGCGGCGAGCATCAGAACACCCATGATGCTCTTGCCATTGACGCGCATTTCGTTCCTGGCCACCAGAATCGACGACGAAAAGCCACCGGCGAGCTTCACGAACTCGGCACACGGCCGCGCGTGCATGCCGAGCCGGTTCGGCACCTCGACCTCGACGGAGCAGGTCACCGCTCAGCGCAGTTGCGGACGCGGACGGTTGCCCGCGATCGCGACCTGCCCCTTCACGGCGAGGCGCGGGACCAGCTCGTCGAACTCGAGCCTGCGATTGAACACGAAATCGAGGAGCATTGGAAGGTTGACCCCCGTGATGACGGGCACGTCCGGCCGCTGCCGGGTTACGATGAGTGCCGCCAGATGGCATCCGCCGCTCGGCAGATCGGTGAACAGAAGGCTGCGAGGACCCCTCAGTTCACTCATGGCGCGGGCACACAATTCCTCCCTGCCCTCCCCGTCATGCGACACCGCGACCAGCGCGTCGTGGGTGGCACCGGCAATCTGGCGCACCGCAGCGACGAGGGCTTCCGCGAGTCCTCCGTGGGCAAGCACCACGCCCCGGGCCGGTGCGGGCAGCTCCCGTCCCTGATCGGCGGCGTCAACGGTCGACGCCACCCGGTCACCGGCCGTCGGGGGCGCAACCCCTCCACGGTCACTCATAGTCTTCGATCAACGAGTCACGGCGGTTCAGAGCTCTGCGCAGTCCATCGTCGAACCGCGTCGGCACGTCGACGCCCGAGTACGCGAGAAGCTGGTTCATCGCGACCACCTCGCTGATGGCGGCCAGGTTCTTGCCCGGATTGAGCGGGATGGTCACCCTCGGGATTTCGACTCCGAGGATTTCCGTCGCCTCGCGCTCGAGCCCCGTCCGCTCGTATTCGCGCGAATCGTCCCAGGTCTCCAGATCGACGATGATCTCGACGCGCTTCCTCTGGCGGGTGGCCCGCGTACCGAACATCGAGGCGACGTCGATGATGCCGACGCCGCGGATCTCCATGTGGAAGCCCTGGAGCTCATGCCCCCTGCCCATCAGGACATCGTTGCCGCGCCTGGAGACGAGGACGACGTCGTCGGCGACCAGGCGATGTCCACGCGCCACCAGACCGAGCACACACTCCGATTTGCCGATGCCGCTGGGACCGGTGAAGAGCAGGCCGATCCCGTACACGTCCGCCAGCGAGCCGTGCACCGTCGTTGTGGGCGCCAGTACATCTTCAAGATACGGCTTGAGCACCCTGTAGAAGTCCCCGGTGTCCAGACCCGTGCGAAACACCGGGACCGAGGCGCGGGTTGCGGCGGCCAGGAAGCTCGCAGGAACGTCCAGGCCGCGGGTGACGAAGACGGCCGGCACGTCTCGCGCGAACACCCCGTTGAGACGCGCTTCCGCCTCTTGCGGGTCCAGCGTGCCCAGATAGCTCATCTCGGTCTCGCCGAAGACCAGCGCGCGTCCGTCGGGAAACCGCTCCGTGTATCCCGCGAGCGCGAGGCCCGGACTTGAGACGTCGGGGTTGCCGATGCGAGCGTCGAGCGGCACCCCGGCGGTGAGCAGCTCGAGTTCAAGCACCACCTCCCTCGCCGCAAGGAGGTCCTGCACCACAATCGACGATGTCACGGGCGGGCCACCCGCATCGGACCGTTGTGGGATGCACCCGGCTTCACCGCACGGGTCTCAACTCTGCACGCCCGACGGCATATGACGATAGTCCTTTCGTCTCGACCGGTCGCGCTTGAGAATCCGCTTGACATGCTCATCCAGTTGATCCAGCGCCACACGGAAGTCCGGCCCCTCGCCACGAGCCACGACCGGCTGCTGGCGGCGGCGCGACACGATGGCCTCGACGGTGTGTGAACGACCCTCTTCCTTGAAAACAAAGCTGATGTCCATTACGGCGGGGTCGAAACGGGGCCAATCGACCGCGAGCTTCGACGCGCGATTCCGCCAGCGCAGACTGACCTCACATCCGCGTTCGGTGATCCGTGTCGCCATGAGAGTGATCTCCAGAGGTTGAGGGAACGGTGGAGCCGCCGGGGCATCGCCGTCGGGTCCGGCGGCGGCACTTCAACAAGGTCCAAGTTAGCAAAAAGCGGCGTGGGAATCCGCACGCTCAGCTGCGCGTGCGCGCTTCGGTGACCAGACGCCCCAGGAGGTCCTCGAAGGCGGTTGCGACCCCTTCCCAAGTGTATTGTCGGGCCATCTCCCGTGCCGCGATACCCATGCGCTCTCGTGTCGCCGGCTCCATGACCCGAGCCAGCGCCGCCGCCAATGCGTCCACATCGCCGTGGGGCACAAGCACGCCGGTTTCGCCGTCACGCACGGTTTCCCGCAATCCCGGAGAGTTGGAGGCGACAGTGGCGGTTCCGCATGCAGAAGCCTCGATGCTCGCGATTCCCCACCCTTCCTTGGGGGACGTCAGCGCATGCACCCATGATCTGGAGAGCAGTTCGCGCTTTTCGTCATCGGGCACGAAGCCCGCGAAGCGCACGCGATCCTGGATGCCGAGGCCGTGGGCCGTGCGTTCGAGCGCATCGCGTGCGTCGCCCTTGCCGGCAACGACCATTCTGACGCTCATGCCCCGATCACGCAGTCGCGCAACGGCCTGCAACACCAGATCGACCCGCTTGTATCGCTTCAACCGGCCCAGAAACACCACCGTGGGATCCGGATAGCGTTCCCGGGCGGGACCCAGCCCGTCGAGATCCACGCCGTTGCGGATTACGGCAATGCTTCCGGCGTCCAGCCCGCGACGAATCAGATCGTCCCGCGTGCTCTCCGAGACGGCGACGCAGTCGATGCCGCGGTAGACCGCAGGTATGATGCGCTCGAACAGCCAGGTGGCGCTCGCCAGCGCGGGATTGGCCTCGCGGAAGGCGGTGGCGCCGAAAAGGTGATGAACCAGCAGCAACCGTGCACGCGCGTCGACCCAGCGGGTGGCGAGCATCGGAACCTTGTTGAGGTCTTCGACGACAACATCGAAGCGCTGGTCGGCCAGGTGGCGCCCATGGGAGAGGGGCGCGGCGACATTGAAGGTGTAGCGGCCGCCCGTTCTCAGCACCCGGATTCCGTCGATCTCCACCTCGGGCCGGGCCCCTCGCCAGCCGGAACAAAGCAGGGTGATCCGATGGCCTCGCGCGGCCAGCCGGCCGAACACCTGGTGGAGGTGTTCCTCCGCGCCCCCGGCATTCGGGTTGTGGCGATCCTGCCAGTTGACCACAAGTATCGCGAGGGAGCTCACGATCAACCGCGCCGTGGGGGATCATCGGGCCCGGCCGCGCGAAACACGGCATCCAGGACCCCGTTCACGAAACGCGGGGATTCCGATCCGCCGTACCGCTCCGCCAGCCTGACGGATTCCTGTATCGCCACCTTGCCCGGCAGATCCGGCAGACACAGGATCTCGGTGGCGCCCAGCCGCAGGATTCCCCGGTCCATGACCGACAGTCGCTCCAGGCGCCAATTGTCCAGACACTCCGATATCGTCGACTCGATGACCTCCTGGTTGTTCTCGAACGCGCGCACCAGGCGCTCCAGGTACCCGAGCCGCGAAGGCGCGATGCGCCGGTCCCGCACGGTCGCGGCGAACGCCTCACCCGGCGTAAACCCGCCGCCCTCGGACTCCCAGCGATAGTGTACCTGCAGGAACCACGCCCGCGAACGCGTGCGGTCGCGACGCGCGCGAGGGTCGAGGGTCCGGCTCAAGCCTGGCCACCCGCCGGATGGGTGTCGAACAGATCGAGCAGCTCGAGCGCGGCCTCGGCGAATTCGCCCCCCTTGTTGGCGCCCCCCGTGTCCGCCCTGGCCATCGCCTGCTGCCCGTTGTCGGTTGTCAGCACTCCGAACACGACGGGTATTCCGGCCGACAGGGCCACCTGCCCCAATCCGTCGCTGGCGTGCCCGGCCACGTAGTCGAAGTGGGCGGTCTCTCCCCGTATCACGCAACCGATCGCGACAATCGCATTGTACCGCCCGGAGCTGGCCATCCGCCCCGCGGCCTGGGGCAGGTCCCACGCTCCCGGCACGTACTCCACGAAGATCCGGTTGGCGGGTATCCCCTCGGCGAGCAGGCGAATTCTGGCCCCTTCCAGAAGCTGCTCCGTGACCAGGTTGTTGAACCGGGCCACGAGCAGACCGATCCTGGCACTACGCGCCCGCTTCATCCGAGGGAGTCCAACCCCGGACCGGCGGCAACCGGCACACTCCCAGCTCCCACGTCGATGGTCACTCCCGAAAAGCTCTCCCGGCCTGTTACCTGCAGCGCGTATCCGTCCAGGCCCACGATGTGCTTTCGGCTGTTGGTAAGCAACCGGATTGTCGTCAGACCCAGGTCCAGAAGGATCTGGGCGCCGATGCCGTAGTCCCTGAGCACCTGTCCCGGACCCGTAGGTGAATCGGGAATGGGAGGCTGGTCGGACGTGCGCAGGAGCCGGTCGATGAGGCGCTCACCGGCGCGGTCACGGTGGAGGTACACGACGACCCCCTCCCCTTCCTCCTGGATTCGCCGCATGGCGCCGGCCAGGAGATTCCCGTCGGGCTCGTCAACCGACACGAAGGTGTCCGCCAGTGGATTCTCGGCGTGCATCCGGACCAGGACGTCCTTGCCGCCAGCCACGTCTCCGCGAACGAGCGCGAGATGAACCCGATCGTCGACGTCACTGCGATAGCCGATGCACAGGAATTCACCCCACGGGGTCCGAAGCGGCGCCTCCACGACACGCCTTACCAGGCGTTCGCGGGCAAGCCTGTACGCGACCACATGCTCGACGGTAATGAGCTTCAGGTCGTGCTCGCGCGCCATGACCTCGAGTTGCTCCCGGCGCGCCATGGTGCCGTCCTCGTTCAGGATTTCGCAGATCACGCCCGCCGGAGCGAGGCCCGCCATGCGTGCGAGATCGACGGCTGCCTCCGTCTGGCCGACGCGTCGCAACACGCCGCCCCGGCGCGCCCGCAGCGGGAAGATGTGCCCGGGTCGCCGGAGATCCGCGGGAGTCGAACCGGGATCGACCAGCACCTCCACGGTCTTTGCCCGGTCGTGCGCCGAGATTCCCGTGGTCACCCCGAAACGTCGGTGGGCATCCACCGAGACGGTGAACGCGGTCCCCTGCGGGTCGGTGTTGCGATCCGTCATGAGCGGCAGTTCCAGCGCATCCGCGCGCTCGGCGGTCATCGATACGCAGATCAGGCCTCTTCCGCACTTGGTCATGAAATTGATCAGCCCCGGTGTGATCTTCTCCGCGGCGCACACCAGGTCGCCCTCGTTCTCCCGATCCTCGTCGTCGGCGACGATCACAAGCCCGCCCGCGGCAATCCGGTCCAGCGCGTCGGAAACGGTGTCAAACGGCATGGATACCGGGGCTCCTTCGAGGCTCACCAGGCGTGGATTCCAGGACCCGCCGGACGTATCGGCCGACGAGGTCCGCCTCCACGTTGACCGCGTCTCCCGGTCTCAGGGACGAGAAGTTGGTGTGACTCCACGAATGGGGAATGATGGCGACTTCGCAAACGAACTCCTCCCTGAGGTCGTTGACCGTAAGGCTGACCCCGTTCAGCGCGATCGAGCCGTGCGGGATGGTCGTGGCGAAGACGTCTTCGGGGAGGGAGAAGGCCAGAAGCCGTGTGTCGCCCAGTCGCAGGTGGTCGAGAAGGACCGCGCGGCCGTCGACGTGGCCCTGGACCAGATGGCCATCGAGGCGGTCGCCGACCTTCACCGCGCGCTCCAGGTTCACGGGAGCTCCGATCCCGTAGTCGCCGGCAACGGTTCGTTCCAGCGTGGAAGCGCCGACATCCACCGCGAAGGTTCCGTCCTGGCGCGCGCACACCGTCAGACACGCGCCGTCGACAGCCACGGACTGCCCCACGGTCAGCCGGTCGGCGAAAGGGGCGGCGATCTCGAGGGTGCGGCCGTTCGGTCGCCGACCTGTCTCCACGACCTCGCCGACCGCTTCGATGATTCCGGTGAACACGGGTCAGTCTACCCGGTCGAGAACGACGAGTGTGTCGTTTCCGAATCTCGAAGGGTCGATCACCGACTTCCATCCCTTGAATCTCAACGTCTCCTCAGCGCGTTCCCCCGGTTGCCCCACAGGGAACGCGGGCACTCCGCCCTCCCCGACGATTACCGGCGCGACAAAAAGATACAGCCTGTCCACCAGTTCTTCACGGAGCAGGGAAGCCGCGAGCACTCCGCCACCCTCGCACAGCAGGCCGCGTACTCCGCGTGCCGCCAGCGCCTCCATGAGGACCGCGAGATCGAGCCGTTCGTCCCGCACCGGCACCGCGACGACATCCGCGCACCCGGCAAGGCGCCGCGCCAGACCCCCTGCCCTTTCCGGCGCAGTGGCCACGATGGAATGCGGGCCCGAGCGGCTCCGCAACGCGCGCAGCCGGGTCGACGCGCGCCCGCAACGATCCAGGAGCACGGCGACCGGGGGCACCCGCGGCACCACGGCGCCCCGGGCGGTCAGCATCGGGTCGTCCGCTTCCCATGTGCGCGTGCCCACGAGTATGGCGTCGAATCCGGCGCGCAGCCGGTGCACTTCACGCCGCGACGCTTCGCCCGTCAGCCAGACGCGCCTTCCCCGGGCCGGAGCGATGCGCCCATCCATGCTGACGGCAAGCTTCAGCGCCACGTACGGAACCCCGGCCGCTGCGTTGTGGAAGAAGACCGGATTCTCCGCAGCCCAATCGGACGGCTTGCCGAACGGTCCATCCACAACCACGCCCCGGCTGCGCAGCCACTCCGCACCCCCCTTCTGTTCCACTCCGGGTTCGGCAGCCCAGAAGACGACCCGGGCGACTCCGGCCGCGAGAATGGCCTCGGTGCACGGCGGTGTCTTCCCTTGGTGGCTGCATGGCTCGAGGCTGCAATACAGCGTTGTACCCCGTGCGTCGCCCACGGCCGCCAGAGCGGAGACCTCGGCATGAGGTCCGCCGTAGCCGGCGTGGAACGCCTCGCCGAGGACTTCGTCCCCGCGCACCACCAGCGCTCCCACCATCGGGTTGGGGTGCACGCGGCCCCAGCCACGTCGGCCACACTCGATCGCACGTGCGAGAAGGCGGCGGTCCGCCCCGCTGAGGCTTCCGCATCCAGGTCCCACGCGCGGCGGCGCGATCAAAGCGTAATCCGCACGGCGCCCGACGCGAACCAGTCCCGTGCGGCGGGATCGTACCCGCCGCCCCGACCGGTAAACGGATCGCTCACACCCTCCGCAACGCCGACCTCCAGCGAAACCTGGGAAATGAGGAAGTTGAACCATCCGCCCGCGAAATAGAGCGAGCGCTCGCTCCTGACCTGACCCGTCACGGGCGAGTTGCTCCCGCCCGGTTGCGGCACCCTGACGTCCGCATCGGAATCGTAGCGATCCCACCCGACACCGGCCATCAGTCCCAGGACGAACCAGTTCTTTCCCAGGGTTGCCCGCAAGGACGACACCGTGAGGTCCATGCGCACCTCGCCCGGATTCCCCCCGGCAACGTCACCCGCCTGCACATCGTTGTGCCAGCGACGGAAGGCGGAGACCGAGATGCCGGGCAGCGTAAACGACTCGCGCAACAATCCGATCCGGGTCCCGAGACCGGGACCGGAGGACGCTCCGGAGAATCCGGAACCCCCCGGGAGCCGCAATACCGAATAGGACGCGATCAGGTCGGCTGAGAGGACTCCTCCCAGCGCGGGGGCCGGCTGAAACCCGTCGACCACGCCGGCAACCACCGTGCCCCGCAGCCCCACGACCGCGAAGCTCTCCTCCTCGGTCAGTTCCCGGACCGACTGCACGGCAACCCGGGGCATCTGCATGGGGAGGCCGATCGCCGAGAGGGCCACGCTGATCCGGGGGGCGGCACCCAGGCGCTTTCCCAGGGTGCTCGCAGTCCCGGGGTTGTCGCTGCCCAGAGCCGTGGCCAGACCGATTCCCTGCTGGATCGCAAGCGTGGTCAGCGCGAGTTCACGGCACCTAGCCGCGAGGCCCGGCGCATTCCCCGCGCAACGATCCGCCAGATCCACGATCCCGTCGACCGAAGCTCCAAAGCTCGGCAAATCCTGGGCGAGGGCGGCGGGCGTCCGGGCCGCTGACGCGACCAGAACCGCCAGGCACAGGAAGAGGCCGCATCCGGAACGCAACACGGGACTCGTCAGGCGAGCCACGTCAGCCGGTCGGCTTGTCACTACAGGCCCCCAAGCTCGACCCCGCTGCCCACAACGACCTCCCCCGCGCTCCACGAGTCCTCTCCGAGCATCTCCAGCACCTGAGCCTCCCGCTCGCGCGCCACAACGACAAGCATGCCGACGCCCATGTTGAAAACGCGATACATCTCGTTCCGGGATACTCCGCCCGCCTGTTCCATTTGCAGGAAGACGTTGGGAACTTCCCACGATCCGCAGTCGATCCGAGCACCCAGTCCCTCCGGCAATACCCGCGGGAGGTTGCCTTCGATCCCTCCGCCGGTCACATGGGCCAATGCACGCGCCATGCCCGCTTCCAGCAACGGCCGCATCGTGCCCAGGTACGACCGGTGCACGGTCAGAAGCACGTCTGCCACCGAACGCTCCTCGCCCGGAAACGCGTCGTCGACGCCGAGTGCCATGCGCTCGAAGACGATCGTGCGCGCCAGCGTGTAGCCGTTCGTGTGCAGGCCGGACGAGGCCACCGCGATGATCCTGTCACCGGCACGCACGGCCGAGCCGTCGAGGATTCTGTCGCGTTCCACCACACCCACGATGAATCCGGCAAGGTCGTATTCGCCGGGAGCGTAGAAGTCCGGCATCTGGGCCGTCTCGCCGCCGAGCAACGCGCAGGAGTTCTCTTCGCAGGCGCGCGCGACTCCCCCGACGACAGCCGGAACCACGTCCCCGTGGAGGTCCCCCGTGGCCAGGTAGTCAAGGAAGAAGAGGGGCCGGGCGCCCTGCACCAGAATGTCGTTCACACAATGGTTGACCAGGTCCTGCCCCACGGTGTCGTGCCGCCCCGTGGCGAATGAGACCTTCAGCTTGGTGCCGACGCCGTCCGCACTGGAGACGAGAACCGGCCGCGACAGCCCGCCGGGAACGGCGTACAGTCCGCCGAACGCGCCCAGTCCGGACAGGGTGTTCTCGTCGCCCGACGCGTCGATCAGCGGGCCCAGAGAGCGCTTTGCGCGATCGGCCGCTTCCAGGTCGACGCCGGTATCCTTGTAGGTCAGTGATTCGTCCATGACGGTGCGCCAAGCTCCTTGAGACTGTGGACACGGCGCGCCACAGCGCCGGCTTCGAGAGCCCTGAAGCGATCCACCGAAAAGGCCTCGACCGCGTAGGAACCGGTTGCGGCCCCGTATGCGGCTGCCTGGCACAACGCTTCGCGGTCGAAGGTGCCCGTGTGGTCCAGATACCCGAGAAAACCTCCGGCGAAGGCGTCGCCCGCGCCGGTCGGGTCGATCACGTCGGGAACCGGCCAGGCGGGGCACTCGAAGACCCAGTCGCGACCGAACACGACCGACCCGTCCTCGCCCCTCTTGACCACGACGATGGCGGGACCCAGGTCCTGTATCCGCCGGACCGCACGAGTCAGATCGTCGTCCCCGGCAAGCTGCACCGCTTCCTCGTCGTTGACGAGAAGCATGTCCAGACGCGCAAGCACGCGCTCGAGCGGGCCGGGGGTTCGCTCGATCCAGAAGTTCATGGTGTCAGCCGCCACCAATCGGGGGGCCCGCACCTGGTCCAGCACCCTCATCTGCAGATCCGGATCGATGTTGCCGAGGAACACCACGCGCGAATCGCCGTAACCGGGAGGGACCGCCGGATCGAAATCGGCGAAGACCCCGAGCCGCGTTTCGGTGGTTACCCGGGCGCGGAAGTCGTCGCTGTAGCGTCCACCCCAGAAGAAGCTCTCGCCGGGCATCTGCAGGAGGCCCTCGAAATCCACGCCCCGCTCACGCAGGAATCCGAGCTGCGCCAGAGGGTAGTCGTCACCCACGACCCCAACGACGCGCACCTCGGTCAGCAGCGAGGCCGCCGCCGAAAAAAAGACCGCCGAGCCGCCGACCACGCCATCCACGCGGGCCGCCCGGGTTTCCACCGCATCGAGGGCAACCGAGCCCACTGCCAGGATGGCCACCAGGCTCACAACCTCACCATTCGCTCCGGCGCCTCGAGTCCCAGAACGGCAAGCCCGTTGCGCAGGACGATCCGTGCGGCGTCCGCCAGTGTCAGGCGGGCGTTGCGCAGTCGCTCGTCCGCGACCAGCACGGCCCGTTCGGGGCTCCGGGTGGGGTGACCCGTCTGGTACCAGGAATTGACCAGGCCGGCGGTCCTTTCGAGATAGTCGCAGACGACATGCGGGGCGCGGGCTGCGGCGGCCCTGCGCAGGAAGTCCGGGAATTCGCGCAACCGGTTGATCAACTCCCGTTCCAGGCGAGAATCGAGTGGTCCCGTGTCGGCGTCACGTGGGCGCGCCCACCCTCTCTCGCGTGCAAGTTCGAAGAGCCGGCAAACGCGGGCATGGGCATACTTGACCTTGTACACCGGATTCTTGTCGGATTCGTCCAGGGCCAGATCCAGATCGAAGGTCAGGTGGGCTTCGGGACGCCGCATGAGGAAAAAGTAGCGGGCCACGTCCGCCCCCACCTCTTCCACCAACTCCGCGAGCGTCATATACGAACCCGCGCGCTTCGAAAACCGAACCTCCTCCCCACCCTGTTCCACGGTCACCATCTGATGCAGCACGTACTCGGGGTAGCCGGCCGGCCGGCCCAGGGCCTGGAGCCCTGCGCGCACCCGGTCCACAGTGCCGTGGTGGTCGGACCCCTGGACGTTGACCACCTCGCGGAAGCCCCTGTCCCACTTGGACATGTGGTAGGCGACATCCGGGAGGAAATAGGTCGGTGACCCGTCGCTCTTGACCATGACCCGGTCTTTCTGGTCGCCAAACGCGGTGGTGCGAAGCCAGGCTGCGCCGTCCTTCACGTAGGTAAGCCCGGTGTTGTCGAGATCCTGGATAGTGGCGGCTACCCGGCCGTCGGTGTAGAGGCGTGTTTCCGGATAGTACTCGTCAAAGCGGACGCCGAACTCGGCCAGATCCCGTTCCTGTTCCGCGCGCAATGCGCCAACCGCGTGCCGGCGCATTGCGTCCATGGCCGCGTCGCTGTCGTCATTCTCGTAGCGGTCTCCGACCTTGTCGCGGAACGAGCGCGCAATGTCCACAACGTATGCGCCGTGGTATCCCCCCTCCGGCACCACCGCCTCGTGGCCGAGCAACTGCTGGTACCGGACGCGCACGCTTGCCGCCAACCTTTCGATCTGTGCACCGGCGTCGTTGAAGTAGAACTCCCGGTGCACGCGCCACGCCGACCATTCGAGCAGACTCGCGATCGCGTCTCCCAGCGCCGCCTGGCGACCATGTCCCAGATGTAGCGGACCCGTGGGGTTGGCCGATACGAACTCCACCATGATCTCGCGTCCGCGCCCGCCGGAATTGCGGCCGTAAGCGAGGTCCGCCTGCTGTATCTCGTGGAGAACCCGCCCGACCGCCGACTCTTCCAGGAAGAAGTTCAGGAATCCCGGGCCAGCGATCTCGATCCGGTCCACGCCCCTGATCCCCTCCAGCCGCGCCCTCAACTCCAGCGCGATCTCGCGCGGCGCCCGGCGGAGCCGCGACGAAAGCGCCAAGGCCACGTTCGAGGCCAGATCGCCGTGGTCCGTGTCCTTCGGCCGGTCCAGCCGGAAGCGCACGTCCGCAGCGCCGAACTCGCCCGCCGCCTGGCGCAGCGCGTCCGAGATCCTCTCGGCGGGCATCGACCTAGCAGCCCGTGGACGGAGCCGCCCGAGCACCGAGAGCGGTGAGGCGCCGGGCCGGCAAGGCGCGACGAAGGGCCAGTAGCAGCGCTACGGGCCCGAGGAGCAACGCAAAGCGAAGCGGTCCGGCCCTGATGCATCGCCGCTCGAATGCCGGGGGGATTCTGTCCACGGGGCTGTTATTCGCCGCCCGTGGAACCGGCCGCTTTCCCGGCCTTGCCCGCCGGCTCGGTGCCGCCGCGCTCTCCGCCCCTCTGCTCCCCGCCTCCCGCGGTCTTTTCCGCAGCCTTCGGCTTCGCCTTCGCGCCGTCCGCGGCCGCGCCGTTCCCGGACTCCTCCCGGGCTCGCTCCCTGTACGCGTCCGAACGGTAGTCGGTGATATAGAAACCCTCGCCCTTGAACAGCAGTCCGGCGCCCCCCGAGATGAGGCGCTCGGCCCGGCGGCCGCACTCGGGACACGGGGCGCGGGGCTCGTCGCTCATTCGCTGGAAAAGCTCGAAATCGCGGCCGCAATCGCCGCAGCGGTATTCGTAGGTGGGCATCGTTGCGCCTGCCTGGGGAGCTTTGCGAGAAACCGTCCTGCGGCTTCAATGATAACACGACCCGCGTGAATCACTGCCGGCCACGCGCCAACCCCGACGCGACCGCCGACGCGGATGCGGAGTTTTCAGGTCACACGCCCGAGCCGTAGGTCCCCCACACGCTCCTCAGCGCGTCGCTGATCTCGCCTAGCGTGGCGTCAGCCTTCACGGCGTCGACCATCACCGGCAGCAGGTTGCCGTCACCGCGGGCGACCTCCCTCAGACGGGCCAGCTGGCGTTCCACCGCGCCGGCGTCCCGGTTCGCCTTGAGGCTGCCCAGCGCCTCGATCTGACGCGATTCGAGCCGCTGAAAACCGGGCCCGGGTGGCGGCTCGGCCAGATCCTCGGTCTCGTATCGGTTGACGCCGACGACCACCCTTGTCCCCGATTCGACATCGAGCTGGTGTTTGTACGCTGCGCGGTGGATCTCATCCTGCATGAACGCGATGGCCTGCGAGGCGCCGCCGAGTTCGTCGATCCGCGCCATGTGACCCAGCGCTTCCGTCTCGATGCGGTCCGTCAGGCTTTCGACCAGGAAGCTGCCGCCCAGGGGATCGATCCGGTCCGCCACGCCCGACTCCTCGGCCAGGATCTGCTGGGTCCGCAGGGCCAGGGCGGCAGCCTTCGCGGTGGGCAGCGCGAGCGCTTCATCGTACCCGTTCGTGTGCAGCGACTGCGTGCCGCCAAGCACGGCGGCCAGGGCCTGGACGGCCACGCGGATCACATTGTTCATCGGCTGCTGGGCCGTCAGCGTCGATCCCCCGGTCTGGGTGTGGAAGCGCAGCCTGCACGACCGGTCGGAAGCTCCGAAGCGCTCCCTCATGGTGCGGGCCCAGATCCGGCGCGCAGCGCGAAACTTGGCCACTTCCTCGAACAGGTCGTTGTGGGCGGCGAAAAAGAAGGATATGCGGGGCGCAAAGTCCTCCAGCGCGATCCCCCGAGCCCGCGCCCGGCGCACGTACTCGACGCCATTCGCGAGCGTGAATGCGACCTCCTGGGCCGCGGTCGAACCGGCCTCGCGTATGTGGTAGCCCGAAACCGAGATCGTGTTCCAGCGAGGCAGCTCGCGCGCGCAGAACGACATCAGATCGCCGACCAGCCTGAGCGACGGCTCCACCGGATAGATGTACGTGCCCCGCGCGATGTACTCCTTGAGCACATCGTTCTGGACGGTCCCGCGCAGCTGCCCACGCGGCACGCCGGCCTCGTCCGCCACGGCGGTGTACAGCGCGAGCAGGATGGGAGCCGTGGCGTTGATGGTCATCGAGCACGAGACGGCGCCCACGTCGATGCCGTGAAAAAGTGTGCGCATGTCCGCCAGGGAGTCGATGGCGACACCGACGCGCCCCACCTCCCCCGCTGCCACAGGGGCGTCCGAATCGTAGCCCATCTGGGTGGGGAGGTCGAAGGCCACAGAGAGCCCCGTCGTCCCCTGACCAAGCAGAAAGTGGTAGCGCGCGTTGGTTTCTTCGGCGGTGCCGAAGCCGGCGTACTGCCGCATTGTCCAGCGCCGGCCCAGGTACATGGTGCGGTGGATACCGCGAGTATAGGGGAAAGCGCCAGGCTCGCCGAGGTCCTCGCCCGTCTCAAAACCTGCGGGCAAGCGGTCGTAGACGGCGGAGTCGTCGTGCGCGCTCACTTGCGTTCCACCTCGGCGAACTCCACCAGGATCTGACCCTTTTCCACGGCCTCGCCGGGGGCGACGAGGATCCGCTCCACCCTCGCGGCGGCCGTCGCCCGCAGTTCGTTCTCCATCTTCATCGCCTCGACGATTACCACTGCGGCGCCCGGTTCCACAATCTCGCCCGTCTCCACCGCGATCTCGACAACCAGGCCCGGCATGGGCGCCTTGAGGGAGGCCGCTCCGCGTTCGCTTCCGGCACCGCCCGACAGCGCCCTGACCCGCGCGGCCCTGGCGTCCAGGACCTCCGCGCCCACGCGGTCGCCATCGATCTCGAACTCCCAGAATCCTCCGCTGCGTGTCTCCGCGCACACCGCCCGAGGCTTCCCGTCCAGGATCAGCGTTCGCATGCGGGCCGGGCCGGGCCCGGAAAGCGAGGCCTCGTGCGCGCTGCCGTCGATCACGACGTTCCCGTCCACGTCCACGACCACATCGTGCGTCTCTCCCGCCACGGACACCACGTAGCGAGACCCGGTTCCACCATCCACGGCCCGCGGCGCCCTCATCCGTTTCCGTCGGCAACCGGAGCGAACCACGGAGCGGTCCCGGCGCGCCAATCGGAAAACCGGACGGCACCGTGCGGCATCCGCGGCGCCGGCACGGCGGCCCGGCGCTCGTGCTCCAACAGTGCCGCCGCTGCCACAGCGGCCGTGTGCGAGGCATCGTCGAGTCCGGCGTCGAACAGCTCCGGGTGTTCGGTCAGGTACGCAGTCGAGAGCCGACCGGCGAGGAAGTCGGGTTCCTCCACGATCCGGCGAAGGAGCGGAGCGCAGGTCGAGACGCCGGCGATCGTCAACTCTCCCAGCGCACGTTTCATGCGCCGGATCGCCGACTCGCGGTCGGGGGCCCACGTGATCAGCTTGCCGAGCAACGGATCGTAGTGAAGGCCGATTTCGCTTCCCACTCCGATGCCGCCGTCCCAACGAACGCCGGGACCTCCCGGAATCGCGAGGTGACGCACCGTCCCCGTCGCGGGGAGAAACCCGTCAAAGGGCGACTCGCTGGTGATGCGGCATTCGATCGCGTGGCCACGCAGGGGGATCTCCGACTGCCGCATCGGGATGGCCTCGCCGGACGCCACGCGGAACTGCCATTCGACCAGGTCGACGCCCGTAACAAACTCCGTGACCGGGTGTTCGACCTGCAGCCGCGTGTTCATCTCCAGGAAGAAGAACTCCCCGTCCTGATACAGGAACTCGACCGTGCCGGCTCCAATGTAGTCCACCGCGCGCGCCGCACGGACCGCTGCCTCTCCCACTGCCCGGCGCTCCTCGGGACCAAGAAGCGAAGACGGCGCCTCCTCGATCAGCTTCTGATGGCGCCGCTGGATCGAGCACTCCCGTTCATGGAGATGCACCACGTTGCCGAAGCCATCGCCGAACAGTTGCACCTCGATGTGCCGAGGGCGTTCCAGAAACCGTTCCACATAGACGCTGCCATCGCCGAAGGCCGCCCGCGCCTCACGGGCCGCCGCGTCGAACGCGGCCGCCACCTCGTCGAGTCGGCGGACGACGCGCATTCCCTTTCCGCCGCCACCGGCCGCGGCCTTGAGCACGACCGGGAGCCCCACCTCGCTGGCCACCTCGCGCGCCTCCGACCCGGAACCCAGCGGAGACGCCGTGCCCGGAACCACGGGCACCCCGGCGTCGGCCATGCGCCGGCGTGCTTCGGTCTTGTCCCCCATCGCCCGGATCGTCTCGGCTGTCGGCCCCACGAAGACCAGTCCGGCGTCCGCGACCGCCCGGGCGAAGTCAGCGCGCTCGGCAAGAAAGCCATAGCCCGGATGAACCGCGACCGCCCCCGTGGTGCGCGCGGCTTCGAGGACCTTGTCGATGTCGAGATAGCTCCGGGACGCGGCCGCGGGACCGATGAGTACCGCCTTGTCGGCGTGAACCACATGCGGCGAGTCCCGGTCCGCATCCGAAAAGACGGCGATGGTGCGGATGCCCAGCTCTCGCGCCCCCCGGATCACGCGCAACGCGATTTCACCCCGGTTGGCGACAAGTACCGATTCGATCATTGTCTGGCCTCTCCGGGGCCGGAACGGGGGTTTGGGGGCGGAAGCTACCCGATGGTACCCTGGATCACGGTCTCCGCGCCATCCCGCCAGATTCGCAGCGCGATCTCCTCGTCCTCCTCGTACGAGCGCAGAATCCGTCGGAACTGAGCGGCGCTCCGCACTCTCCGGCCATCCACATCGACCACGACATCGCCAGGGCGGAGCCCAAGCGTGGAATCACCGTCGGCATCGGCAACGAGGACTCCCTCCTCCGTACCGAAGTATGCTCCGAGACCGGCGTTGAGTTCGACCAGCTCGAGGCCGTGGGAGCGGTTCTGCAGCCACACCTGCATCAAGTCCCCGCTGTCGCCACGGAAGAGGTCGGGCGTGACCGGAGGATCGATGGTCGGAGCGTCCCACTGGACATTCCAGTCGATATCGCGGTATTGGTCACGCACGCGGTCGGCCATGTCGCGCATGCGGACGCTGAGCCTGGATGGCCAGCCCCACCCCTCGAGTTCCTCGGGGACCACGGCAAAAGCGAGCAACTCACCGTCCCGGTCCACCTCGATCTCGATCTCTTCACCCTCTTCGAGCTCCCTGATCAGGGCGACCAGGCGCTGGCCGGGAAGCGAGGTGTCCCGATTCATGTCCATCTCGTCTTCGCCGTCCAGGGGCTGCGTAAGGTCCCAACCGCCCGCGGCCACGATGATGTCGCCCTCGCGAACACCGGCCCGGTCGGCCGGGCCGTCATCCCTCAGCCCGGTCACACGAACCCCGACGTCGTCCAGGTCGGCATCCATGTCCAGCGAGACGCCGAGCATCGGCCGTCCCTCCAGACTCAGGAAGGGAAGCTGCCCGCCATCGCCGTCCCAGATGAACGTCCTCACACCCGGCCTGCAGTCACAGTCCTCCGCCTCCTGTGCCGTGACCGGACCCGTCAAACCCACCAAACCGACCGCTGCCGACGCGGCGAAAGCCGCCGACATCCAGAAGTCCTTGAAGAATCTTGCCTTGCGCATCGTGTCTCCCCCCGTTGTCTGTCTCCAGCCCCCCGGCGCGCCCGTCAGGCTGTACAGACAATCAGACGCACGTACGGGGCGGCCGGGTTGCCCCATGGGCGGCGTGGCCCTACAACGGGATGTTGCCGTGCTTCTTCGGCGGATTGGAGTCCCGCTTGTCGCGCAGCATGTCGAGGGCGTTGATCAGCCTGGCGCGGGTGTCGCGGGGATCGATCACATCGTCGACGAAACCGCGTGCCGCCGCGACGTACGGATTCGCGAACTTCTCCCGGTACTCGGCCATCCTCGCTTCTGTCGCAGCCTCCGGGTCTTCGGCCGCTGCAATCTCCTTGCGGAACAGGATCTCCACCGCGCCCTTCGGGCCCATCACCGCGATTTCGGCGGACGGCCAGGCCAGGTTGATGTCGCCCCGGACATGCTTCGAGTTCATCACGTCGTAGGCCCCGCCATAGGCTTTGCGTGTGATGACGGTGACCTTGGGCACGGTCGCCTCGCAGAACGCGTAGAGCAGCTTGGCCCCGTGCCGGATGATGCCGCCGTGTTCCTGCGCAACCCCGGGCAGGAAGCCGGGGACGTCTTCGAGCACGACCAGGGGGATGTTGAACGCGTCGCAGAAACGCACGAAGCGGGCACCCTTGTCGGAGGCATCGATGTCGAGAACGCCGGCCAGGACGGCGGGCTGGTTGGCCACGATACCGACCGAGTGACCGCCGAGATGCGCGAATCCCGTGACCAGGTTGCGCGCGAATCCGGCGTGGACCTCGTAGAATTCACGCCCATCGGCTATTTCATGGATGATTTCGGTTATATCGTAGGGACGGTTCGGGTTATCCGGTATGATCTCCAGTATTTTCTCGCTCCGCCGAGCGTGGGAGTCCCGATCTTCCCCTGGCGGTGGGGGCTCGGCGTTGTTGCGCGGCACATACCGGAACAACTCGCGCACGGCCGTCAGCGATTCCGCCTCGCTGTCGTGGGCGAAGTGCGCCACGCCGGACGTCTCGGCATGAACATCCGCGCCTCCCAGCCCTTCCATGTCGACTTCCTCGTGAGTCACCGTCTTCACCACCCCCGGTCCGGTCACGAACATGAAGCTCGTTCCCCGCACCATGTACACGAAGTCCGTGATGGCCGGCGAATAGACGGCACCGCCCGCGCAGGGACCCAGGACCACGCTGATCTGCGGGATCACCCCGGATGCAAGGGTATTGCGAAGGAAGATGTCGGCGTAGCCCCCCAGCGAGACGACGCCCTCCTGGATCCGTGCCCCACCGGAGTCGTTGAGACCGATCACCGGCGCCCCGTTGCGCAGCGCCATATCCTGAATCTTGACGATCTTCTCCGCATGAGCCTCGCTGAGCGACCCCCCGAAGACCGTGAAGTCCTGCGAGAACACATAGACGAGCCGGCCGTGAATCATCCCGTAGCCCGTGACTACTCCATCACCCAGGTACTTTCGTGAATCAAGCCCGAACTCGGTCGAGCGGTGCGTAACGAACCGGTCCAGCTCGACGAAGGAGTCCTCGTCCAGAAGGAGTTCGAGCCTTTCTCTTGCCGACAGCTTGCCGCGCTCGTGCTGGGCGCGAATGCGCGCCTCTCCCCCACCCAGCTCGGCCTCCCGGCTGAGGGCTTCCAGACGCTCGAGGGATTCACGCATCGTCATGGGCGACGGCAGCGCCTTCTGTTATCGGGTGCCGAAGTGTGGCCGCGGACCGGCCGGGCCCGGCTGTCCCGCTTCAGGGAATTCCGTGTCGACCGGGTGTAGCGAGCCGCCATAGATTCGGACCGGAAAATACTCCCGGGTCAGTCGGCCATCGGCAAAGGAGTAGCTTCCGGTCACGCCGGCGAAGCGGTGGAGGCGCTCCAGGGCCGCGACAAGGTCTCCGGACGTGCGGCGCCCCGCGCCGTAGGCCGCCAGGGCCATGCGGAACAGGTCGAAACCCGTCGCCGGCACCATGCTGTGCAACGAGCGCCGGAAGCGGCGTTCATAGGCCTCGACAAAGTCCGTGGGCAGGTCTTCGACCGCATCGGGAGCCAGTGGACTGACGGAGATTACCCCGTCGGTATGACGACGGGCGACACCTTCCATGACGGCGGTTCCCGTCCATCCCGCGGTGCCGGCCACCTGCACCCCGATGGTGTCGAGACCGAAAAACGCGATCTGGGGCGCGAGCAACTCGATGTCGGACGGCGCCGCCGCGACCACCAGCAGCCGGGGAGCGAGCGACTTCGCCTCGAGGAGCGGCACCTCGAAGGTTGTGGTGCCGGGCAGGTACTCGATGCGCCGCCGCACCGCGCCACCCACCGCCCTGAACGCCTCCGCGAAAGCCGTCGCCTCCAGTGTTTCGCCAGGGCTGCGCGGATGGACGACGACCGCATCGAAGTAGCCGAGGCCCGTCGCGGCGTCGGCGAGAACCAGTCCCGCGGCGGGGTTCCCGGCCCCCATGCTGTAGACACCCCTTTGTCCGTCGGGAAGATCCCGTGCGGTCGGCGAGAAAAACGGCAGGCGTCTCGGTGCGGCTTCCGATGCCGCGCTTACGTTGCCGGCAGCCAGCGGGCCGAGGATGGCGACGGCCCCCCGATCCACGAGCGCCGAAACCCCGCGCACGCTGCCCGACGGCGTGCCGCCGTTGTCCTCCACGACCAACTGCACATTGACACCCGCGCGACGGGCCAGATCGACCGCGACCTCGACGCCGTCCAGGAACATCCGTGCGTATTCCTGGCTGGATGGCGATCCCGACATGGGCAGCAACGCACCAATGACGGGGGCTTCCTGAGGTGTTTCGGCCATGGCCTGCGGAGTGGGACCCGACACCGAGGCGGCGCAGGCCAGCACCAGGCCGGCAAGCACCGTGGCATTGGCCACGCGCTGTGGCGATCCCGTGTCCATCGTCTTCACGAAAATCCGCCGGTTCGGCCTCCTGATCAATCGGACGTTGACGGCTGCTCCCCGGTGGCCTCCGGCGCTTCGTCCCCGGCCGCTTCCACCACCTCGTCCCCGGCTGCCTCCGGCGCCTCGTCCCCAGAGGCCTCCACCGCTTCGTCCCCGGCTGCCTCCACCGCTTTCTCCTCGGCTGCCTCTACCGCTTCGTCCTCGGCTGCCTCTACCGCTTTCTCCTCGGCTGCCTCCACTGCTTCCTCCTCGGCTGCCTCTACCGCTTCGTCCTCGGCTGCCTCTGGCGCAGCCCCTTCGGCAACGTCAGCCTCCTCCTCCTCGGCTGTGTCGGATTCGCGCCTTCTTTCGGGCGCCTCGAGCACTTCGAGCACGATACGGCGCTCGCCCGCGTCCGAGGCGATCACCCGGACGGGAACGACATCGCCGGCGGAGTAGCGATCTTCGATCTGGTCCGCCGGAACCGCGGAATGAGAGCCCGGCACGAAGCCCTCCACGCCGTCCCCCAGATCCACGATCAGGCCTCTGTCCTGGATTCGCACGACGCGGCCGTCCTGCTCGTAGTCCTTGTGGAAGCGCGAGACCAGCTGTGGCCAGGGATCGTCGTACAACTGCTTGATCCCCAAGGAGATCCGCTTGTTGTCCGAATCCACGTCAAGCACCATGACGTCCACGGTCTCACCCTTTTGCACCACCTCCGACGGGTGCTCCACCCGCCGCGTCCAGCTCATGTCGGAAACGTGCACCAGCCCATCGATCCCCGGCTCGATTTCGACGAACGCGCCGAAGGAGGTCAGATTGCGCACGGTGCCGGTCAGCCTGGTCCCGGTCGGATACTTGAGCGGCAGGGCCAGCCACGGATCCTCCTCGATCTGCTTCATGCCGAGGGAGATCTTCTGGTCCTTCGGGTCCACCTTCAGCACAACCGCCTCGATCTCGTCGCCGATCGACACGAGCTTGGACGGGTGCCGCACATTGCGGGTCCAGGACATCTCGGAGATGTGAACCAGGCCCTCGACGCCCTTCTGGAGCTCGACGAACGCTCCGTAATTGGTGATCGACACCACCTTGCCCCGGACGCGGGCACCCACGGGGTAACGCTCCTCGATATCCGTCCACGGATACGGCAGCAGCTGTTTCAGTCCCAGCGAGATGCGCTCGCGGTCCCAGTCGATGTCCAGCACCTTGATGTCGAGGTGTGCGCCGATATTCACCACCTCGGAGGGGTGGCCGACCCGGCCCCACGACATGTCGGTGATGTGGAGGAGTCCGTCGAGTCCGCCGAGATCGATGAACGCCCCGAAGTCCGTGATGTTCTTGACGACGCCTTCCCGTACCTGGCCGGTGAGTAGCTCCTTGACCAGCGTGGAACGCTTCTTTTTGCGCTCGCGTTCGAGAATGACGCGCCGCGACACGACGATGTTCCGGCGGCGCTTGTTGAGCTTGATGATCTTGAAATCGTAGGTGTCGCCGATCAGGTCCTCGATGTTCGGGACCCGGCGAAGCGCGATCTGGGAACCGGGGAGGAAGGCGTCGACGCCCATGATGTCGACCGTTACACCTCCCTTGATCTTGCGCGTCAGGAGTCCCTTCACCGGCTGGTCGTTCTCGAACGCGTCCTTGATCAGCTCCCAGACCCTGAGGAAGTCCGCCTTCTTCTTGGACAGCACGACGACGCCGTCTTCGTCCTCGAGGCTCTCGAGAAGCACCTCGACATCCTGTCCCGGCTCGATGGCGTCGGGGTCCTTGAACTCGTCGAGCGGTACGGCCCCCTCGCTCTTGAAGCCGAATTCGAGGATGACGGAGGACTCGGTCGTTCGGAGGACCCGGGCCTGCACGACCTGACCCTCACGGATATCGCCGCGGGCGGTCTGGTGCTCGGAGAGCATCGCCTCGAAGTCGTCGCGCGAGACATCGAGGACCTCTTCGCCATATGGATCGTTGAACAGCTCCGGTGAGATTTCGCCTGGAAGCCCGGAGCCGTCAGCAGCGGTGTCGGGAGTGGGACCGTGGCCGTCGGGGGCCGTTCGAGTATCCTGGGGTTCGTTCATGGCATGCATCGCCGGCTTGACAGCCCGGCGCTCCGGTACGATTTGCCGGCCCGTGTAACGCGCGGGAGGCCGGGTTGAGTGAGAACCAGGGCTGGACGGACCTCCCCGCGGTAGCCCGCCGCCGGCGTGTTTCCCATGCTCCTTCCCGGGGCGACCGGACCCGCGTGGCCGGGCCCGCGCGTCGTAACCCGTAGAAGGTATACTCTTAAAGCATAGTGCAATCCGGCACTCAAGGGGAGGGCTCGACCGACCGTACGAGACGTATGACTGCCTCCATCTGCGCCCTCGGATCCATGTGGGTGGTATCAAGGAGCACGGCATCGCCCGCGCGGGCAAGGGGGGCGAGCGACCGGGAGGAATCGCGCTCGTCCCGGTCCTTCAGCCTGCGCGCCTCCTCTTCGATCTCCGCTGCCCCGGCCGACCCGCCCCGTTGCCGGATGCGCCGCCGGGCGCGCTCCCGCGGGTGGGCGTCCAGGTAGATCTTGACCGCTGCGTCCGGGAAGACCACCGTGCCCATGTCCCGGCCTTCAGCCACCAGCCCGGGCCCGTCGGCTGCGGCGCGCTGCAGCTCCAGAAGGTGTTCGCGTACCGGTGCAAGCGCCGAGACCGCGGACACCTCACTGGTGACGCGCGCCGCCCGCAGGGCTTCCTCGGGCACCCGCACGCCTCGCATTCGCACCGCCATGGCGGCGTCGCGCCACTCGATCGCGATGTCCAGCGCCTCCAGGTCGGCGGGGGTCACGGTCTCCACCGCCATCGCCAGGTCCGCGTCGAGCAGTCCAAGCGTGACGGCCCGGTACAGCGCCCCCGAATCCAGGTGCCGATAGCCGAGTTGGCCCGCCACGGCTGCCGCGGTCGTGGACTTTCCCGATCCTGCCGAGCCATCGATCGCCACGACCGTGCACCCCGCCGACCCGGCCACCGCGGATGCGCGGGCGTCCTGCGCGACCGACCGGGGCTGCCGCTTGCCCGGGCCGGGTCGCCACGTGCCGTGGCCCATGCTTTCCCACCATGTCCGCACCCGTCCTAGGAGATCCCAGAAGCCGGGGAAGCTGACGTCGGTCGTGCCCGGATCGTCGATCCGGATGTTGCAACCGGGCGTGGCGCCGAGAATCCCGAAAGCCATCGCGATCCGGTGATCGTGAAAGCTCTCGACGACTCCAGTCAGGGGCGCATCGGTGCCCTCGACCTCGAGGCCGTCGTCGAACTCCTCAACGGCGACTCCGATCCGGCGCAGGTTCGTCGCGAGTGCCGCGAGGCGGTCCGACTCCTTCACCCTGAGCTCGCCGGCGCCCGAGATGCGCGAAACGCCCTCGGCCCGTGCCGCCAGGACGGCCAGGATCGGCACCTCGTCAACCATCCCGGGGATTTCATCCTCGCCTACAGTCACCGCGTGAAGCGCGCTCCCGTCCCCTCCCACAACCAGATCCCCAACCGCCTCGCCACCCTCGCTGCGGCGGCCCAGGACGCGGACATCGGCGCCCATCCGGGCGAGCGCCGGCAGCAGGCCCGTCCGCGTCGGGTTGACACCTACCGCTTCCAATTGCAAGAGATCGCCGCACCCAACCAGCGCCGCCCACGCCAGAAAGAACGCGGCCGACGAAAAGTCGCCTGGAACCTGCATTTGCAACGGCGACAGGCGAGGCGGAGGCTCCGGCACACGGACCAGCCATCCCTCCGCGGCTGCGCCCTCCACCACTTCCACCCCCATCCCCTCGAGCATGCGTTCACTGTGGTCTCGCGAGCGCCGCGGCTCCCGGACCTCCACGCCCACGCCGCCTCCTACGCCGGCGAACAGAATCGCACTCTTGACCTGTGCACTCGCCACCCGCCCTTCGTGACGGATCCCGTTCAGGCCCCCGCCGACGATCTGAAACGGCAGCACCCCTGGGCGCTCGAGGTACCGGATCGACGCACCCATTCGCCGCAGCGGACCCGTGATCCTGCCCATCGGTCGGCGCGACAGCGATTCGTCGCCGGCGAGGACCGCCGTAAGCGGCTGGGCCGCAAGCGCGCCGGCCAGAAGGCGAACCCCGGTGCCGCTGTTCTCCAGGTCCAGCGTGCCGCTGGGACTCCTCCAGGACCGCAGCCCGCAGCCCGCGATCCGCACCACCTGGTCTTCGCCGGCATCCAGGCCGTCGATCTCCACGCCGAGCGCTGCCAGCGCGCGCCCGGTCGCCAGAGGATCCGCCCCCCGGAGCGCGCCCGCAATGCGGCTCTCGCCGTCCGCCATGGCACCCAGAATGAGGGCGCGCTGGGTAATGGACTTGTCGCCCGGAACCCGGATGCTCAGTCCCCCGGAACGCACCAGTGCCTCGCCTGCTCCAGCAGTTGCGCCACGCCCTCCATGTCGCCCCGTTCCAACATCCCGCGGATGGCCCCGATCCGATCTTCCAGCGTGGCCAACGCCCGCGCGTCGGCCGCGGCGGCGGCCCGGAGCAAGGGTGTCCACATCCCGGGATTGGAGCCCGCGATACGCGTGGCGTCGCGTCCCCCAGGACCGAGGGCCGCCCGCGGAATACCAGCGTCGGCGAGCGTGCCGGCGAGCGCGCTGGCCACGAGCTGCGGCAGATGGCTCGCCCAGGTCATCACCCGATCGTGCTCCTCGGCGCCGACGACCCGTGGGCGGGCACCAAGGACTCGCCAGAATGCGCTGGCCCGCCGCACGGCGTCGGCATTGGCATCGCCAACCGCTTTCGCCGCCCCGGAATCGCGATCCGCACCCACCGGGCCGCAGGGAGTGATCCAGACATCGGCTCCGTCGAAGAGATCTGCGCGCGCGGCCGCGTAGCCCGAGCGCTCGGACCCGGTCATGGGGTGCGCCCCGACAAACGTGCCGCCCGCCCAAGGGCCTTGGGCGGCAGCGGCATCGAGCACCGGGGCCTTGAGGCTGGCTACATCGGTGGCCAACGCGGCCGTACTCCACTCCGCGGCGGTCTCGCCGACCAGGGCTACCGTGGTGTCGAGCGGCGTAGCGAAGAGTACGACACCGCCGGCCAGCGGACACCGGTCCAGCGAGTCGACTATCCGCACGCCGTCGCCCGCTGCAAGCCCGGCACTGCCCGGATCCGGCTCGATGCCATAGACGGGCACCTCGGGATGCGCGCGGCGCAGAGACTTCACGACCGATCCCCCCATGAGCCCGAGGCCGACCACGGTCACGGCGCCAGGCAGCCCGTGGGGCATCGCGGACACCCCGACCTCACCCATGGTAGCCGAGCTCCACCTCCAGGCCATCGTACGCGACCCCGGCCTCGGGAAACACCTCGCGCGCCTGGTCCCGCAAACGCTCCGGTGACTCCGAGTACCGAGCCGATATATGGGTCAGGACCAGTCGCCGCACGCGCGCCCTCGCGGCGACCTCCGCAGCCTCCAGCGCCGTGGAGTGCCGTGTTTCCCGAGCTCGCCCGACTTCATCCGACCCGAACGTGGCCTCGTGGATCAGGAGGTCCGCCCTCATCGAGGCCCGAACGGTCGCCCGACTCGGTCTCGTGTCGCCCGTGTACACGACGGTACGTCCGGGACGCGATGGACCCACCACGTCGTCCGGCGAAATGCTACGGTCCCCGACCTGGATGGTCTCACCCCGGTGCAGCCGGCCGAAGAGCGGCCCCTCGGGCACGCCCAGCCGGCGGGCCGCCTCTACGTCGAACCGGCCGAGACGCGGTTCCTCGATCAATGCGTACCCAAGCGCGGCGACTCCGTGTTCGGCGCGAAACGCGTGCACGGCCCAATCGCCGAAATCGACCCGGTCGCCCGGCCTGAGGCTACTGACCTCGATCGGGAATGCCGGCCTCTCCATACCCAGCCGCGCGGCCGCGTCCAGCGTGGCGACGGCGCCGGCCGGACCATAGATGTTCATGCGCTCGTCCCTCCCCTGAAGCCCCATGGTCCTGAGCAGGCCCGGAAGACCCAGGAAGTGGTCCGCGTGGGCGTGGGTGATGAAGATGTGGGAGAACGTGAACCCGGTGCCGAAGCGCATGATCTGACGCTGGGTTCCCTCGCCGCAGTCCCAGAGGATGGACCGGCCCTCCCGCTGGATCGCGATGGCCGACACACTCCGCCGGACGGTCGGTCGTGCAGCGGCAGTCCCCAGAAAACGGACTCGAATCATCTGGTCGCTCGGCGATTGGTTGGCGTGGGCACGCGTGAGCGGACAACCCGAGGCAACACCCGGGCCGGGCATCGGCACAGCAGTAGCGGTAAAGATAACCGCCCGCCACATCCATCGTTTGCCCACCCCCCTCGCGGCGTTTATCGTAGTCTGTTGACGTGCCGTGTCCGGTCCGCGGACCTGACGCAGGGAGCACGTCGCCCCGGCCCGCCAGGGAGCACCGCGGGCAGTCACGCCTAGGACGCGGAGGAATCCTGATGAAGGCCAGCGCAGCGAAGAAACCGGACAACCGGCCCGTCCCGACCAGAAGGGACTTCCTGGGATCGGCCGCGGCGGTCCTCGGAGCCTCGCAGCTGCCGGCGTTCAATTCCCGCGCCACGCACATCGCGCGCGAGCTGGGCCGCCATCCGGGATCCGCGGCTGAGACGGCCGACGACGAGCTCTTCTGGTCGCAGGTCGCCCGGGCCTTCACGGTGGACCGGACCCTGGTCAACCTCAACAACGGCGGCGTCAGCCCGTCGCCCACCTTCGTGCAGGACGCGATGAAGCGGCACCTCGACTACTCGAACGAGGCGCCCACCTATACGATGTGGCAGATCCTCGAGCCGCAGCGGGAAGGGGTACGGGCCCGGATGGCTCGCGAGTGGGGGGTCGACGCGGAGGAGATCGCGTTCACCCGCAACGCGTCCGAGGGACTGCAGACGTGTCAGTTCGGCTACGACCTGGAGCCGGGCGACGAAGTCCTCACCACGACGCAGGACTACGGACGCATGCTCACCACGTTCCGGCAGCGGGAACGGCGCGAAGGGATCGTCATGCGGCAGATCAAGGTGCCCGTCCCGGCCGAGGACCCCGCCGAGGTCGTGCGCCGCTTCGAGGAGGGCATCACCCCGCGCACCCGGCTGATCCTCATGTGTCACATGATCAACCTGACGGGTCAGATCCTGCCGGTGCGCGAGATCGTGGCGATGGCCCGCAGGCACGATGTCCCCGTCATCGTCGACGGGGCCCACGCGATGGCGCACTTTCCGTTCAAGCTGCCCGACCTGGAGTGTGACAACTACTCGACGAGTCTCCACAAGTGGCTGTTCGCTCCGCACGGAACCGGTCTGCTGTATGTGCGGCGCGACGAGATCGCCAACATCTGGCCCCTGATGGCGGCACCCGACCGCATGGACGGCGACATCCGCAAGTACGAGGAGATCGGGACCCATCCCGCGGCCAACTACCTGGCCATCGGCGAGGCCCTGACCTTCCACCAGGGGATCGGAGCCGAGAGGAAGGCGGCGCGCCTCACCTATCTTCGCGACTACTGGGCGAACCGGCTCCTGGAGAACGACCGCGTGAGTCTCAACACGAGCCAGAAGCCGGGATTCGCGTGCGGGATCGCGAACGTCCACGTCGAGGGCCTGGACACCGGAGCCCTCAGCAGGTGGCTTTGGAGCGAACACCGCATCATCAACGTCTCCATCGGTCACGAGGAGTGCACCGGGTTGCGGATCTCGCCGAGCGTGTACACGACCCTGGAGGAACTCGACCGGTTCAGCGAGGCCATGGAGTTCGCGATCAGGCACGGCCTGCCGGAGGCGTGACGTGCGGGTGCGCGCCCTGGTCACGGGCGCCCTGTTGGCATTGCCCGCCGTCGCGGCCGCTGCCACGCTGCACACGGAACTTGAGGAGTCGACTCCGGCGCAGGATGCCGTCCTGACCGAGTCGCCGACGGAGGTGTCGCTCACCTATACCACCGCTGTCCAACTCTCTCTGAGCAGCGTTTCCGTACGGTCTGCAGCGGGCGGAGCGGCCCCCGTGGCCGCCGCGGAACTCGCCTATCTGCACGAGGACCGGCAGGACGTGCTCCTGCTTGCGCTGGACGAGCCGCTGGGCCGGGGAAGCTATGTCGTGGAATGGACCACGGCGGGACCGGACGGACATGCCCTCTCGGGCGAATTCGGCTTTCGCGTCGATGTTCCGGCGGTGGACGAGGCGGACCATGCGCCAGCCTTGGACGCCGCTCCGGTGCCGGAGGCCGGACCGGGACCGCAGGGTGCGGGGACGGCCGATGACGCGGGCACCGGGATCTTCGTGGATCCGGGCGCGCTCGCGACGCGCTTCGCGTTCTATTTGGGCATCGTGGGACTCCTGGGGTCGGTCGCCTTCAGGGTGATCGCGCTCGGCGCCGCAAAGAGCGCCGGCCTGCCGAACGGGGTGGCCGAAGGCGTTTCCACGGGCACGTGGCGAATCGCGGCCGCCGCGGCCGTGCTGCTCCTGGCCGCCCTGCCACTGCGGCTCTGGTTCCAGGCGCAGACGTTGTTCCCGGACGATCCCGGCGCCAACCTCGCTACCGCCGCGGGGGGAACACCCTGGAGCGCGGGATGGTGGGTGCACGGCGCCGCGGGGGTCCTCGCGGCTGTGGGGGTCGCGCTGTGCCGTTCCGGAAACCGCGGCGGAGCCGGCTGGCACGTCGTCCTCGCGGCGGCCCTGCTGGTCCCCATCGCACCGATCCTCTCGGGGCATGCCTGGGCCGATGCGCCACGAGGCCTGTCCGCGGTTGCAACCTACCTTCACGTCGTGGCGGCGGGCGCCTGGGTCGGGGGGCTCTTCTGCCTGGTCTCGGCCGGACTCCCGGCGTTGCGCGCAGCCGCCGCGGACAACGGCGGCGCCTGGCCCGGTCTGCCGACGCTTGTCGGCGCCTTCTCCCGGCTGGCGCTCGTCGCCGTTGGGACCCTGGTCGTATCGGGCGGCGTGAAAGCGTGGCTACACATGGGTGCCCCGTCGGATCTGTGGACGACCCCCTGGGGGCGATCACTCCTCATCAAGGACTTCATTGTCGCATGTGTCATGGCCATTGGCTTCTACAACTGGCGCGTCGTGCGTCCGGCTCTGTCCGTCGACGCGGATCCCACACGCCTTCGCAGATCCGCCGCGACCGAATTGGTGTTCGGCGCCGCGGCCGTCGTGGCGACCTCATGGCTCGTGGTGCAGCCACTGTAATGCGCGCGGCAACGGGACGCACCACGGCCGCCGCCTCGGCTGTGCTGGCCGCGCTGGTTCTCACGACCGCGGCCCGGCCGACCGCCGCTCAGAACGGCCAGACAGACCTGGACGCGTTGGTAGGATGGCCCTTCCCCAGCGCGCTGACCGCCGCTCCCGCGTCCCCCGTCGTGGCGTGGGTGCGCAACGAACGCGGGGCGCGAAACATCTGGACGGCGGCCGCGCCCGGGTGGAGCGGACGCCGTCTGACGTCGTTCACGCGTGACGACGGCCAGGAAATCACCCAACTCGCGGTGAGCGCGGACGGCTCGCTGGTCGCGTTCGTGCGGGGAGGCGCCCCGAATCGTGCCGGTGAGATTCCCAATCCCGAGAGCGACCCGGCAGGCGTGGACCGCGAGATCTGGGTGGCGCCAACCGATGGCAGCGGCGCGCAGAGGCTGGGGCCGGGCCACTCGCCAGTCCTCTCGCCCGACGGCGCATGGGTCATCCATATCGACCGCGGCGTGATCCAGCGCCGGCCGGCGCGCGACCCCTCCGCTTCCCCTGAGCCCCTGGTCCGGGGCCGTGGAAGTCCGGGGGAGCTGCGCCTCTCGCCCGACGGGACCCACCTGGCATGGACGAGCGGGCGGGGAGATCACGCCTTCATCGGGGTGCTCGACCTGGAGAGCGGGACACTGCGGTACCTCGACCCCTCGCTCGATCAGGACGGGAACCCGGCATGGTCGCCGGACGGGCAAGGCCCAACGGATTCACATCTGATTGGGGTGATTGAAGTTACGGGAATGTAAGGTCCGGCTCCCGTCGTTTCGTTCCCGCTGATCGCGAACTCTCAGGCGCGAGCCCTCCGGCGGTTTTCCAGAGCCGTCCTGAGCTGTCCCTCGTCGGCTTGCTGATAGCGCAGACTCTCAACGCGCCGAATCAAGGCAAGAAATCACGTAAGTTCAATCAGGGCTGCACGATCTGCCATTCTTGCCGTTCGACGTAATCTGACTCTGCCATCGCCTGATTGCGGGAAAACCGGAATCGTTTTGCGGGAATCGCAGGGGTCGTCACGTCCTTTTCAATCGGGCCATTGACCCGTTCGCATTCGCTGAGCATGGAAGAGGGGAGGCATTACGCCTACGGCTTGTCGGGATCATGGGAGGAATCTCGACCATCTCAACATAGCGGTCGCACGATATGAATGCACTTGGGCCTTCGCCTCTTCCGCATCCTGTTAATGTCGGCGAAGCGGGGGAGTCTGCCGAGACCTCACCCGAGAAGGCCCGCTTGAAGTCTTGGTCCCCGGCCACCGGTCAGCCGTTCCGGACCAGGGCGGCCACCGTCTCCACCGTCTCGATGATCGCGCCGCGCCCGCCGCCCCAGCAGAACCGCCATGGCCGATCATTCGGCCAGAGTTGACGAACGTGGCGGCCGAAGTTGGTGCGAACGAAGCGAAGGATGACCAGCCCGTGGTGGTCGGTCGCGTGCCGTTCGAGTTCGGGCAGGGCGCGGCGCCAGTTGCTTCCCCATCCGGTCCGTACGAAGGTGATGTAGATACGCGGATCGCGCTCGCGCAGGGCCTCGCGGACCGGCGCTTCCAGTCTGGCCGCCTCCTCGGCCCCCCCGGCCACAAGGATCCTGACGTGTCTCCGTCGGGACGGCCCAACCGCACTTTCGGCACCAACCGCCCGCGCACCGCCCAACTGCCGGACGAGCGCCCGGTGCCTGTCGCGCATCTCCTGGTAGAAGGAGGCGTCGATGCCGTAGCCCGAGATCCGTGCCAGAATGCCGGCGGCGTCATGGAGCCCGTCCTCGGTGTCCTGGGAGGCCCTTTGGTGAAACAGTTCTCTCAGAATCCCAGTCGCGGCCTCGAACTCCCCGAGCGCCTCGTAGCTTCGGGCGCGCGCGACCGCAGAGTCCTCGCGGCTCCAAGCCGGATCGTAACCTGCCGGATCCTTCAGGAGTTCCTGAAACTCCGGCACCGCCACGCCCTTGAGGGCGAGTTGTTCGAGTTCGTCCAGAGCGTCTCCGGCCCGTTCCTGCGACCGGGCATGCATGTGACCCCGGACGGCGGCTCGAAGATCGGCGGCCCTGAGATCGGCGGGCCTGCCGCTGTCCCTCGCCCGCGAATGGAGCTTTTCGGCAAGGAGCGGGCAGTGCCGGAGAGCCGGGCCGCACTCGGCGAGTTCGTCCAGCACGAGTCCGTCGGCAGCTTCGATGACGGCTTCCGACACGCGCCGGAGATTCTCCTTGTCCTCGGCCAAGTCGAACGCCTCGACGGTCTCTCTGACGAGGTGGATCGGGAACCGGGCACCTGACGCGAGCGCGTCCACGATGACGCGGGCGGCGTGCACGAGCTTGTCGGGCTGAAGCTGCCGTGCCTTGGCGATTGCGGCATAGAGGCTGGATCTTGGCACCAGGTTCCCGTAGGATCGCACTCGCTTCGAGAAACGCAGGTGCGCGGCCACGAGGTGGCGATCCGCCGCGTCGTCGTCTTTGCCGCGGGCGAGCGCGAGGACACCGAGACAGTAGTGCCCGTGGGCGGAACCGTCGGTCCCTTCCCCGACCGATTGCCGAAAGTGGTCTTCGCCCATGGCCAGACGCTCACGAACGCTTTCCACGGCGGTCTGGCCGGTCGGCAGCGCGACCTCCTCCATGGCGTCGAAACCGCCTGCCATCAGGCCAAGGTCCGCGTGCACCATCGCACGGGCGTTTTGATCCGGATCTGCGGCCAAAAGACCCTTGAGAATCCGCTCCGCCCGCTCGCGTTCGCGGAGCGCCCTGAGACTGTGGGCGAAGCGGCGTCTGGCGTCGAACAGGACCCGTTGTTCTGGAGCCGACCCGGTGTCCTCCAACTGTTCGCCGACCCGGACGAGCAGGTCGAAGATGTGCCGGGCGTGGGCGGCGTCGCCTTCCCGGAGAAGGTCTGTGGCCGCAGAGAGGAGCGGGTCGAACAGCCGGGGTTCCAAGATCAGCGCACGGTCGGTCAGCGACCTCCCGATCTCCGCTGCCCGGCCCGTCCCGTGCAGCGCTTTCGCGATGGGAAGAGCCGCGAACGCCGAAGCTTGGCTGCTCCCGGTCATCAACTCCCTGACGAATGGATTGTCGTCGTACTCGCGAACGATCCGGTCCCAGTGTTCGCGCACTGCCCATGCCTTCACGGCCCCCGTCCAGTACCATTCCAGACGCGCCGGATGCTTGACGCTCAACGAGGCGTCCGCGCTGCGGGCGAAAAGCGCGTCTCTGTACCCGGCGTGGAAGTAGGACTCATGCCGGGTGCCGTTGAGCCTGACGAACTCCTCGACCAGCGCATCGAGCTCGTCTTCGCTCAGCGCGCCCCGCGTCTCCTGCGCACAGTCTTCGAGAGCCCGCTCGACAAGCCGGTCCAGGATCGTGAGCGACGCCGGACGTGAGGAGGACTTGAGATGTCGGCGGGCGGGGGCGCCTTCCCGTTCGGCTTCATCAGCAGAAGCCACCTCCATGATCCCCTTCGATGGCGTGAGGGAAACGTCGCCGGGGTAGTCCTCGGCACGGCTTTCCCGACCCGGCGGCCCCGCCGCCTGCCGTTGCGGAACATCCGTCGCGTCTGACGTTTCGGCTGCGATCTTGGCTGCACTTCGGTGCGCGGCCTCAACCGACTCCGTACCGCCTTCCACATCACTCAGACCCCAACGATCCCTCAGCCACGCGCACGACTTCTCACCGAGCGGCGCTCCGGCCTCCCACAGGGCGAGGAGGTAGATGGCCACGGCCCGGTCCCCGTACTCGTCGGCCACCTTGGCCGCGACGCCTGCCAAGGCTTCCTGCGAGGCGTCCATGCTCTCGAACGATTCGACTTCGCCATCGTCGTGCGGTATCCCAAGGCTGTCCAGGAATGCCCGCACCATCGGGAGCCGGGCGGGCGTTGCGAGGCTGCTCAGGAAGAGGATCTGGGTGATGATCGGGTCTTGCAGCGGGACGGTGCAAGCGGTCTGGACAAGCTTGTCGAGGGTCCAGCGGCGAACGGTCTGCGGACGAAAACTCAGGGTGTCGGCCATCGCCTTGCAGACCGTCTCGCGTCCGATTTCCTCGCTCTCGATGAGCCACCGGACACCGTCCTCGCGCTCGTCTCGGTTCAGCACGTTCCACAGACTCACAGTGCTCGGTCGCACCGCCCGCTCCACCAACTGCTTGAGCCGGGGGTCGATTTCCTTCCGGGAACCCGTCCGAGCCTGCGGGGTCGGCACCGGTTCCACACTCTGGGGGCCTTGAGCGCGCGTGCGCCGGAGGCCGAAGATGATTCTGCCAAGCTTGGTTCGGGCCATGGCTATCGCAGCGCGGACGGGGTAGAGAAGGAGCTTGCAAATCTAATGCTCCCGACGCCGGAGAGCGGTGACGGGACATGCCGCAGCCTCTGACGGGGCTCAGATTCGGTTTCCGGGGCGGCCAAGGGGGCGTTTCGGGCAATCTGCGGGCCGTGGAATGGCCCACGATCGTCCATCTCACCCTCCCGAGGGGTACGGGCAGGGTCGAAACCGGCCGCTCGGCAGGACGTGTCTAGTCACGGAGAAAGTGGCGATTACCGACATCGAAAATGTCCGGTTCTACGGCTGCCCCGCAGAACTCTAAAGGCGACCCTCCGAACGTCATTGGGGTGGCGGGAGAGACCGGGGGTCGATAAGGGCTTTGCGAAAAGGGGCCGGCGGTCGATCCCGAATCAAATCCACCTCGGCCCCCGCGCAAATCAGCCATTAGCGCTCGATCGCGTAGACCTCGATCAGAGTTTCGTCATGGGCGCCCTTTGCCCGCACGAGCACCCGGTCTTCCGAGATATCCAGAACATTCAGAACCGACAGCTTCGCCGGCATTGCGAGTCGCTTCTTTCGTTCCCACCCCTCGCCGAAACCGACCCATACCACCTCGTCCTGAAACGGGTCGGGGTACTCCCGGATCCACAGAAGACCGTCGGCGCCGCCCTTCATGGCGGAAAAAGCGGGGAGGGTGGGACGCGCAGGCAGGTCCTCGAGCAGACGGAGTCTGAACTCCGCCATGGTCAGGAGGAAGTTCCTTCCGCCGATGACCATTTGGCCCGGCTTTGTATTCTCGAGGTTCGCCCGCATGGTATCTTTAACGAATTCCGCCCAGCCAGCCTTCGCGCTCTCCCGGGGCTGCCCGAATGAGACTTCCTCGGCGGTCCCGGCCTCGTCATAGCGCGTGATCGTGATCGAGTCTGTTGTCGCCAAATAGGCGTAGCGGTCGGTGACGGCAGAGACGGCAGTTCGTCCGAAGATCACGCTTGGCCCGCCGTGCCAGAAACCGCCGGCGCCGTCACTCTCCCGCGCCGCCCACTGCTCCAGACCGGGAAGGGTGTCCTCGAAGACGATGTCCCCGTCCGAAAGACGAGCGATCTCATGGGCCACAGGCTGCCGGATCTCCATCGGCCCATCGAACCCGTCCCCCCGAAATCCCGTCTGCCAGGTTTCGAGCAGCACGCTGTTTCCGAAGGCTCCAACGATCTCGGCCCTTACCCGGCCACGGCGTCTGAGGCTGGTCTCGCCGACGTACCCCCCGGAGGCGTCGAGCAGGGTTACTCGGAAGTGGTTTGCGTCCCAAGTGATCAGTCCGTCCGCGTGCCGAGCGATCCCAGCCAGGTACTTATACTCGCCGGGACCCTCTCCATTCCTGCCGTGCCGAGAAACCAGCCGGCCCGCAGCATCCAAGATCAGGACTTCGTAGAATTGGCCATCCGCGATAGCGATGCCATCGCCGAAGAAGACCGCTCCGGAGACCCTGCCCAGCGGGAGAGACTCATCCGATCCTACCACCAGGCTTGGTTCCGCGGCGAGCCGAAACGACTCGTCACCAGGCCACGGGGAGAACAGGTCCGCGGCCGCCGTGCGACCCGTGTCCCCCGGGTCCGATGGCTCGTCCACGCAGGCGGCGCAGAGCGCCAGACAGGAAACGGCGAGCATCGCTTTCGCCAGCGGTCTCCGTAGGGCGTCCGTCACGGCCATCTAGCGCGACCGTTCGATCAGTTCGAGGAGCTGTTCCTCGTTCGCGTACCCGACATGCCGCCCGAACTGGTAAAAGAACGTTGGGGTTGCGGTGACCCCCAGCGCGTCTCCGAGTCTCATGTCTTCCTCCAGCCTTCGTCCCGCTGCTTCGCCCCGGAGACAGTCTTCGTACGAAACCAGATCGCCCACGCCGACCAGCTTGGCGAGGGTCTTCCAATCCCCGGTTTCCCGCCACTCCGACGACTCGAAGAGCAGCGAATGGAACTGTGGGAAGCGTCCCTGCGCCTCGGCGCAGATCGCCGCGCGCGCGGCGTCCTCAGCCCTCGGGTGGATGGCCGTCAGCGGGTAATGGCGGTATCCGATCGTAACCTCCTGATCGGATTCCATGACAGCCTCCAGGTGCGCGTGGGAATCTCGGCAGAACGGACACTCGTAATCCCCGAACTCGATGATCATCGCGGTGCTCGCATCGACCGTGTCCATGCGAGTGCTCGTTGCCGCCAACGCCTGCCAGTGCTCCTCGACGAGCACTGACAGGCGGGCCTGCGCCCTCCAAGCGGCGAGGCGCGTTCGGATCGGGCTCTCGGGCAAGAACACGACGGAAAGGAGCACCGCCAAGAGCCCGAGGTTCAGAAGATGGCCGGACCAACTCGTTCCCTTCTTGTCCTTGTCCCTTTTTCCCATTTCCCCTGAGATGGGGTTAGCAGGTAGCCCCGCCGACCGCTCCCCTTCCGCAGTCGACCGCGCAATCACCGGCGGGTGTTTTGCACACTTCCATGAGACCCCCGTCGTTGCAGAACAAGCCATAGTGCTGCTCCGTCCACCAGCAATCCTGAGCAGGGGGTTCGGCGGCGGCGGGCGTCGTAGCCAGCGCCACGACCACCGCCGTCATCAGCAGCTTCCTGATCGTCTTCACGTCCAACATCGCATTCCTCCTTGGAAAGTGTGGAGCCCCCCCTATCCATGAGCGGGCCGACGAAGCTAACCCTCGTGTCAACCCCGCCCTCCAAGGAGCGTTGAGATGAGCGCGGTGGGGCATCGGCTGACTACATCCCGAGGCCGGATTGAAACCATTTGCCGATGGAATCCGTAGTATGTCGCCCTTCGGGATGCCGAAGCGTGAAGGGCAGCACGAGCGAACGAACCGAAAACACCGGAGGAGTCGCAAGTAGTCAACTTGATCCACCCCAAGGCGGAACCCGTGCCCCTGTCTATCGGCAGCGGCGCTGGCGGGATCGTTCGCCGCTCCGGCTTCCGGAGCGCATGGACGGCCCGGCATCGCCGGTCTCCGTCCGACCGCCAGCCGCGCTTCGCGAGGTCCGCCTGAACGGGTCCCCCGGAGCGCTCGTGGAGGTATCCTGGCACCGCTGCGACGGCGGCGGTCGCGGGGTCCCGGACGCCGCGCCCAAGGGCTTGTCGGACGCGGCTTATGTCGGGCAGCCAGCCTACCCT
>VYAQ01000060.1 GCA_009844885.1 Gemmatimonadota bacterium
TCAGGCGGGCGATCTCCCGCTTGGCGTCGGCGAGTTGGCGGTGCACGAGGCGGAGACGCTCTTGATGTGGGCCACCGCGGCCTCGGTGGTTCCGGGTGCGACGGCGACGGCCGGCGCGCGGAGGACTTCCTGAAGCTGGTCGGCCGTGATCCGCCGGATCCTGTGGCGCTTGAGAAGGCTCTCCAGCGTCCGGCGCTGGATCCGCCGGGCCTTCGCGGGTGTCGGAGCCTTGGCCCAGAGGTCGAGGAACCAGGGCTCGACCACGCTTCCGACCGCTTCGAGCATCTGCGGGTAGTAGCGCCACAACTGGTCACGCACCCGGTTCGACAGGCGGGTGCGGTCCCGAGTGAGTTCCTCGAAGATCCGCGACCATGCCCTGAGTTCGATGACGACCGGGTCGACGGGGTCGATCCTGCGGAAGTGATGAAGATCGGTCCTCAGAGCGTCGGCAAGGACGCGGGCATCGAGGCTGTCGTCCTTGGCTCCGGCGGGCGAGAAGCGGTCGCGGAACCGGTCGAGCTGCTTCGGGTTGATCGAGTAGACCGCGAACCCGTGGTCCAGGAGGCACTCGACGACCGGCCCGTGCGGAATCTCGATTGCCACCGGTATGTCCTCCGGGGCGGATCCTCCGCATCTGGCGGCGATCCAATCCGCCATCTCGGCGAGCCCCGTGCCTCCGTGGCGGAAGGCGCGTTCCTCCTGCTTCGAGCCGTCGCCGCCGACCACGCAGACGTGGTGCGTTTGCGATGCCCAGTCCACGTCGGCGAACCAGGCTTCAGGTCGCATCATGCTCCCTCCCCTGTGAAGGTGTCACTGGCAGCCGGAGCGGTGCCGCGATGCTCGCCAATTCCTGTACTGGCGCTCGATGGCGCAAACTCCCCACTGGGCATCCATCGCGGCTTCCAGATCGGGGTACAAGTCCTTGGGAGGTGCTCAGTGGCACGAGTAAGCTGTGGTTACTCCCGACCTGGTCGCCCGTTGCTGCTGTTAGGATCTTTCGATCTAACGAGAAGTCTGTCTGGAGGGTACAGGACGCTGGCTGATCGACGAATGCGTGGATCAGTCAGCCCGCCGGAGCCGCCGAAAACGCCTCTCCGGGCTCCGACCGGAACAACCTCGACTAGACACCGTCGCGGCCAAGCTCCACGGCATCTGCCTCCGTCTACTCCGCGTGGGCCGGTTGCTCATCGATCGAGAGGCCCGTTCCGGTCGACCGAAGCGGCGCGACCCAACCGGCACTTTTGCAATTCCAAAGCACGCTGGCCCTCACCAGATTAAAGGGAAAGCCCTGAATCTCGTCCGGTGAAACTCCCCCCAAGCCACGAAAGGGACGAGCGCGATGGCGGGGCATCGAAGCTCAGGCAGCCGAGTTCTTGGACCGCCGATTTGCTGCGTCTGCTCCGCCGCAACGGAGTTCCCGAAGCATCATCATGGCCACAAAATCCGGACCGCCCCGTCGAGCGATTTCGGTCGGCGTTGCCCCGAGTGTGCGTTTTACCAGATGCGCGTAGTTAGCGGCGTCCGAGAATCCGAGCGCCAAGGCGGTCGGTCCCCTCTTGTGGCCGCTCCAGCGGGCCAGTCGCTCCACATGGAAGATCACCGCTAGCGACAGCAGCCTCTTCGGCGTTGGAAGGCGGTGAGTTCGGCAGTTTCTCGCCAACGTGCGCGGTGTGAGCCCCAATTTCTCGGCCAACCGCGCGACGGAGCTGCGTGTAAGCGATTCGTGGAGTGTAGCGTCCAGCAGATGATGCATACTCCTTGGCACGCATTTCCGAATGCGATCCAGCAAGCGCTCCGTCTCGTCGCAGTCAGTGGCCCGCAACGCAGCCAAACGGACGGCTTCGCGATCATCATCCAACCCCTTCCGGAGGATGGCCACGAACCCGATCTCATGGCGAACCGATGCCCGGCACCAAGCTCCTCGTGCATGTCCGTGACCGATAATCGGGCATGTGGGAAGCCGCGCCCGTAGAACCCTGAGTTCCTCGATGCCGGATCGACGAGTGGTAGGAAAGCAAGGATCTACGACGACCGGGCATCCCGGCGCGCGGCGGGCCATCTCGTAGAGGTCGTCCCACCCAGTGGCGAAGTAGACGCCGTCGAGGAGGCGGTCGATCTCCCCGTAGCATATTCCGGCCCGAATGCGGTCCCGCGCCCAAGTCTCGGACTCAAGTGCCAGCACCGGATGTTGCCCGTCATCAAGGTTGCGGATTCCGCACATGGCGTTCTTATGGAAAGACTCCCGCCACACAGCCAAGTCCCGCATTCCCCTCAGGCTGTGGATGGCCCGGTAGACCGAAGCGCGCAGGGCATTCACTCCCACACCTAGTCGGCTGGCTGCCGTTTTGTGCGACAGTCCTTGCAGATAGACGAGCTCAATGGCGTCCCGTTGACTTCGGGGCAGTTTCCTGACGGCTGCACGAACCGCGGCGCGCCGCAACTTCCGCTCCAGCAGCTGGTCCGGCAAGGGACCCGAGTCGGGGATCTCGCAGCGATCATCCCAAGCGCCGTGAATGGCCGGAGCCGCCCGCCTTATCGACTCGCAGAGGTTGTGAGTCACCTTCCACGCCCATGCCTCGATCGATTCGATATCCTCCGCTCGACACCTCCGCAACTTCACCGCGATATGCACGAGGCAATCATGGACCAAGTCATCGGCGTGGTCGTCGTCCACCGCGTACCGTTCGGAGGCCTTGCGAATGACCGGGGACAACCGCAGTAGTACGTCTTCCGACGCTTGCGGGTGCTTTCGCCGTCCTTCATAGCCGTTGGCGCTCATGCTTGGTTCTCCTTCGAGGGGGACCAGGGTCCTGAGAACAAAGATCCGAAGGCCCGCAACACGCCGTCAGTGGGAAAACCCGCAATACTTGGCGGGGAAATCCCCCCAAGGGGCCTTGAAGGTGGCCTTCCCTCAGCCGCCGCCCGCGCCTTTTCCAGGGCGGCGCCTCGGATATGGGGTACCCCCATCCAATAGCCGTTGTGCCTCTGTTTGGATGCGTCGAAGGTCGCTCGGTTCCCCTGACGAGCCTAGAATACCCCGAGCCGCCACCGAATCGCTCGCAATCCGTTCAACGATGCGCAGCAGCGCCGGGTCCCCAAGCGCGACTGCCGTACCCATTGCCGCATTGATGTCCGATGGCCATCGCTGGGGTGTCGTCAATCGCTGTCTCACCGCGACGGTGACTTCGGCGAGACCGTCGGGTCCCAGCGTCCCGTCCTCGACCATGTAACGGAGGGTCGCCAAACCCTCAGCGACACCGTCAAACACCGTCTTCTCCGGGTTGGACACCAGATCCAGGATCAACGGCAAAGGCAGATCACCAAAACCGGCCAGCGCCTCGGCTACGAAGGGTCCGTAAACCAGGGACTCAACCAACAGGGGAACCGCCCTAGCGTCGCGCAGCTTGGCCACCGCAAACAGATAGTCCAACGCTACCTCGCCGCGCTGTTCGCTAGCCGGTCGGTCCAGTTCAGCTCGCGCAGCCCGTATCATCGCCATGCGCAGTTCACGGACCGCATGAGGTCCCAGTTCGCTGACGAGCCGCATGGCTGCGTCCCTTTCGCTGGCGTCGCCAGAGTCAAGTTTCGCCACGGCTTCCGCCTCGGTCATCCGTGTTGCCGTCTGCCCCAGGATGGCCTGAGGAGACCCAACCGACAGTGCCAGCCCGATAAGTAGGCCACCCGCCCATGCCGTTTCCACGCCAATCCTCGTAATCATATTTTATCTCCAATCGATGTGAATGTGGCTCGAATAGGCAAAACTGCCTGAACCGTACCGAGAGATGCCAGTGGCGCCAGCCGCTCTCCCAACTTCACTGAACGTTTCCCAAGTGGACCTGTTAAACCCGGGAGCTTTGAAGTCGGCTGCCTTCCCCCATACATGCTGGCTGTTTGACGACGCGCCGGGGAGCTTTGAATGGCCAACCGGGCAACGCCAGTCGGAGGTAACGAAGGCTCCGGAAACGCCACGGTGGGCTACGCCTCGCAAGACCTTGGCCATCCCATACTGAAGATCGTCGTGCAGAAACCCGGTGCTGTGACCGTGAGTTCCAGTGCCAGAGGTGATGCCCGTGTGTTGGAACTTGGTACACGACCAGTCCGGATAGACAAGGGTTGCCGCGTACTCGTCAGCGATGGCCCGTTGATCCGCCGTGCAGCTACTCGCGCCGCCTCCGCCACCCGTACAGAAGAGGAACTCGACCTCCAGTACCTCGCCTGTGAGCACAATGTAGGTGACCAGGTAGTAGCACACCTCCGAGCGACTGTTGATCGCGGTGTCCGCCTCGCGAGACCTGCCGGGGTCGACGTAGCCGAGGGTTTCCGAGCCCAGGACAACTCTTCCGTCGGATACCACGGCTTCGGTGAGCAACTCCGCGACATCGGGGGAATCCACCCGAACGGGCATCGCGACTATCGTATCCGCGTGTTCGGTCGGCAGGTCGGTGCATGTCGCAAGGAGCGATAGAGCAACTACGGCTATCGGTGCCTTTCGTCCGATTCGCATTCGATGATCCTCCTGGATGGGGTGGGCGTCGAGCGCGACGTGTCGCCGGCTGATGAGCTTAAGACGCTTCGCCACCCGGATTCTGCCATGTCGGAATCGGACATGCCTTCAGGTCGCGATTGCAATCGGACAGATCGTGAAACGATACAATGAGTTGCTATTCCGCTTGGTCCGCGGATCGACAGGCCGGTGGAGAGGCTGGGGGAGGAACACTGCCGGTCCAGCCTGCCCTTTTGCGTGCCCTGCTAGAGGCACCTCTCGCCGGGCAGGCCAAGCCAATACGGACCGTTTGCGTGTCGGCGAAGGCAACTGAGTCCGATCGAGGGGCGGGTATGTCCGGCCCCACCCTCGGCACCCCCTTCCATCGCGTGCCCAGAACATCTTGTGTTGCGACCAACTGGTGAAATGCAGCACGACAGGGCCGGTGCCTGCAGACATCGGAGTGTATTGGCGTTCGAGGACCGGGAGTCGCGATCACGGCCTCTGAAGCGCCCCATATGCTTCGGCGCGCTCTCGAAACCACGACGCGCTCCGGACGGACGGCTTACTCAAGGAAAAGGGAGAGTGCGGACTCCCGCCATTCACGTCCGACTTTCCCGCTTTCGCGGTACGGTCCAGCAGGATCCAGTACAGCGGCAGAAAACGCAGATCGTGCAGTCCTGATTAGACTTACGCGATTCCCCGCCGGGATTCAGACCTCATGCGCTCCGCCCGTGGCGCTGGACTCACTCCGCGCCGTGTTCGTCCACGCCGGTCCCGGCTACGGCACCTCGACCGTGCACAGGTCGTGGCAGGACCGGCACGTCGGGGTCGCTGCCGGGACGAGGGAACTCAAACGCGCCCGGACGATCTTTGGGAATTGGGTCGGCCCCGCCCCCGCACAGAAAGCCAACCGGCAGGCCCGGACCGCCACAGCCGTCCGGCGCGAGATCGCCCGCGTCGAGAATGCCATCCGCAGGAGGAACGAAGCGGTGATCGAGGAACTGGGCGGTCTCAACGGCTGCCTTCACCGTCTCGTTGGGATGAAGGCTCTGCTCTGATCGGGCCTCCCCGGAGGAATGATCGACGGCTATTCGGTTTGACGTTCGAGCGGCTTCGCCGGAGGCGAGATTCGACTACCCGTGGGCATGGCCCGTTGCCGATCCATGAGTGTCCATGTGAAATCGAGGTCGCTGTGCACGAGAACCGCGATCGGGTGTGCCATGCCGCCGATGCCGCAAGTTGCTGGCGTCGTTATGTTTGTGCCCCACCGTCAGGGGCGGCCCGATGACGGGCGGGCGTTTTCGCCCGTTGACGGGAGCGACCCCGGTGTTCGGCATACCTCACACGCCACGGCGGCGGTCGGGATGTGCACGGCCGTCCCACCCCTCGCCTCGGGTCGCTCCCGGTCCAGCAGTCCCATGCGGGAAGGCGGTCGGGCCATTTGGCGGTCAACCGTAAATCCGTCGCCGAACCGTCATGCTTTGGCCCGTGATGCCGCGCCCACGAGCAATTGTCGCAACCGGCGAACGACTTGGCCGCTGGTCTCACCGGCCTGCGCCGCAGTCCACAGTTCACGAAGATTCTCTCGGGCCAGTACCACAACCCCGTCGCGCGCGGCCTTCTCCACCTCGGCCTCCGACAGGGCGTCTCGCGGTGTCGCCGTCGCGAGCACCGCGATCACTTCGCTGTCGGAAAGCGCCTTGGCCAATCGTCGCGAACGGGCGACCAGCCTGCCCACCTTGCCGCCCGCGTCGATCGATCCGGCCGTGCACTCGATCACAAGGGTGACCGAAGTCCCCGGGGCGTGCGCGAGGTGATCGACAGGATCTCTCAGCCCGATCTGGGCTCCAACGGGATCCACGTGGAAGCCGAGGAAGAAGAACAGCAACCCCACTGCGTGTTCGAACCCCTTCGACTTGTCCGGTCTGGCCGGATCAAGCTGTTCGCGGAAGCGTTCAAGGCTAGGGTCGACGGCGCTGTGGGCCTTGATACGGATGTTTCCGCCCGCTTCCGCCAAGGGCAAGGACATGAAGTCAACGCACCGTTCGCCGTGAACGACGACCGAAGTCATGAAGGAATCACCCCTTCGGATCCGGACATCCACCTCCGCGCGGATGGATTCCCTGTCAGGCACCCATCGGCAATCGCGAAGTTCGATCGATCGATGACGACTCGGCTGTCCGGCGGCCCCCACCGTCCAACCAAGCTCCGCCTTCGCGACGAAGATGTCCGCGGCAGCCCGTAGGACGAGCGTGACACGGTCGGGCGCGGAGATGGCGCTCTCGCGGTCAAAGCGCACGGCTACGGGAGCGATCAACTCGACCGTGGTTGAATGGCCACGGATATCCAACCTTCCGGGGCGCCCACAGAATCTTCGGATGAGGTCCGAGAAGCTGCCATAGGGATTCGGCCCACCACGGATCGTACCGTCCAGTTCCCCGGGGGCATGCCCCGCGTCCATTACCACTTCCCACATCGAGGCTCCATGGTGGACGAGGGCGTGACAACTCCATTCATCGTACGCGGCACTGTGGTACGGGGCGCCCAGTTCGCCGAAGCCGTATCTCATGTCCGTCACGGGCCGGTCGGATGCGCCGGTGTACCTCACGGTCCAGTCGCCCAGCTCCGCCTCTCCACTCGCGATCCCACGCACCACGTCGGCCAGTTCGCGGATCGGAAGCACAACCTGCTGCGCGCGGAAATCCGGCCGATTGACCGGCGAGTACTCGGGAACCGATGGACCGGCACGGTGGTCGAGGAAACCGCGGGTGGCAAGATTGATCCATTGATCGCCGCTGCGGATCGCACAGAGGCGGAGGTCGACGAACCGCCAGAACCCGGAGCGGTTCACCGAGTCGAGAAAGCGCTCCGCCTCCCGGTCGCTTGAGCCTTTGCTTTCGTCCGGCGACAATCGGGCCTCCTCTCGGGTTGCGCCCGGTCGATCACTACAGGGGAGGTGATGAACCTAACCTGTGCCTCCATTCGAGCCCCAAGACGGGGATCGCGGCCGAGGGATTGGCATTCGTAAGGCCGACGGAGTCGGACACCCGATCGTCAAATGCGCAGCCTCGCAGCGGCGCTCGAACCGCCTTCCTGCAAGGATAAATGGAGGGGAGCGACCCCAGAAGGGCACGGGGACGAGCGTGTGAAAACGCGCACGGCCTCGCGCCCGAACCGGGCACCTGTGCCCCTGGGACTCCCCACCTTTTGTCAACGGTTTTGAAGACGGTTTTGAAGGCGGGGCTGT
>VYAQ01000120.1 GCA_009844885.1 Gemmatimonadota bacterium
GTGCGGCGGCCGCAGTTCGAGTCGCCCCGACATGCCTTCCAGGCCGGGGCGAGCGGTGAGGAAAACGCAGTAGAGGTCGCGGCTGGGGGCGAGTGTCGCGCCGGCGGGCGGGGGGGTGTCGTCGCAGGGTGAGGAGACGGAGGGGTTCGCGAGGGTGCCCTGGCCTGCTCGGGCGGTCGCTGGTGCCACAGCCATTGCGATCGCCAGCACACCGCCGACGAGCATTCTCGGAATCCTCAATGTGCCTCCCTCGACCTGGCGCCCAGCCGCCTCGCGACGTAGTATGCGCGATTCGAGGCGCCCTGACAGGTCGCGACACCCCATGCGCGACACCCATGCAAAGCTAAGCGATGCCCGTGTTTCCGCCAGCCACCGCCACAGCCCGCAGCTGGGCATTGGCTGTGACCCTTCTTTCCGCGGGAGCCTGTGACCGCAGCGGCGAGCAACCCGGCACACACCCCGGTGCGCTCGATGGGGAGGACTTCTTCCTGGCTCCCGTCGTGGACACGGTCGGCAGGGTGGGGGCGGGCGCCACGGACGAGGGATACCTGGTCCAGGTCGTCTCGGTCGCCTTTGACGCGTCCGGCAACCTGCACGCTCTCGACGCGGACCGGCATCAGGTTGCGATATGGAATCGTCGGGGAGAGGTCCTGCGCATCGTCGGCACGCATGGCGAGGGACCGGCCGATTTCCGCAGACCCGTGGCTGCCTTCGTGTTTCGCGACGGCACGCTCGCCGTTTACGACACGAGCCAGCGGTCGTTCAAGTTCTTCGATTCGGAGGGGCGATTCCGCCGTGGCGTTCGAACGTCACCGGGTCCCGTGCCGGGCCGTGCGGCGGTGGCTGTCGGCGACGGCCTCTGGGTCGGCCCCGACGAGCCGTGGATGACGGCCGGTTCTTCGGATGAAGAGACGACGCGGCCGGTGTTCGCCTATTCCTTCGTGGAGGACACCGTGCGGGCCGAGCCCTTCTTTGACGCGTGGCGCCCTGAGCCGGAGCCGGACGGCGAGTTTCGTGGCTTTGGTCCGATGCTGAGACTTGGCGGATTGTCGGACGGGCGTGTCGCGCTTGTCGATTCGGTCGGCTACCGGGTGAAGGTCCTTTCCCGCGAAGGGTTGGTCGAGCGCATCCTGGAACGTCCGATCGACCCGTTTCCGGTGAGTGCCGAGGCGATGGAGGCGGAGCGCGAGCGCCGGAGAGCGGGCATGACCGAGAGAAGGATCCTGCGGACGGTTGCCGATCTCCCGTTCCGCATTCGCCTGAGCGAAGCCGACGTGTCGGGATTGATTGGGAGCTACCACGCCGATGTTGCGGAGATGCAGTTCCATGCGCAAATCCCTGTCATCTACCGGCTTGCCGTGGACTGGGAGGACCGGATCTGGGTGTTAAGGACGGATTCGACCGGTGGTGACCAGGGGTTGGCCGACCTCCTGACACCTAACGGAGAATACCTGGGAACCGTCCGCTTCGAGGACCTCGCATTGCCCACGGCGTTCGGACCGGACGGTCTCATGGCCTATGTGCAGACCGACGAGTTGGGTGTCCAGACCATCCTCGTGGTGAAGCTGATCTCGCTTTAGGTCGCTCTGACATCCCCGGGAGGCTCGAGGGTCGCCAGAAGCGTGACCGCGGCCCAGTGCCGCTCAGATGCGCGCATCGTCCCACGGATTGATCACGGGCACTCCCGTGTTGCGGAAGTCCCGCGTGTTGCGGGTGACGAGCGCGAGTCCGCGGCTGGCCGCCGTCCCGGCAAGCATCGCGTCCGGCAGATGGCTGTCCAGCGGTTCTCCCAGCCGTCGCTTGTCCTCCATAATGCGCGCGCAAGCCTCGGCGTCCTCCTCGGTCCAATCGAGCACATCGTCTGCCAGCACGAGGGTCAGCGTGTCTCGGAATCGTCTGGCAAGATCCGTTCTGCGGTCCGCGTGCTCGAGTTGGCCGATGCCGTTGAGGATCTCCCAGACGGTGATCGCGCTGACATGGAGTCCGTTCCCCGCGACCCGGTCCAAAAACCGCGCAACCCGTGGCTCGGGGTGAGGTCGCATCATTTCGGACACAACGTTCGTATCCAGGAGACAGGACACGGATGCTACTCGCCGTCCCGGAACCTGACCGGCCTGTAGCCGTAGCTCTCGCGCGGTGGAAGCTCGACGCCGTGCTCCGGGCCGAAATGCAGTTTGAACGCTTCCGAGGGCTTTGGTCGGGTTGGGGATTCCTCTCGCCGCTTCCGGATCAGCCGACGGACGAACTCCTCCATGGAGATACCGGCTCGGCGCGCCTCGCGCCTCAGCCAGGCCTTGTCATCCGGGCGGATACGTCGAACCGTGATCGTGGAACCCATGGACGCGGCGCCCCTTCCGCTTCAAGACAGGTATACAGGGTGAATCCGGTGCTTGGACAATGTAATGCTAGCATTCTGTGCTAGCAATCAGCGATAGCCCCGTGACGACAGCGCCCAGCCCGCGCTTGATCCCCTACAGCCCTGCCTGCTCGGCCACGTACTGTGCCACTTCCAGATGGGTCGCGAACCACACCCCTTCGTGCCCCTTGATGTAGTCGATCAACTCTTCCAGCACCACGATCCGCGAGCGTTGCCCGATCACATGCGGGTGCATGGTCAGCAGAAACATCGTGCCCTCTGCGTAGGCGCCGTCGAAGTCGTCCTTCCAGACCTCGAGCACGTCGCGCGGGTGCGAGTAGGAGGCGCCGCGCGGATTGAAGACCGGCGCGTCGTCCATGATCCACTCGACGGGCAGCTCGACCATTCCGGTGGGCTCGCCGTTCGCGTTGATCTCGTAGGGCCGGTCGTCCGCCATGAGCGACGAGTCGTAGAAGAAGCCCATGTCCCGAATGATGTCCAGGGTGTTCGGGCTGAAGTTCCAGGACGGGGCCCGGTAGCCCAGCGGGCGGGTGCCCGTGACCTCGGTCATGTAGTCGACGGCTCGCTCCAGCAGGGCGCGCTCGGTTTCGGCGTCGAGGCTGGAGTTGAGTTCGTGGATCCAGCCGTGGATGGCGAACTCGTGGTGGCCTGCCGCCTGGATGACGTCGATCTGGTGGGGATTGAGGATCAGGCTGACGGCGGGGACGAAGAACGAGGCCGGGATGCCCTCGCGGTCGATCAGGTCGACGATTCGGGGGAGGGCGACGCGGGCACCGTACTGTCCCTGCGACAGGGAGCCGACGGTGGCGTCGCCGTAGCGAAGGCCCAGGACGGTCTCGTTGTCGACGTCGAAGGACAGCATGACGGCGACGCGCGCGCCCCCGGGCCAGGTGTCGGGTTGGAGGCTGCGGCCCGCCCGCACCGCGTTGACGGTCTCCATGACCCGCTCATCGGACCAGAGCCAGCCGGGTTCGTTCTCCGCACTTTCCGGGGGAGCCGGCTGGCAGGCCCACATGGCCAGGGTCGCCGCGAGCAGAACGCCGCGCTTGTTCATCCTTCCATCCTCCATAGTGTGATTCCTCCGGCCTGTTTGCCGATCCTGGCGGACGCCATGCGGGTGCCCGACGCGATGTCGATGACTTCCACGGTGCCCGGATCGCCGCCGATTCCCTCGACGGACACGATCGCGTAGCGGCCGTCGGGGGTGGCGACGACGCCGTGGGTTACGCGCATCTCCGAGTCGATGAGGTGAAGCAGTTCGCCCGAGTCGACATCCCAGATGCCCAGCTTCGCGCTGCCCTTGAGGGTGGCGAGGAGCCTGGAGCCGTCAGGCGTGAGGTCGAGGTTGTAGGGCGCGCCCGGGGCCTCGATGCGGCGCGTGATTCGCCATGTGTCGAGGTCGATCTCGAGGATCACGTCGCCCTTGTTGCAGGGGACGAAGATACGGTTGCCGTCCGGGTGGGGGGTCGTCCAGGTGGGAGAGCAATCCTCGCCGGGCGGCGCCATGGCCATATGCCCGTCCATCGGGGCGTGTGCGGGCTCGTTGGCGACGAGGTCGAGGCGCCGGGTCACGTCGAGGGTGGCGCCGTCGATCTCGACGAGCTGGTTGTCCATCATGCACGCCGAGTAGTGCTTCGAGCCGTCGGCGTTGAACCGCGAGCCGTGCGGCATCGTGCAGGTGACCACATCGGCGATCGGGAACATCGTCTCGAGGTCGACGATCGTGACCGTGGAGGGGACATGGTCGCCGTGGAAGTTCGCGTTGACCGCGAGCGCGAGGGCGCCGTGCGGCGGGATGGCGATCGTGGCGGGGAAGAGGCCGAGGTCGGCGACGCCCACGATGGTGTCGGACACGGTCTCGTATTTGACCAGGCGGCCGTTGGGGAAGCCGTGTCCCAGCGTGAGGTACCAGTACTCGCCCGCCGGGTCCATGGCGAGGCCGTGCGGCGCTTCGATCTCGGCCGCGAGCCACCCGGTGACGATCGTCTTCTCGACGACGAGGTCGCCACCCGCGTCGTAGCGCAGCAGGGAGACCTCGTCCTCGGATTCGGCGGCGACGTAGACCCAGTAGGACTGGGCCTGAACCGGGATCGGCCCCACGGCCGGCAGCGCGGCCGCAGTCAGCGCGGCCGCGACCGCCAGTCCAGCCTTGCGCCTCACGGAATCAGCGTCCGCCGCGGCTGCAGCTTCACTGCCCACATGCCCGAAAAATACTCGGAGAAGAACAGGTTGCCCTTGTGGATCTGCGGTCCCCACGTGAAGGGCGCGTTGGCGACCACGCCGTCGGGATCGTACGACTTGTACACCGCGATCTCGCGGCCCTGGTGGTACAGGTTGCCCTTCAGCTCGCCCGAGATGTCGAGCACGCGCAGGCCGCCCTGGTAGAACGCCGCATAGAGCCGGTCGTCGTCGATCCACATGTTGTGCGAGCCGGCCTCGGGGATCTCGTAGCGCGCGACCTCCTCCGGGTTCTCGGGGTCGGTGAAGTCGACCACGTGGATGTAGCCGGCCATGAACTGCGGCGTACGGTCGGCCTCCTGGCCGTCGAACGCGGGCGCCCCGATCTCGTCGCCCATGAAGATGTAGAACTTGCCCGTGGGGCTCCGGTACGGGAACGCCGCGTGGGTGGCGCCGCCGATGTCGCGGAAGCGCGCGATCTCGACCGGGTTCTCCGGGCTGCCGCCCCTGTCGCCGCCGCCCACGTCGATCACCGCGACGCCGTCGTTCCAGTTGGACGTGTAGGCGATCCCGTCCACGATCCAGATGTCGTGAATGGCGTGTCCCGGCGTGTCGAGCTCAAAGCGGCCCACGCGGTGCGGGTTGGCCGGGTCCTCGATGTTGATCACGTCGAAGCGGATCCCGTTGTTCACCGCGTACACATGGTCGTCGTAGATGAAGAGGTTGTGCACGCCGCCGGTGAGTTCGTCGTCGTAGGTCGAGATGATCTCGATGTTGCGGGGATCGGTGCAGTCCACGATGACGATCCCGTTGCGCCGGTTGGACGCGCCCTCGCGCGAGATCACGCATAGCTCGCCGTCTTCGGAGACCTTGACGTCGTTGGTTGTGCGGGCGTCGACGATGAGCGAATCGGTCAGCACCGGGCTCGCGGGGTCGGTCACATCCCACCAGTACGTGCTGCCGTGGCCGCTGTGCGTGTCGGTGATCGCGTAGTCGCGGCCATCGACTCCCTCCCAGACCCAGAGATCGGAGGTGGATACATTGCGCACCGGCGCGTGGCCCACCAGCTGCACCTCTTCGGCTACGTGCCGCGGCAGGATCTCGACGGTGGCATGCGCCGTCTGGCCCGGAACGCTCGCCGTGACGGTGTAGATCCCGGGCTTGTAGGCGACGAAACGGCCCATTCCGTCAACCTCGGCGGGCGGGAAGTCGGCGGTGGCGATCACGTCGGGGTCGGCGATCAGCCCGTAGGTGACGGGGATGTCGTCGACGGTGCCGCCGCCCGCGTCGGAGGCGGTGGCCGCGAAATGAATGACGTCGCCGGTCCTGCCACGGGCCTGGCTGGCCTCGACGGCCATTGCCGTGACCGGGTTGTCGGTGACCTGGTAGGTAATCTGTCCCGCCACCCCCTCGGCGGCCGCCGACAGCGTCACCTCGCCGGGTGCGTGGCCGCTGAAGACCCCGAAGCGGTCGACCGTGGCGACGGATTCGTCCGAGGTGCTCCAGGTGACCGGCACGTCGCGCTCGTCGTCGGCCTGGTCGATCACGGTGGCCTTGTGGCGCAGCGTGACGCCCACGTAGTAGCGCCCGCCGTCCTGCGAAATCTCGATCCGGTCGAGCGGCGGGAAGGCCACGGTTACGGTCATCGTGCCGCTGATCCGGCCGGGGCCCAATGCGCGCGCCAGGATCGTATACTCGCCACCCTTGTGGGCCTCGAACTCGCCTGTCGTGCGGTTGACGGCCAGGCTGCCCCGCCCGTCGCGGGAGAAGTAGAGGAAGGGGATGTCGACGACGTTGCCGGCGGCGTCGTAGGCGGTGGCGGAAACGGTGGCGGTCTCGCCGACCTCGAGGGAGAGCGTGGCGGGGCTGACTTCCACGCGCGCCACCTCCTGGGCGGCGGCCTGCGTGGTGGCGAGCGCCGCCAGCGCCAGGATCAGGATGGCGGGGCGGATGTTGCTGCGTGTCTTCATGGGGTGCACTTCCTTACTGCTCACGGACACCGTCGTGGAAAAACGGTTAGGAGGGTGGCGAAACGATTAAATAAAGGTGTGTCGGTGGGAAATCAATTACCGCGACCCTGACTTGCCATGCCCTTCCAGGCCGAGCAGTCCCCCTACAGCGGTCTGTTCGGAAACGCGATCGTCCGCCACATGTGCGCGACCGGGCTGTTGTCGTAGCCCAACCCTTCCTTCGGCTGCTTGAACTGGCGCCCGATGATGTCGGTGAACTCGTTGATGTCGACATCCATGTCGTCCTGGAACGCATAGGTGTCGTTCACCGTGATCAGCCGCGCCTCGCCGTACCAGCGGTGATTGCGCGCGTACTCGTACGCCTGCTTGATGTAGGGGTCCGGCACGTAGTCGTGCCCGAAGATGCGGTTGTACATCTCCGGATACTCGTACCCGTACTCCTCGTCCGGGTAGAAGCGCAGCGCCGCGTGGTAGCGAATGCCCCAGGCGACGCGCTCGTCCACGTACGGCTCGACCAGCTGGGCGCCCCACCAGCCGTGATCCACCTTGATCAGGTTCAGGACCACGTCGTGCATGAGGCAGGCGAAGACGGTGCGCTCGGGCTGCCCCGTTCTCAGCGCGTGGGTGGCGCTCTGCAGAACGTGGTTCGCCGGCGCAAAACGCAGCTTGAAGAAGTCGAGCACCGTCGGCTTGTCCGGCAGCGGCGGGAACTCGTCCTCGCGCGGCATGAAGAGGCGGCCGGTGCCGCGAGGAGACCGGGCTTCCTGCTCCTCCAGCTCTTCGAGGGTGATGATCGAGCCTGCCTCCCCGTCCGCTTCCCCGCGCCGGGCGGCGATCTTCTTGTCCAGTTCCTCTTCCATGTAGTGCTCGAGTTCCTCCGCCTTGTCCTCGTGCGACATGGCGGCAAGAGCACCCGCGGGGATGCTTGCGAGGAAGGTCTTGCGATCAACTTCCACCATCGTGACCTCCAGCCAGGGGTCGGCGGCCCTCGCTTCGCCACCGATCCTCGGCGGCGCGCAGAGCCTTGGATCCAGTAGACACTGTACGGCGCAAGACGCCCGCGGGGCAAGCAAGCCCCAATGGCGGTAACGCCGTGACAGGCGATAGGATGATTGGGCGCCGACAGGGCGGCCACGGACAACCACGGAAGGACGACCCGACATGTGGAAGCAGAC
>VYAQ01000107.1 GCA_009844885.1 Gemmatimonadota bacterium
ACCCTCCCCCGCACGTCCTCCAGCATGGCCGGCGAGTCATACCCGACCCCGTCCTTGAACACGATCGTCACGTTGCGGATCACCGCGGGGTCCGTCGTCAAGTCGCCGCTCATCACCACAAGATCCGCGATCTTCCCCGCCTCCACCGTCCCCAGGTCGTCGAACACGTCGAGCACGCGCGCGCCGTTGGCGCTGAGCACCTGGACCACCTCATGGGGCGCGAACCCGCCCTCCGAGAGCAGCTCGTAGTTGCGCTGGTCCCCGTAGCCGGGAAGCGCGCCGCCGTTGCCCGTGGGGTCGACGCCCGACGCGAGCACGCCGCCCGCATCGTAGAACGCCTTCTCGTAGGCGATGGCGTTCCGGAACTCGTCCGGGGAGCGCCCGATCTCGTCGATCTGGGCCTTCGCCGCCAGGTAGTCCTCGCGAACCGCCGGCGCCATTGCGTCCAGCGAACGCTGATCGCGCGTGGGGCGACCCTGGATGAAGAGTTCGTAGACCGCCAGCGTCGAGGTCATCGCCACGTCCGCGTCGATCATGGCCTGGAAGGTCGCCTGCGCCTCCGGCCCGTTCACGTCGATCGCGGTGGCGTCGTCCCACAGGCCCGGCGGACACTCGTCCCTGCCGCGCCCGGGCGTGTAGTCGCTGTTCGTGGCCAGGCCGTGCTCGATGTTGTCGATCCCGAGCGCCACCGCCTCGGTGAAGCTGATCGAGCACAGGTGTCCGGTCACCTTGATCCCCTGGGCGTGCGCCTCGTCGATCGCCGCGCTCAGCTCCTCGGTGCGGATGTTGGTGTACGCCTTCAGCCAGGTCGCTCCCTCGGCCGCCCAGTAGCGCACAAAGCGCCGCGCCTGTTCCGGCGACTCCAGCATCGTCATCCCCGAGATGCCCCCGCCCGCCGTGATGTACGGCGCCGTGATGTGAATCCGCGGCCCCGGCGTCCTTCCGGCCTCGATCTCGGTGCGGAGGTTGAGTTCCGCGTACGGCTGCCGGCTCCCCGTCGTGCGCACGGAGGTGACCCCGCTGCCCAGGTACAACCTCGGCGCGCTGTAGGTGAGCTGCGCCGACCGCCCCCCCGCCGCCGTGTAGAAGAGGTGATTGTGCAGCCCGATCATCCCGGGCATGACCGTGTGGCCGGACATGTCCATGACCTCGGCACCGTCCGGGATGTCCACCTGCCCGTCGGGACCCACCGCCCCGATGCGGCTGCCCTGGATCACCACCGTCTGTCCGACCCGCGCGGGCGTGCCCGTCCCGTCGATCAGCGTCACCCCGGTCAGTGCGACGGCCTCGGCGTCCACGACCGCATAGCCCGCCGCGGCTGACCCTGCCACCGGGCGCTGGGCAGCCAGACCGGCTGCCGTGAGCAATGCGACGGCGCCGGCCAGCACACCCGCGGCCACGAAGGCTCCTGTGATCTTCCTCATCGTCATGATTCCGTCTCCCTGGTTGATTCCCACCACAGCTAGTTGATCCCCACCCGCCCAACCACATCGCTGAGCATCGCGGGCGAATCATAGCCGATACCGTCCTTGAAGACGACGGTCACTTCACGGACCACTGCCGGGTTGGCGGTCAGGTCACCGCGCATCACCACCAGATCCGCGATCTTGCCCGCCTCCACCGTGCCCAGGTCCTCGAACACGCCCAGCACGCGCGCGCCGTTCGCGCTCAGGACCTGCACCGCTTCCTCGGGTGAGAACCCCGCCTCGATGAAGAGCTCGTAGTTGCGCTGGTCGCCGTAGCCCGCGAGCGCGCCACCGTTGCCGGTCGGGTCCACGCCCGAGGCCAGCACGCCTCCGGCGTCGTGAAACGCCTTCTCGTAGGCCATGGCGTTGAGGAACCCTGCCTCCGGACGTCCGATTTCGTCGATCTGGGCTTTGGCGGCCAGGTAGTCCTCCCGCACCGACGGAGCCATCGCCTCCAAAGTCCGCGCGTCGCGCGTCGGCCGCCCCTGGACGAACAGTTCGTAGACTGCGAGCGTCGACGTCATCGCCACGTCGTTCCCGATCATCGCGTCAAATGTCGCCGCCACTTCGGGCCCGTCCAGATCCACCGCTTCGGCGTGGTCCCACAGATCAGCCGGACACTCGTCCTTCACCTTGTCCGGCACGTAGTCGCTGTTGGTTCTGAGTCCGTGCTCGATGTTGTCGATCCCCAGCTCGACCGCCTCGATGAAGCTGACCGAACACAGGTGCCCCGTCACCTTCAGTCCCACCCTGTGCGCCTCGTCGATCGCCGCGGCCAGGTTCTCGCCACTGATCGTGGTGTAGGCCTTCAGCCACGTCGCACCCTCGGCCGCCCAGTAGCGCACGAAACGCCGTGCCTGCTCGGGGCTCCTGAACCGGGTCATGATGTTCAGGCTCTCGTTCCCGGTCATGTACGGCGCGGTAATGTGAATCCGCGGCCCCGGCTGCAACCCGCGCTCGATCTCGTCCTTCAGGTTGAGCTCGGCATACGGCGCCAGACTCCCCGTCGTCCGGATCGTCGTGACCCCCGAACCGAGGTAGAGCCGCTGGCCGGTGTAGCTCATCGGGTGCATCCGGCCGCCCGCAGCCATGTAGAAGAGGTGGTTGTGAAGGCCGACCATCCCGGGCATGACGGTGTGGCCACGCAGATCCATCACCTGGGCCCCGTCGGGGATCGCCACGTCGCCTGCGGCGCCGACGGCGGTAATGCGCGTGCCCTCGATCACGATGGTCTGATCGCGCGCCGCGGGGGCGCCGGTGCCGTCGAGGAGGGTGACGCCCTGCAGCGCCACGGCGCCCGCGTCGACGGCGACGTATGCGGCCGCCTCGGAGCCCGCCGCAGGACGCTGGGCCTCGGCGGGCTGGACGGCGGCGGCAAGCAGGACGAGCACGGTGGCGCCGCGGCGGGCTGTTGTCTGCGTGTGGGCTGTCATCGGGGCATTCTTCCTCTGGTGGGTCGGTTGTCACGGCAGGTTTCCGCCTGCGCTCAAGGCATTGTGGTTCGGGTCCGGGGCCCGCGCCAGTAGGACGTGACTCCGGCCGGGCGGGACGGTATCATGCCGGGCACCCGAGACGGAGGGCGAGAGACCTTGAGTACGGAAGATCTGCATCCGCGACGCCGGCGCACGGCGACACGACTGGCTACTGCGGCGGCGCTGAGCGTCGTGGTACCGGGATGCGCGGCGAACGACACTGCGAGCGACGCGGGTCCTTACAGCATCGGCGCGACGATCGAAGTCGGCGCCGCCCCGCACGGCATCCGCTTCAGCGCGGAGGGCGACACCGCATACGTCGCGCTCACCGGCGACGGCCAGGTTGCGGTCGTCGACCTCACGGGCCCGGCGGTGGTCGCGCGGTGGGACGCCGGCACGACGCCCCTCGACCTCATCCGCGCCGGGGACGGCTGGCTCGTCACCCAGTTCACGGACTCCACGCTGATCGCACTCGGCGCGGACGGCAGGATCATGCCAGGCGCCGTCTGGAACGTCGGCGCGGGACCATCGCTCTTCACGCCCGGCACCGTGCGCGGCCAGGCCTGGGTCACGAGCGAGTTCGCCGACCGTCTCTGGGTCGTGGACACGGGCACCGGAGTCCCGGTCACATCCCACGAGACCGGCGACCGCCCCTATCCCGCCGACGTGATGTGGGACGGCTCGCACGCGTTCGTGCCCAACATGGACGCGGGCACCGTCTCCGTGATCGACCTCCTCAACGCGGAAACCGACGCCACCGTCGATGTCTGTCCCGGGCCGCCGGGAGGCGCGCTGACCCCCGATCAGGTCACCTACATCGTGGCTTGCGGCGGCTCCGACGAGCTGGCCTTCGTCAACACCGCTTCGTTCGAGGTCACGGGGCGGGTTTCGGGCCTCGGTCCCCGCCCATTCTCGGTGGCTGTTCCCGCTGACGGCCGTCATGTCATCGTCAACAACGCGGGCGGAAGCACCGTCTCGGTCGTGGACCTGGAGACGCGGACCGTGGTGCAGACCATCGAAGTCGGCGCGCAGCCCATCGTCGTCCGCGTCCACCCCGACGGCGAGCGCGTCTTCGTGGCCAACGAGGTTGCGGGCACGCTGGTCGAGCTGGTTCCGCGCGAGCGGTTGGCCACCGCCGCCCCGGACACGGCCTCACCCACCTCAGCCGACGCCGCGCCCACCTCAGCCGACGCGCCCACGCCCAACGAAGTCGTCGTTCTCGGCGTCATCCACAGCGGCCACAACACCAGCGAGCTGTTCAGCCTCGAAATCGTCCGCGACCTGGTCCGCGAGATCGACCCGGACTACTGGCTCACCGAGATCCCGCCCAACCGGTGGAAACGGGCCTGGTCGGAGTACCAGGAGACCGGCACCGTGGATGAACCGCGCGTGCGCCGGTTCCCCGAGTACATGGAGGGCCTCTTCCCGCTGTCGCGCGAATTGGACTTCGTGGTCATTCCCACGGCAGGCTGGACCGAACCGATGTCGGACTTCCGGGCCGCGTACCTGGATGCCTACGCAAATGACCCGCAGCGGGCGGAGCAATGGGCTCGGTACCAGGCCGCCGCCGGCGCGTCGGCCGACGCGCTCGCGGCGGGTGGCGCCGGTGACGACCCCCGCTGGATCCACACCGACGCCTACGACGAGGCCTACGACATCCGCATGCAGGTGTACGCCCGCCTTTTCGGCGAGGACCTGGGTCCCGGCGGCTGGGACGCGATCAACGCCTCGCACTGGGCGAACATCGAACGCGCGCTGGACGAGCACGCCGGCGAGGGCGCGCGCTTCCTGCTGACCTACGGTGCGGGGCACAAGGGCCCGTTCCTGCGCGAACTGCGCAAGCGGGACGACATCGTGCTGCTCGAGGTGGGGCCGTTCCTGGACCGGCTGGGGTTGCCATGAGCCGCAGGGTTGACAGCGGCCATTGGATTGCACCACTATATTGCACCATGCACCATTCTATTGCACAGGAATCGCCATGTCGCGCATACATTTCGTCGTGAAGGAGACCGCCAAGGCCCGGTATCAGGCCCAGGCCGAGCGCGAAGGCAAGTCGCTGGGACGGTGGATGCGGGAGGCGGCGGAGGCGAAGCTGGCGTCGGCACGTCCCCGCCTGTTCACCGTCGAGGAATTGCGTGAATTCGCCGCGCGCTGCGATGCACGACATCCTCCGGGAGCCCGGGAGCCGGATTGGCCGGAGGTCAAGCGTATGCTCGTGGAGACGCGATATCCGGACCTGGAGGTCGATTGATCTTCGTTGACACGAACGTCTTCATGTATTTCGTGGGGTCGGAGCATCCTCTCCGGGAACAGGCGTTCGATTTCTTCGAGGGCGCGCGCCTCCAGCATCTTCGGCTGGTGACGTCGACGGAAGTCCTCCAGGAAATCCTGCACCGATATGTCAAGCTGGGCAGGCGGGGCACAGCCTCGGACGCCTTCGCACTCGTCGACGGAAGCGTGTCGGAGGTCTGGCCTGTCGAGCGGGCCGATATCGACCTGGCCCGCAGTCTCGCCGATCGCTATCCCGGCCTCGAAGCCCGCGATCTCGTCCACCTCGCCTGCTGCATCCGCCACAAACCGCGCGACCTGATGACCTTCGACCGCGGTCTGCAGGCGGCCTGGGAAGGGCGGCGCTAACCGCCTCCGCCCGGCGCCCCCGGATCGGTCACCTCGAAGAGCATCCGCATCCCGGCCTCCAGATGCTCTGAGATGTGGCAATGCGCCATCCAGCTGCCGGGGTTGGTGATCTCCAGCAGAATGTCGGTGGTGGTTCCCGTGGGCAGCAGCACGGTGTCCTTCCAGGCGAGGTTCTCGTTGGGGACGCCGTTGCGCCTGAGCACCAGAAAGCGCTGACCGTGGATGTGGAACGGGTGCTGCATGGCGTGGAAGGAGCGCCGCTCGTTGTGCAGGCGGATCTTCACCAGGTCCCCGACCTCGAACCGCCACGCGATGTCCATGTTCTCGAGGCCGGTCGAGGGCTCCCGCACGATCCAACGCACCTCCGCGGACGACGAGTTCCAGTTCATCATCGGCATCGTCCCGCTCCACTCCACCGGGTGGAAGTAGGCGGAATCGAAGCGCATCAGCCGGTCCACGACGAAGGGGATGCCCGTGGCCTCCAGGGTGAAGGTGAGTTCGTGGTCGATGGGGTCGTCGAAGTGCTCGCGCAGCAGCGCGATCTCGCGCGCGGCGGGGAGGTTGGTGCGCAGCGTGTCGAAGGCGGGCGACGCGGCTGAGGGCCCGGGATCCGGCGAGGTGGCCACCCGCACCGTTCCCAGCCTGTCCGACTCCTGGAAGAAGGCGCCCGCCAGGTGGTCGATCCCCTGCACGCGGTTGACCAGCGCGTAGTCGCCCGGCTCCTCGAAGCGCACATGCACGATGTAGCGCTCGGCCGGGCTCAGCACGATGCTCTCGACCCACTCCTCGCGCTCGAAGGCGCCGATGTCCGTGCCGACCACCTTGATGCGGGCGGCGGGTGACTGGCTGCCGTCCTCCCCCTCGCGCTCGAACGACAGATTGAACGTCCGCGTGTTCGACACGTTGGTCAGGTACAGGCGAATCACTTCGCCCGCAGTGACGTCCAGCTCGTAGTCCGGCTCCCCGTTGGTGAGCATCAGGTTGCCGAAACGGCCCATGAACGAGTGGGTGGAGCGCTCGAGGCCGAAGGGCAGGGGGTCGTCGCCGGTCATGAGGAAGTCGTCCACCATGAGGAACTCCTCCCGGTCCACCGGCCCGAAGTAGTCGGGCTGGCGCGGCTCGACCAGCATGTTGCCGTACAGGCCCAGGTCCTTCAGCACGTCCTCGCGGTGATGGGGATGGTACCAGTAGAGGCCGGGGTCCGCGAAGTGGATCTCGTAGCGGAAGGTCTCGCCGGGTTCGACCGGTTCCTGGGTGACTCCAGGGACGCCGTCGGACGCGTTGTCGAGGCGCAGGCCGTGCCAGTGGATCGTCGTCGGCCACGCGATCGAGTTGGTGAAGTTGACGGTGATCGTGGCCGCTTCCGGCACGTGCAGCAGCGGCCCCGGATACTGGCCGTTGAAGCCGTACATGACGTAGTCGCGGCTGCCGATGCGCCGCCGCACCAGCCCCGCCTCCAGGTCGATCTCGTCGCCGTCGCCGAGCTCAATGACGTCGCGGGGCCGCGCCAGGGGCAGGCTGGCCGGATCGCTGTCGGCGCCGGGCAGGAAGGGAGCGGCGGTCGGCGGATCCAGCTCCATGAGCGCGGGGAACATCGTGAGGCCGGGCATCATGGAGGGGCGGGGCCAGGGCCCGTCGGCCGCGCCCATTCCGGCGTGCGCGTGACCCGCCATTGCTGCGGGATCCGCGACCGAATCCGCCATGGACATGCCCGCCATTCCGGCGCCGCCTCCGCCCGTCCCCGCCCCAATGATGTACTCCTGCAGATCGGGCGGCGACATGCGGGCGCTGGGCGAGGTTGCGCGCAGGAGTAGCCGCCCCTCCCATTCCGGGGCGTCGGCACGCGGCTCCGCCGTGACCAGGATCATGAACTTGTTGAGGCTGACCTCGCCGATGCTGCGGGTGCCGTTCGAGACGGGACCGAGGTTGATGACAGTGTCGAAGAGGGGGGTGGCCAACCACGCGACGATGTGGTCGTAGTCGCCCAGGGTGGCGGGGTCGGGGAGGCCGTCGAGCGTGAGGATTCCCTCGTACAGGTGGTTTCCGGCGGCGTTGACTGCGACGCCGAAGGGGGAGTGCGGCGTCCGCAGTTC
>VYAQ01000280.1 GCA_009844885.1 Gemmatimonadota bacterium
TGTGTTTAAGTCACATGTCGGCGATCCCGCCTGCGCCGGGATCGGACGCTTGCGCAGGCGTCGCTGCGACCAGACCGCAACAGGCCAGGAGCGCGGCGGTCAACGGAATGGGAATCGACATGTTTTTCCCGCTGAATGACCTGGCGTTTCGACCACTGGATCCTGTCGACCATTGGCCCGGGTGGAGTCGAACCACCACCCCCGGTTCCAAAGACCGGTGTCCTGCCATTAGACCACGGGCCAGTTCCGTCGCCGCCTGCCTCGGACAGGCGCGATCGTGTCGACTGTAAGGTACATCCTGTAAACCGCGATTCACATTCCCCGGGCAGTCGCGCGTTCGGCACGGGGCATCGCCTCCAGCGTCGGTGCCGTGAGCGACGCAGCCACGCCAGGGATCGTTTCCGCCTGGCGGGCCGCATGACGGGCACGGCCTGGATCGGTGAAGACCCCGAAGATCGCCGACCCGCTGCCGGTCATGCGTGCCACCAGCGCGCCCTCCCCCTCCAGGAGTGTTCGCGCCTCGGCGAGAACGGGGAAGCGCGCAAACGCACCGGGCTCGAAGTCGTTGGCCTGGAGGGCGGCGATGCCCTCCCATGTCCCGTCGGCGAGACCCCGCAGGCGCCTCGGAGCAGCCGGGAGGGGCAGGTTGCGGGCGACTTCACGGTAGGCATCGGCCGTGGAGATCCGGTCCCGCGGCACCACGATGGCCAGCGTGGCGGCGCGTGGTGGCGGACGGGACAGCAGGCGGTCTCCCCTGCCCCATGCCAGTGCCGTAGGTGAACCGGTGCAGAAGAAGGGCACGTCGGCTCCGATCGTGCCCCCGATCTCGATGAGTTGGTCGGGCTCGAGCGGCCGGCCGTGCAGGGTGTTGAGCACCACAAGAGTCCCGGCCGCGTCGGTGGAGGCCCCGCCGAGACCCGTGCCGGCGGGGATCGACTTGGTCAGGGCGAGCGAGACCGCCGGTGCGATCCGCGTGGCGGCAAAGAACGCACGGGCCGCCCTCATGACCGTGTTGTCGTCCCGTTCCCGCAGTTCGGACACGAGGTCGCCGAGGCCGGGCGCCGTCTCTCCCGCGACCACGTGCAGCGCAATTCCGGGGGCTCCCGCTTGCGCCTCGACGCGATCGTAAAGGCCGATCGCCTGGAACAGCGTCTCGATCTGGTGGTAGCCGGTGTCCTCCCTGGCCAGGACGCGCAGGAAGAGGTTCACCTTGGCCGGACATTGCGTTGCGGCGCGGGCTCGGGCGCCGTCCTCGACCGACGGGTGCCGGCTCACCGGGGCGTTCCCCCGGCCGCGCCCACTTCCGGAGAGGTGCCGCTGCGCGATGCGCCCGCAGGACCCTCGCCGCGCCGGCTGAAGTCCCTGAAGGTGATGCCGATTCGCCGGGCGTACCACAGTCCTGCCAGGGTGACGGGGAAGAAGTTGACGAAATGCCACCCGACCGCGAAGCCGAGGGCGGCTTCTTCCGCCACGGAGTAGACCTGGACAAGCGCGACCGACGCCCCGAACTGAAAGGTGCCGAGGTATCCGGGCGGGGCGGGCACCGCCACCGCAACGGCAATGGCCGCATTCGTGAACAGGGCGGCGGCGAAGGGCAGATCGATGCCGAAGGCCGCAAACCCGATCCAGAACGAAAGGGACTGGATGATCCACACCACGAAGCTCCACAACAGGGCCGGGACGATATGGCGCCAGCCCCGCATGGAAGCCAGCCCGGTCACGATTCCCTGAAAGACCTCGTCGAAGCCGGTGGCCAGACGGTGCGGCAGAATGCGCGTGGCGACGGCCCTGCAGAGACCCACGCTCCTCGTCGGAAACGCGACGACCGCCAGGGCGCCCACCAGGACAAGCCCGAGGACCAGCGTCACGCCCTGAATCCCGGCGACCAGCACTCCGGGCAGCGATTCAGCCGGGAAGGTGGCGCTGAGGACCGCGATCACCAGCAGCGCGAACACGGCCACGCCGTCGAGCAGCCGTTCGACGATGAGGGTGGCAAAGGCGGTGGCCGTGGACACCGGCTCCAGCCGGCTGTAGGCATACGCCCGTCCGAGCTCGCCGACCCGCCCCGAGGGCAGAAGGTTGTTCGCCATGAAGCCCACGCAGACCGCCGCGAAACGCGACCGGTAGGGGCTGTGGGGCTGCGCGGGAGCGAGCAGGAAGCGCCAGCGCGCCGCGCGGGCCGCAAAGCCGGCCATGGCCACCACGCAGGTCGCGAAGAGTTGGAACGGATTGGCGGAGCGGATGGTGGCCCACACCTCCCCGAGGTCGGCGTCACGGAACAGCCACCAGAGCAGGACCGCCACAACGGCCACCCCCAGCAGCATCTTCCAGTTCAGGCGCATGGATCGGGCTGCTAGAATCCCTTCGGGGGAACCCACGCACCCGGGCTGGGCACACGGTCCGGCGCCCCCAGGACGATCGCCTTCATCTCCCGGACGGCGCGCTCGAGTCCCACCAGCACCGCACGAGAAACCACGCTGTGACCGATGTTCAGCTCTTCGATATGCGGCAGGGCCGCCACCGGCACGACGTTTTCGTAGGTCAGGCCGTGTCCGGCGTGGATCGCCAGCCCGAGACCATGGCCATGTTCGGCCGCGGTCGCCAGACGGCCAAGTTCGGACGCCCTTTCGGCGTCGCTGGCGGCGTTGGCGTACTCTCCGGTGTGAAGCTCGACGGCGTGTGCTCCCAGCCCGGCCGAGTGCTCCAGAGCGTCCGGATCCGGGTCGATGAAGAGGGATGTGCGAGTCCCGGCGCCCTCGAGGCGCCGCAGCGCGGCGGCCACACCATCTCGAACCGACGCGGACGCCAGGTTCAAGCCGCCCTCCGTGGTCACCTCCTCGCGCTTTTCGGGCACCAGCGTAGCCTGCATCGGAGCGAGTCCGACCGCGATGTCGACCACCGGATCGGCGGCCGCAAGTTCGAAATTGATGCCGCTTCGCACGGTTTCGGCCAGGAGCCGCACGTCGCGGTCGTTGATGTGGCGCCGGTCCTCGCGCAGGTGGATGGTGATCCCGTCGGCCCCGCCCAGTTCGGCGAGTACGGCGGCGCGCACGGGATCGGGCTCGTCCGTTCGGCGTGCCTGACGGACCGTGGCGACATGGTCGATGTTGATATAGAGCCTCATTGCGGAAAGCCTCCGTGCGATTGATGTGCCTTGACCCGCACTCCGTGGGTGGACCGCAGCCGGCCGATGAGCGCCGGTGGTGCGTTCGCGACAACCCGCACCATGCACCCGTCCTGACTGCGTGACAGGACCTCGCCCTCGTGATACAACGCGGCCAGGGTCTTTCCCTCTGCAGCGGGCATTTCCACGTCCACGGTCTGCATTCGTGCGCGGATCCTGGCCCGAAGCTCACCGCGGAGCGGTTCCAGGGTGGCGGGTGTGACGGCCGACGCGAATAGCGCACACCGGCTGTCGGGACCGTTGAAGCGCTTGCGCAGAGCCAGCAGGTCGTCACTCCCGAGCAGATCGATCTTGTTGAACACCACGATGCGCGGACGCCGGCGCAGGTCGAGCTCCTCCAGGACGTCCCGCACGACGCGCCTCTGGCCGTCCATGTGGGGATGCGAGGCGTCGATGACATGGAGCAGCACGTCCGCCTCGGCGGCTTCCTCCAGGGTCGACCGGAAGGACGCGATCAGATGATGGGGGAGCTTGCGAATGAACCCCACCGTATCGGTGACCAGGACCTCGTGCCCATCGCCGACATCGACGATGCGCGTTGATGCGTCCAGCGTGGCGAAGAGCCTGTCCTCGACGCGTTGCTTCGCACCCGAAAGAGCCTGCAGCAGGGACGATTTCCCCGCGTTGGTGTACCCGACCAGCGCGGCCCGGAAGCTTCCCTCCCGCCGCTTTCGCCGTACGGCCTCGGCGCGCGCCACTCCGCGCAACTTGCGGCGGAGCTCGGCGATCCTGGTACCGATCAGCCTGCGGTCGGTCTCCAGTTGGGTCTCGCCGGGACCGCGCAGTCCGATCCCCCCGCGGATGCGGGAGAGGTGAATCCACATCCGGCGGAGCCGGGGCAGGAGATACTGCAACTGGGCCAGCTCCACCTGCATGCGCGCCTCGCGCGTTCTGGCCCGAGTGGCGAAGATGTCGAGGATGAGTTCGGCGCGATCCATGACCCGGACACCACACAATTCCTCAAGGTTCTTGCCCTGGGCGGGCGTCAGTTCATCGTCGAAGATGATCAGATTGGCGTCGTGCTCGCGGACCAGCTCCGACAGCTCGGCAGCCTTGCCCCTTCCGAGGTAGTAGCGTGGCCCGGGCGACCGGCGGCGCTGTACGAGTCTACCGACGATCACGCCCCCGGCCGTGTCGGTCAGCCTTCCCAGTTCGGCGAGATGCTCTCTCGCGTCTTCCGCGCGCTCCGTGTCTCCGGGCGTCCCCACGAGGATCGCGCGGTCAACGGGCGTCCGCATGTCCAGCAGTTGGGTCGGAATCGGTCGCTATCTCCTCTGTTTTCGCCACTCGGAAAGCCGCCTCTCCAGGTCGGCTTCCCATCCCTTGTCGCCGGGGTTGTAAAACCGCTCGCCAATCAGACCCTTCGGCAGGTATTGCTGACGAGACACGCCGCCCGGCTGTTCCGGATCGTAAAGATACCCCTCTCCGTGGCCAAGGTCCTTCATGAGTCTGGTGGGGGCGTTGCGGAGGTGCATCGGCACGGCCTCGCCCGGCGTCTCCCGTGCACGCGACAGCGCCCGGCCCCATCCCTTGTAGAGCCGGTTGGACTTCGGACTGCCGGCCAGGTAGACCGTGGCCTGGGCAAGGGCCAGCTCCCCTTCCGGCGAGCCCAGAAACCGGTACGCATCCCGGCAAGCCATCGCCACGGCAAGCGCGGAGGGATTGGCGAGACCGATGTCCTCGCTGGCCATGCGCACCAGCCGTCGCGCGATGTACAGGGGATCCTCGCCGGCATCGAGCATCCGTCCCAGCCAATAGAGCGCGGCGTCCGGATCCCCGCCTCGCACCGACTTGTGGAGCGCCGAGATGTGATCGTAGTGCTGGTCCCCGGATTTGTCGTAGACCGCAAAGCGGTGCTGTATCGCGGCCTCGACTGCCTCCATGGACAGCGTTCCGCCCGCACCGCACACCACCGCCGCCCGCTCGAGGATGCCCAGCGCGCGCCTGGCGTCGCCGTCCGCAACGTCGGCGATGCGCCGGATGACTTCTTCGGGCGCCACGAGCCCGGCCGCGCCGAGCCCCCGCTCCCGGTCGGCGAGGGCGTCGTGAAGAACCTGTGCGAGCTCGTCCCGTGACAGTGGGGCGAGTACCACGACCGGTGCCCGGGAGAGGAGGGGACGCACCACCTCGAAGCTGGGGTTTTCGGTCGTGGCCCCGATCAGGGTGACGACCCCCGCCTCGACCACCGGCAGGAACGCGTCCTGCTGGGCCTTGTTGAACCGGTGAATCTCGTCGCAGAAGAGGATTGTCGCGCGGCCGCTTGCCGAGCGTCGGGTACGGGCCTCGGCAATGATCTCGCGTACCCGCGCGACGCCCTCGGTCACCGCGCTGAAGGAAACGAAGGCGGCTTCGGCTGACTCGGCGACCAGTCTGGCCAGCGTCGTCTTTCCCGAGCCGGGCGGACCCCAGAGGATGAAGCTGCCGATCTTTCCACTGTCGATCATGACCCGGATAGAGCCCCCCGGCCCTACGACCTCCTCCTGGCCGCGGAACTCGGACAGCGTGCGCGGCCGCATTCGCGAAGCAAGTGGCGCGGACTGGTCCACCTCCGCTCGACCGGCCTCGTCCGCCTGCCCACCCGGCATGCGCCCCGGGGTGGAGGCGTCCGGAAACAGATCGAACGTCTTGCCCATCAGGTGCCCCCGGTCGGCCCCATGCGCTCCGCCATCCCGATCAGCCTTTCGCGATCGTTCGGCACGGCATCCTCCCAGACCGCTTCCAGCAGCCGGCGCAGCGCTCTCCCGATGTCGGGACCCGGCCGCCAGCCCAACGCCACCAGGTCCCGTCCGGCGAGCGCCAGTTCCTGAATCGCCAGGGGGACGGCCTGGTCGACATCGCGCTCGATGGCCGCGATGGCACGTTCGACTGCCGCCTCCCGGCCCGCTCCGACCAGCGCCGCGGCACGCCACACGAGGAAGACGTGGCGCAGCGCTGCCTGCCCCGTTTGGGCCATCCATCGCCGGCGAGCCGCAGCGTCATCTGCCACCCCCTCCAGCGGTCCAATCCCTCCGCTGAACGTCGACCGGATCCGCTCCACTTCGTCGTTGGAAAAGCGGAGGCGCACCAGCAGGCCGGACACCACCGGCAACGGAGCGGCGACGCCCAGGCCGTGGAGCAACAGCATGGTCAATCGCGCGGTGGGATCGCGCCTCTGTACGGCGTCCACGGCGGCCAGGGCATCGTCGGCAAACGGCCTGCCGATCTCCGGGAATACGTGCTCCATGGCCCCGCAACGCCGGTACAGATCCAGCGCCCGCGACGGACGCGGTCCGGCCAGAACCTTCATCAACTCTTCACGTATGCGTTCCACCGAGAGATTCGATATCCCGGGTGCGGCTTCAATCATACCCGCCCAGGTCTCGGGCTCGACTTCCAATCCCAGCGTTCCGGCAAAGCGCAACCCCCGGAGCACACGCAGATAGTCCTCGCGAAAACGCTCGGACGGGATACCCACCGCCCGCAGCACCCCCTTTTCGAGATCGTTCCGGCCACCGTGGGGGTCGCACAGCATGTGCTCTCCGGGGTGCCAGGCCATGGCGTTGACGGTGAAATCCCGGCGGGCGAGGTCGTCCTGGAGGCTATCCGCGAAAGCGACGACCGCCTTGCGCCCGTACGTGATCACGTCGTGCCGGAAAGTGGTGACCTCGTACATGATACCGTCACTGCCGAAGACTCCGACGGTCCCGTATTCCACGCCCAGCGGTACGGTGCGGTCGAAGAGCCGCCGCACCTGGCGGGGGTGTGCACGGGTCGCCAGATCCCAGTCTTCGCGTTCGCCGGGGCTGCCACGGACCGCATCCCTGACGGCGCCTCCCACCGTCCACGTCTCGAACCCGGCCCTCTCCAGGCGTTCGACCATTTCGCAAACGGCGCGCGGAACCTCGATTCGCATGCTCATTCGCCTCGCCGCTCCTGGTGCTCGGGCGGCTCTATCCACGGACTGCTGAGGTCCGGAAACTCACCCGACGAGCACCGCTCCTCCGTTGACGTTCAGAATCTCGCCCGTAATGTGGCGCGCCAGCGGCGAGCACAGAAGCGCGATCGGCCCGGCCACATCCTCTGCGGTTGCAACCCTGCCGATCGGAATGTCCGCCTCGATCCTGGTGCGGTCCTCACTGCCCAGCGCGTCCTGCGACATCTCGGTGTCGATCCATCCGGGCGCCACCGCGTTGACCGTGATGCCCCTGCCGCCGACCTCCACGCAGAGCCCCTTCACCATGGAGATCATCGCGCCCTTGGTGGCGGCGTAGTCGGAGTGGTAAGCTTCGCCGCGCTGCCCGGCGGTCGAACTCACCAGGATCACGCGCCCGTCGTCGTTCATGCGGCGTAGCGCCTCGCGCGTCGTAAAGAAGATCGAATCGAGATTGACCGCGATTGTGCGTCGCCAGCGCGCATCGTCCATCTCCGCCAGGGGCACGTCTGCGACCGGCCAGATGCCGGCGTTGCCGACAAAGATGTCAAGGCTGCCGAACTCGCGGTCCACCCGGCTGAAGAGGCGGTCCACGGCGGCACGTTCGGCCAGGTCACCGCCCTCCGCCCAGCTGCTGACGCCCATGGCTCTGGCCTCTTCCACCACGCGATCCGCTTCTGCGCTGCGGCTGCGATAGGAGATACCGACGTCGGCGCCCGCGGCTGCCAGCAGCCGGACCGTCGCGGCCCCGACCCCCCGCGAGCCGCCGGTCACCAGCGCCCGCTTCCCTGTCAATCTCAGCTCAAGTGCGTTCAATGGCTCAACCGTCCTTCGGGCTCCAACGGGTTTTCGGCTTGTTCGGCCACATCGCCGAAGAGAGACTCTTCCACATAGCGGCAAACGATGTGGCCGATCGCAAGGTGCAACTCCTGTGCCCGGGAAATTCGCTCCGTCGGCAGGAGCACGGCAACATCGACCAGGGAATTCAAGTGGCCGCCGCCGCCGGCCAGAAGGCCGACGATTGCCATGCCCCGCTGTCTCGCCTGGGCAGTGGCCCTGACCAGGTTGGCCGAATCTCCGGACGTCGAGTGAATGACGAGAAGATCGCCGGGTCTGCCCAACGCGGCGACCTGGCGCGCGAAAACCTCGTCATACCCGCGGTCGTTGGCGCAGGCGGTCAGAACGGACGTGTCCGTCGTCAACGCGAGTGCGGGCAGCGCCGGCCTTGACCACGCCATGCGCACTACGTATTCAGCGGCGAGGTGCTGGGCGTCGGCCGCCGACCCCCCGTTGCCACAGAACATCAGCTTGTTTCCGCCGGCGACGGTGGTCAGCGCGCGAGTGGCGTATTCCGTGATTTCCGGGCGGAGCGTTTCCGCTACGAGCCCCGCGACCGTGGCGAGTTCCGACAGACCGGAACGTATGCCCATTCTACCCATCGACCCAACCTCCCATTTGATGCTTGAACGGCTCCGGGATCCGCAGTGGCGGGACCGCATGCGGGGACTCGCCCCGGAACAGCCGCGCCGGGTTCTCCTGCGCGAGCAACTGCAGCTGTTCGTCGCAATCCCACTGCTTCAGCACCTCTACGCCTCGGCCCATGTAGAAGGTGTACTCCGGGCGGCCATGGAAATCGGAAGACAGATAGTCGAGCATGCCCTCGCTCAACATTCTCATGATCCGAGCCGTCGGCCCTCGTCCGTATTGTCCTGCAAGGGAGCCGTAATTCCCCTGAAGCCGGGCGCCCGCTTCCTTCCAGGCGCGCGCGGCAAGCAGCCCTCTGCCGAGTCCCCGGTAGCGCTCCGGGTGGGCGACTACCGGTACCCAGCCCGACGCGACCAGCCTCCCAAGGATCTCGGGGCCGTTGGCGGGTGCGCTGAAGCCGGGCCACTCCACCAGCACGAAGCGCGTGCCGCCGAGACGAGCCCTGGGATCCGACAGGTCGGGATCGGGAGTATCCAGACGCACCTCGAATCCACGGCGGAAGTCCAGTTGCGGGAAGGCTTCGCGTGCGGCGTCCCGTATGCTTCGCCAACGCTCGTCGTGGTGCGCCATCAGGTCGCCCAACAGGGGTGAACCGAGCGAGGATGCCAGGAAATGCGGGGTCGTGATGATTCGGAGGACCCCTGCTGTGACCATTCGCTCCACGGAGTGCAGGGCGTCGGCCACGCTGCGCGAACCGTCGTCGACTCCCGGGACGAGATGGTTGTGAAAGTCGGAGTAGCCCCCGGTCATCTCCCATCCCCAGTGCCCCAGGCGCGCACCACCCGATCTGCCACATCACGCAAAGTCCCAAAATCTTCCTCTTCCTCCACCGCCCAGAGACAAGCGTACGTGATGTACGCGTCCGCCGCCAGCAGCGCGTATGCGGCCCTGCGGTCGTGGTCATCGCCACACGCCGACAGCGCTTCTTCTGCTGCGTTGACAAGCGCAGGCAGGGAAACCTCAACATCGGTCCGAGACCCGAACTGAAACGCGTCCGGCACCCTTCGCTCGCGCTGCGAAACCCACTCCGCAATGGTCATGGCACTGCTCACCCGACCAGTTCGGCGACCACCTTCGCACCATCACGGACCGCGTCCGCGATCCCGTCCACATCAGCCACCCCGGCCTGAGCCATGTGCGGGCGTCCGCCACCACTCCCTCCCACCGCGGCTGCGACCTCACGCACCACGCGGTCCGCCCGCGCCCCGGCCGCAATCGCCAGGTCACTTGCGAATGCGAAGAGGGACGTTTTGCCATCCGGCATCCGGGCCACGACGACCGCGACCCCGGCACCCTCCGACGCCCGAAACGCGTCGCCCCACTTACGCACGTCGCCGGGACCCCGTACGCTGAGGCGCACACTGCGATAGGTCAGGCGGCGCCCACCGACATCGAATCCCGCCTCGGCGAGCACGTCGGCGCCGCCGCCGCCACGGCTACGCAGGTCGTCCACCAGCCGCTCGAGCTCCCGCTTGTCCTTCAGGAGTTGCCCGACGCGCCGCTCCACATTCTCCGGCATGCACTTCACCGAGACCGCCAACGCCTCGACGCGATCCCTGTAGCCGTCCAGGTATGCGAATGCCTTGCGGCCCGTCAGGGCCTCGATCCGCCTCACTCCTCCGCCCACTCCGGTCTCCGCCGTGATCTTGAAGAGTCCGATTTCACCGGTGCGCGCAACATGCGTTCCCCCACACAGCTCCATGCTCACTCCCGGCACCTCGACCACGCGCACCTCGTCGGCGTATTTCTCACCGAAGAGCGCCATCGCCCCGGCGCGGACGGCTTCTCCGTACGGGCGAACCGAAGTGTGCACGGGATGATTGAGCCAGACGCCCTCGTTCACCATCGCCTCGACCGCTTCGATCTGCGCCTGCGTCATGGGCGCCGTATGGGAGAAGTCGAACCTGAGCCGGGCGGGCGCAACAAGCGAACCGCGCTGCACGACATGGTCTCCCAGGACGGAGCGCAGGGCAGCGTGAAGGAGGTGGGTGGCGGTGTGGTTGCGTTCGGTGTCGCGGCGGGAGCGCGTGTCGACCTCCGCGGTGACCGGCGAGCCGAGCACAGCTTGACCGGGGAACTCGCCCGTCGGCCGACCGCGGATGAGGACGTGGCCGCCGTCGCGAACGAGCTCCTCCACGTCCATGCTCCATCCGTCGGCGACCAACCGGCCGCGGTCGGAGACCTGGCCGCCTGCTTCCAGGTAGAAAGGACGGTCCTGCAGGATGAGACTCACGCGGCCGTCCCCCACGCAGTAGTCGATCACGTCGGTACCGGTGTCGAGCGTGTCGTAGCCCACGAATCGCGGGGCCGGCGACCCGTCCGACATGTGCCACGGGGGTGAGGAGCAAGGCCCGGATACGCCTGCGGCGGGCTCCTCACGGCCACCGGCAACCGCCGGCGCCACGCCGACCCCCGCTCCCTCACGCGACCTTCGCCGTTGCGCCTCCAGGGCCTCCTCGAATCCCTCCATGTCGAGAGCGTAACCGCGTTCGTCCGCCACGATGCGGGTCAGATCGGCCGGGAATCCGAACGTGTCATACAGCCGGAACACCTCGGCACCGGGGATTACGGGACGGGGCGAGGTGTCGGCAGGCACGCTCGGCGCCACCCGGGCCAGTCTGTCCATACCCCCCTCGATGGTGCCCAGGAACCGCTCTTCCTCCGCGTGGGCCATCGCCAGAATGCTGTCGCTCCGGGTCGCGAGCTCGGGATAGGCCTCTTCCATCTCGTCGATCACGACCCGGGCCACAGCGGCAAGCGTGGGCTCGCGCCTGCCCAGGAGCCATGCGTGCCGCACCCCACGCCGCAGGATGCGCCGCAATACGTATCCGCGGCCGTCGTTCGACGGAAAGACGCCGTCGGCGAGGAGGAAGGCAACTGCGCGGGCGTGATCGGCGAGGACACGGAACGAGACCCCCTCTTCGGTGTCCTTGGCGTACGGGCGCCCCACCACTGACCCCACTTCGTCGATCAGGGGCAGGAACAGATCCGTGTGGTAGTTGCTCCCGACGCCCTGCATGACGGACGCCAGCCGCTCCAGCCCCAGCCCGGTATCGATGCTCGGGGCCGGAAGGGGGTGCTGGACCCCGTTCTCGTCGCGGTCGAACTGCATGAAGACGAGATTCCACAGCTCCAGGAATTCGCCCGCCTCTCCGCGCACCTCGAATTCGCCCTTCGGCAGCACAATGCCCCGCTCCTTCCGGGGGCGCATGTCGTAGTGCACCTCGGAGCACGGACCGCACGGCCCGGTATCGGCCATCTGCCAGAAGTTGTCCTTGTCTCCGAGCCTGTAGATCCGTTCGGGGTGGACCCCGGCCACCTCGGTCCAGAGTTCGGCCGCTTCATCGTCCGTGTGATGGACGGTGACGAAGAGTCGGTCCACTTCAAGTCCCATCTCGACCGTCAGGAAGTCCCAGGCGTACCGTATGGCCTCACGCTTGAAATAGTCGCCGAACGAGAAGTTGCCCAGCATCTCGAAGAACGTGTGATGCCGGGCCGTTCGTCCGACCTCTTCCAGATCGTTGTGCTTGCCGCCCGCGCGAACACACTTCTGAGAGGTGACGGCCCGCGCAAAGGAAAGGTCCTCGGTCCCGAGAAACGCACTCTTGAACTGGACCATTCCCGCGTTCGTGAAAAGCAGTGTGGGGTCGTTGGCGGGCACCAGCGATGAACTGGGACGGACCTCGTGGCCGTGGTTCCGGAAGAACTCGAGGAACCTGCTTCGGATTTCAGGGGATTTCATCGGATGGGCATGCGGCGGAATCGCCGTCGGTCGGTCGGTTCACTTGCCGGCTGCCCGCCGAGTGTCACTGCGGCGGGCTGACCGTAAAGTTAGCCCAACCCGGACTCAACCGCCCAAGGCCATCCCAATCGCAGACCCCACGAGACCGTCCCGCCGCGCGTGCGCACTGGAGCGATCCGCCTCCCCGCCGGCACTCACATCACCTTTACCGCGGGGCCCTCCTGTTCGCCGGCGCTCCCGTGCGTCTTCTCCTCCGCCTCACGGATCCCCAATGCCACCAGCAGGCGCGCTTCAATCTCCTCGGCAATGTCGGTATTCTCTTCGAGGAAGGTCCGGACATTCTCCTTCCCCTGCCCCAACCGCAGATCGCCGTAGGAGAACCACGACCCGGACTTGTCAACGACTCCCCGCTCGACACCGATATCGATCAGAAGACCCGTGTGACTGATTCCCTTTCCGTAGAGAATGTCGAATTCGGCTTGTTTGAACGGCGGGGCGCACTTGTTCTTGACCACTTTCACCCGGGTCCGGTTCCCGATGATCTCCGGGCCGTCCTTCAGGGCTCCAATGCGCCGGATATCCATGCGCAGGGACGCATAGAACTTGAGGGCACGCCCTCCGGAGGTCGTTTCCGGGCTCCCGAACATGACTCCGATCTTCTCCCGGATCTGGTTGGTGAAGATTACGGCGGCGTTGGACCGGCTCACTGCGCCGGTCAGCTTTCTGAGGGCCTGGCTCATCAGACGGGCCTGGAGCCCTACGTGCGAGTCGCCCATCTCTCCTTCGATCTCCGCTCTGGGAACCAGCGCGGCGACCGAGTCCACCACGATAACGTCCACGGCGTTGCTGCGGATGAGCACCTCGGCAATCTCCAACGCCTGCTCCCCCGTATCGGGCTGCGACACCAGCAGGTTGTCGACGTCGATCCCGAGCCTGCGCGCGTACTGGATGTCGAGCGCATGCTCCGCGTCGATGAACGCGGCGATGCCCCCGTCCAGCTGCGCGTTGGCGATCACGTGGAGGCAGAGGGTCGTCTTGCCCGACGACTCGGGGCCGTAGATCTCGCTGATTCGTCCCCTGGGTACTCCCCCGACGCCGATTACGGCGTCCAGATTGATCGCACCGGTCGAGATGCTCTCGATCTGGAGGCGGGCGCTGTCCGACCCCATGCGCATGATCGCCCCACGGCCGTATGATCGCTCAATCTGGGTAAGGGCGGTGGTGAGTGCTTTCTCGCGCCGTTGCCGTTCCTTACCGTTCCTCGGTGTTGTCGGCGTTCCGGATGTCGGGTTCCTGGACATTTACGACCTTTCGCTTGCCCCCAGGGGACGTGGGGTCGGTCACGTCGCGTCGCGGCTTCCGGCGGACCCGGCCGACGCTTTCGCAAACCGACGAATGCTAATACCGAAGATAAAACGAAATAGCTCCCGGTCAAGCTCTGCGAGAGGCGGGGTCGAAGGACCAAAGCGGGCCCTGACCGGGTACCTTCCGGTCTCCGCATCTGCACGATTCCTTTTCGGGAACTTGCCGCGTACCGGAGAAGATATCCTTATCCATGGGCGATTACATGTCTGAACGAGCCAACTTTTCGCGCGACTGCGATCTGGTCGCTATCGGCGGCGGCACGGGAGGTCTGGTGACCGCGGCTGGCGCGGCCTACCTGGGCCTCAAACCGGCCCTCGTAGAGAAGTCGGCGCTAGGCGGAGATTGCCTGTGGACCGGATGCGTGCCCTCGAAGGCACTGATTGCATCCGCCCGCCTGGCCCGGAACATCGACTACGCCTCCACGCTGGGATTGCAATCCGATGGCGCCCGGAGCGAGTTCCGCGCGGTCATGGAACGAATGAGGGCCGCCCGCGCGACCGTCGCCCATCACGACGACCCCGAGAGATTCCGCAAGATGGGGGTGTCCGTCCACTTCGGGGCCGCCCGGTTTCTGGACGCTTCGACCGTGGAGGTGGAGGGGATCGGAGAGATCCGGTCGAAGCGGTTCGTGATCGCGACAGGCGCGGTGCCCGCCATTCCTCCGATCCCGGGCCTGGACGAAGTGGGCTACTGGACGTACGAAACCGTGTTCGATCAGAACGAGCTGCCCGGCTCGGTCGCGATTCTGGGAGGAGGTCCGATCGGACTCGAGTTCGCGCAGGTGTTCGCCCGGCTCGGATCGCGCGTGACGGTCATCGAGATGACCCCCACGATTCTGATCCAGGAGGACCCCGACGTTGCCGCTTTCATGCACCGCCTCCTGACCGCCGAGGGTATCGAGATCCGCGTCGGGACCATGGCTACCGCGGTTCGCAAGGAAGGAAACGCCACGGTTGTGGATACGAGCGACGGGGCCTCCGTGACCGCGGAACGCGTGTTCGTGGCCACGGGGCGCCGGCCCATGACGGACAGCCTGAACCTGGAGGCCGCCGGCATCCGGACGGAAGGGGGAGCCGTGGTCGTTGACTCCCGGCTGCAGACCTCGTCCGGCTCCGCGTGGGCGGTGGGCGACGTCACCGGTGCAATGCAATTCACGCATGTCGCCGAACAGATGGCCAAGGTCGCGCTACGCAACGCGGTCATTCCGGGCAGCACGAAGATCCGCTACGACAGCGTCCCGTGGGTGACCTACACCGACCCCGAGATCGCTCACGTGGGAATGTCCGAGGCCGAAGCGGAAGCGGAAGGCGGAACGACCTACCGATACGAGCTGGACGACCTCGACCGCGCGATCGTGGACGCGTCTGCGGTGGGATTCGTCAAGGTCTCTGCCGACCGCAGGGGCAGAGTGCTTGGAGCCACGATCGTCGCGCACGGCGGCGGGGAGCTGATCCTGCCCCTCGTCATGGCCAGGCAACACGGACTGACCCTCGGCCGGATCGCCAACACCATCTTCCCGTACCCCACCATGGTCGAAGGCGTGAAGCGGGCGGCGGGCGAATACATGCGCTCCCGACTCGACACGACATCGGGCAGGCTGCTCAAGAGAATCATCCAATGGCTCAAATAGACGAAGACAACCGGGCTGTCGGGCGCGTCGGTGCGCTCCTGAAGCTGGCGCTCATGGCCGTCATACTAATCGGTGGGTACGTGGTGGCGGCCCGGACGCCGCTGGGGGCCTACCTTACCCGGGAGGGTATCGGCGAGGCGATCGAATTGCTGCGCGGCAACCCCTGGGCACCGTTGATTTTCATCGCGACCTATGCAACCGCCACCGCGCTGGCCGTTCCCGGTACGATCCTCACGCTCGCCGGCGGAGTCCTGTTCGGGTTCTACTGGGGTACGCTCTTCAACTTCCTGGCGGCCAATATCGGCGCCAACGCCGCGTTCGCCCTCTCGCGCACCCTGGGAGGAGACGGTGTGAGGCGCCTGATGGGCGACGACTCGGTGGCGCTTCAGAAGCTGGACAGGGTCGTCGGAAGGCACGGGTTCCGGGGATTGTTGACGCTTCGCCTCATCCCTCTCGTTCCTTTCAACGCCCTCAACTTCGGATCGGGGCTCGTGGCTCTCAAGTGGCGCAACTACGCTGTCGCGACGCTCATCGGCATCCTTCCCGGCACCGCCGTCTACACATTCTTCGCCCACTCGCTCCTGCAGGGCTCGCTGGAGGCCTCGAGAGATGCGCTGCTCGGAGTTTTGCTGGCCGGGGTCCTTCTCATTCTCCTGAGCTTTCTGCCGGCGATACTGAAGCGTCTGGGCGTCAAACTGCCCGGAATGTCTGCCGTCGTGGTGCCCCTGGTCGGACTCTCCCTGGCGGGAAGTCCGGCGGGCGCCGTGCAGGAGACCACTGCTCCGCAACTTCCCGATCATTCGGTGCTTACTCAGGTGCTCGCCGAGATCGTCGAGGGGCCGTTGGTGAACTACTCGCGCCTGGCCGCAGACGCGGCGGAACTCAGCCGCTACATCACCGCGCTGGCGTCCACGGACCCGATGGCGCTCGCCGCCGGCGGCGAAAAAGACCGGCTCGCCTTCTGGATCAACGCCTACAACGCCTGCATGCTCAAGCGCGTGATCGAGCACTATCCGATCCGGAGAGCAGGAGGTCTGCTGCGGCTGCGGAACGCAGCTGCCGGCCGGCCGGAGAACTCGGTATGGCAGATCGACGACGTGTTCACCGGAGCGCATTGCCGCGTGGCCGGCGCCGACCGCTCGCAGGACGAGATCGAACACGACATCCTTCGTCCCATGGGGGATCCCCGCATTCACTTCGCGATCAACTGCGCCGCGCTGAGTTGTCCGCCCCTCATCCCCCAGGCCTATCTCGGAAGTACGCTGGATCGGCAACTGGACGAGAGGGTGATCGTGTTCCTCCGCGACCCCGCCCACTTCGAGGTGTCGGTCGCAGACGGAGCCCCGAACGTGAGAGTGAACAGGGTGCTGGACTGGTTCAAAGAGGACTTCGGGGGTCATGAGGGCATTCTCGCCTTCCTCTCCGAATACCTCGACGGGGCCGACGGAAACGCGGTCGCAGACCCGGCTGCCGGACTGGTCTTCTTCGACTACGACTGGACCTTGAACGACGCGCCGCATTGATGGTTCCGCAGGGGCCGCGCCACCCGTCGCAGGGACATGCCGGAGGGGACGGGGACACGGCCGCGCTCGGCATCGTCATACCCGCGCTGGACGAAGCGGAGGCACTGCCTCCACTGCTTCGGGATGTCGCCCGCCTGGCCATCGCTCATCGAGTGCTCGTGGTGGACGGCGGCTCACGGGACGGGACGGTGGCCGCGGCAAGGAGCGGCGGGGCCGAGATCATGAGGAGCCGCTGTGGCCGGGCACGGCAAATGAACGCGGGCGCATCCTTCCTCGGAACCCGGTGGCTCCTGTTCCTGCACGCGGACTCACGGCTCGACGATCCGGCCCTCCGCTCCATTGCAACACACGTGCAGGGGGACGTTCCGATGGCAGGGTACTTCGGCCTGGCCATCGCGCACGCACACGTGTACTACAGGATGATCGAGGCCGGACAGAGGATCCGGGAGCGACTGGCAGGTCTTGTCTATGGTGATCAGGGTCTGCTGATCCGTCGCGACCTCTTCACCAGTATCGGGGGCTACCCGGACGAGCCGATCATGGAGGACGTAATCGTGAATCGGCGACTGCTGGAGGTGGGACAGCTCGTGCCTCTTGCCGGCACGTTGACAACCAGCTCGCGCCGCTACGAGGAGGAAGGCCGCGTCCGCGCGTTGTTTCGCAACATGCGCACGATCATCCGTTTTCTTTCCGGGACGCAACCCTCACTTCTTGCCCGCCGGTACCGGCCCCGTCGAGCGCAAGGCATCGGCCCGCGGAAGGCTGCTCGGGTGGCCAGCTCGGCCGGAGCCACGCTGCTCGTTTTCGCGAAAGCACCCCGGCCGGGGACGGTCAAGACCCGGCTGGCACGCACTATCGGCGACGAGCGGGCGGCCGCGCTGTACCGGCGCATGGCCCGCCTCATCGTCGCCAACGTGAGATCCGCACCGGCCCGGATGGTCGTCTGCTATGATCCGCCCGATGGCGAAGGCGAAATCCGAAACTGGCTCCGCCCCGCGCTGCACCAATGCTGGCCCCAGGGAACCGGTGATCTGGGCACCAGGATGTCGCGGATGGTAGCCCGCGCCCTGTCGAACGCGGATCGTGTCGTCGTCATCGGTACCGATACCCCCGCCGTCGGCGCGGACACGGTCACGCGGGCCATCGCGGCGCTCGACACCGCCGATGTCGTCATTGGCCCCGCCCGAGACGGAGGGTACTACCTGGTGGGCCTGCAGGAGCCGCATCCGGATCTGTTTGCCGGGATACGCTGGAGCACCGGGTCCGTGCTCGCAGAAACCACGAAACGGACCGAACGGCTCGGACTGTCGGTCACCTGGCTGGAAGTGGAAGGAGATATCGACACCGCTGACGACCTCACCCCGGAGATCATGGGCTGGCTCGGATCCGGGGAGCGCAGGACGGAATCTCGTGCGTCACCCGGGTCGTTTTCGTAACGCGCCCATAGGCCTGGTCTTACAGGCACATACAGAAGATCGAACGGCATATCGGCCCCGCGATCCGCAAAGACCGGAACTCCATCGTGGCGACCCACGCGTTCGATCCCGCCACAGTCCGCCGGCCCGGGGGCTCCGCTTCTTCGGTAACTGCGCCCCGCCAACCCGATGGCCTCGCCATCCTCAAACCAGTTGCGACCCTCTGCGTAGGTGCCCGCCAGGACAACACCCGGCCCGAGTGCCTCCAGCGATACGCGCCCGGGCCCGACCAGCGTGTCACCGGCCGCCGTAACCCACACCCGGACGCTCTCGCCCGTTGCCAGGCACAGGGTCGTCGGTGTGCCGGCGGGACCGGGCGCCTCGATCACGCGCTCAACGATGACCGTATCCGGTGGCGGCGCGGGTAGTGTGACCGTGTCCGCCGGAGCATCCGACCGGCGGCGGCACAGCCCGAGCTCCCCCGTGCAGACCGCAACGGAGGCTGCAAGGCCGAACTTCCTGGACCGAAACCCGGAAGACCCATCGTGATTCACCCCGAGCGAGAACGCGCTCACCTGAACCCCTCCGAAATCGAGCCGCACGCCGGCATTGGCGTCGAAGCCATTGAACTCCGCCATCACGCTCATACCGGCGGCCGCTCCAAGCGTCACATGAAGCGCGGATCCGGCAAACAGCCCGCCGGTGGAGGCCCCGGCATGGAAATCGAGATCTCTTCCCGCCGAGAAAAGTCCGCCGCCCCATCCCGCACTCAGGGTCATGTCATATTCGAACGGCACTCCGTCGAGGCCCGGAAGCCCGGCCGTGGCCACGACGTACGGACTCAGGTTGCCCTGGAACTCCCGCCGTCCGGGGGGCTCGCCAACCACGCGCGCGTCGGGATAGCCAAGCCTGTTGGGCTGGAATCCGCCGCGACCGCTGTCGCCGAATGAAGGTGATGTGACGTAGCGCGCACCGACCGCGAGGTGGAAGCGCTCAAGCGAACCCGGCAGCAGAGACAGACGGCCGAAACCGCCGACCAGCCTGCCGCCGCTGTGCGCGTCCGCAAAGTGCTGAAGCGTCGCGCCCGCTTCCAGGCGATCGAAGAGGCCGATCGCCACCGAGCCGTCCGACAGCCACCGCGTCCCTTTGCCACCGCGGTCGCGCCCTCCAGACGACCGATCGAAGCTGCGGATCCCGTGCCGGGAAAGGCCGAAACCCGAGTAGGTCGCGGCAATCGTCAGGTGCGGCAGTACGGTGGCGGTGGGGACATCGAGCAGCCCGGATCCGTAGCGAAGCGTGGTCGAGGTGCCGCCCGACTGGGCCGTGATGGGCAGGGCGAACAGGGCCAGCGCGGCCAGGACCGAGACAACGGTGCCGAGCCCGGCGCCCAGGGATTCGTGCCGGTCCCTACCCGCCGCCATGGTTTGCCGCGCCGGCGGATTCACGGACCGCCAGACGCTTCATCCTCCGGGCGATCATCCAGACCCAGACGGCGATCAGCACCCACGTGATCCCGTAGGCCAGGAAAACGTGGACGTAGGGACGCAGCGCTCCGCGTCCCCCCTCAGCCTGCGCCAACAGAACCGCCGGAGTTGCCGCCGAACACATCAGCGCGGTACAGATGCGAAAAATCATGCGAGTCCTCCAGCGAGTGCGGCGTCCTCGGCCCGCGCCTGCCGCCTGGCGGCGAGCTCGATCGAGTATCGGAACGCGAAGAGCCCGAGAAACACCATCGTGAAACCGGCGAGCGAAACCAGAAGGGTTGTGAGCATATCGGGATGCAGCGTGGGGCCCTCGGGCTTGATCACGACCGGCCCGGGATGCAGCGACCTGAACCACGAGACGCTGACATGGATCAGCGGGATGTTCAGCGAGCCCACAATCGCCACCACGGCGGCAAAGCGCTTCCCCCGCCGCGGGTCGGCCACCGAGCCCCTGACGAGGAAATACCCCAGGTACGTGAACCACAGGAGCAGCGTCAGCGTCAAGCGCGGTTCCCAGGTCCAGTAGGTACCCCATGCGACGCGTCCCCACAGTGGGCCCGAGATGAGCATGATGGCTCCGAAGATCAGTCCGCCTTCGGCCGCGGCGACGGCGGCGGCGTCGGCCCGTTCGTCCTCCAGCCAGAGGTACGCGGCGCTGGCGAGAGCGACGATTCCGAACGCGAGGAACGTCGTCCAGGCGCCCGGCACGTGAACGTAGAAGATCCGTTGGACCACGCCCTGCGCCGCTTCGGTCGGGACCCAGAAGACAACCATCCAATGCATCAGCAGGATGGCGGCGACACCTGCCCACACGAGCAGCAAGCCCGCGGTTCGCACCCTTGTCGACTCCATTCGCAACACCCCTACTCGTCGGTTACATGGTGAAAGAGGACGGCGCCGACCGCCACCGAGCCGATCGCGAACGCCCAAAGCAGGCGCACCAGACTCGAAATCTCGTCCCAGGGCAGCGCCATGAAAACCCGGGCCGAGGCCGTGGCTCCGAAGAACACCAGGGGAGCGAGCAGCGGGAAGGTGAGCACCGGTAACAGCGAGTCCCCCAGGTTGCTATGCCGCGACATGCGCCCGAAGAAGGTCGCGGTCGCCGACAGGCCGATCGTGCCCGGCAGGAAGATCGCGGCGTGCGCCGCCAGCGAACCGGAAGTGCGCACTCCCAGAAAGCTGGTGAGGGCGATGAACGACAGTGCGGTGATCAGCCAGGTCAGGGCGAGATTCGCCACGGTCTTGCCCAGGAAGACCGCCCTCCTCGAGACCGGCGTCAGGAGAACGTGGCGGAACGCGCCGTCCTCTTCCTCCGTGTCGAATATTCGTCCGGCCCCCGCCGTCGAGGCGAAGAGGACCGTGAGCCAGGTGAGACTTGCGACCACCGCGCGGCCGGGGACCTGGCCCTTGTCGAGCGCAAAGCCGAAAAGAAAACCGGCAAGGACCACGAACGCGATCATGGAAAGCAACCGGCCGCCCGCGCGGAACTCGAGGTTCAGGTCCTTGCGCGCGATCAGCCACGTCCAGCGCAGTTCAGTCATCACGGAGCTTCCGCTCCCGCGGTGAAGTGGTCCAGAATCTCTGCGGCTCCATCCTCGGCCGCCTCCCCGTCGAAGACCTTGCGGCCCCGGCGCAAGACGACGACTCGATCCGCCAGCCTGAGGCCGCGACGCAGATCATGGGTCACGAGGACCACAACCGCCCCGTCGTGCCGGCGAGCTGTCAGCGCGTGCTCCAGGCCTGCCGCGCCCTCCGGATCCAGCCCCGTGAACGGCTCGTCCAGAAAGAGGATCTCCGGGTCGTGAAGGATAGACCTCGCCAGCGCGACCCGCTGGCGCTGGCCGCGCGAGAGGGTCTCGACGCGCCGCCCGGCCAGATCGCCCGCGCCAACCGCCTCGAGGGTCGCAGTGAGCTTGCGGCCGTTCCGCCGGAGGCCGTGAAGGGCGGCAAAGAACCTGAGGTTTTCGATCGCCGTGAGCTTCTCGTAGAGACCCGTCCGGTGGGACACCAGCCCGATCCGCGCACGCCAGGCGGCGTCCGAGCCCGACACCCGGGTCCCGTTCAGGGTCACTTCGCCGTGGTCGGGTCTGCGCTCCCCGCTCAAGACCTTGAGGAGCGTCGTCTTCCCCGCCCCGTTGGGCCCGACGATGGCCAGGATTTCCCGGCCCGCCGCGCGCAGATCCACTCCGGCAAGGGCGCGCACCGGGCCATAGTCGCACACGATGCCCCGCCCTTCGAGGGTCAAGAGGCGCCTCCGTCGGAAGCAGCCGCGGCCGCACCGGCCCCCGTGGCCAGACGCTTGCCGCAATGTCCGCAGAACCTTGCTCCAATGGCGTTGACGTGGCCGCACGACGCACATTGCATGCCCTCGCGGATCGCGCGGCGAATCTGGGCGATCTCGTCTTCCAGCTGCCGCGCAACCCGGATCGCCTCGGTCTCCACGCCCTTGCCGGAGTCCTGGTCGGGTCCAAGGTGCATCAGCGCTTCGCGGGACAACTCGAGCTTCAGGGCGTCGTAGTCCGCCTCGTCGAGCTTGCCCGTCGCGCGGTCGTATTCGAGGTCCCGAAGCGCCGTCAGCGCGACCCGTCGCCGTGCCGCGCCTTCGTCGAAGTCGTCGTCGCCCCCGTAAAACGCAGCGCTTCTCCCGGAGAAGACGGGTTCGAGGATGAACAGCGCCACGCCGGCGGCCAGCAACACTCCGCCGATCAGAGCCGTCACGGCGCGTTCGCCATCCGGAAGCTCAGCCGGCTGCCGCCGCCGGCAGTGGTCCCGGGCGCGATCTGCGGCGCGCGGCTGCCGGGGCGGCGACCCTCGCTGCCGGCCAGAGTCCGATCAGGGCGCCGACGGTCACCATCAGTCCGCCGTACCAGATCCAGGGGACAAGCGGCAGCGCCTTGGCCTCGAAGGTGACGCGCTCCGAACCGCTCTCGAGGTCCACCTCCTTGGGGATCACGTACAGGTCCTCGAACGCGGTGCTCGCGATCCCCACCTCGGTGGATTGCTGCTCCATGACGGGATAGAACCGCCGCTCCGGGCGCAGTATGCCGACTCGGTCTCCGTCCCGGTACACCGTCAGCAGCGCCGTCCAGCGCCAGTCGTTCTCGCGCTCTCCCTCGGCCACGCGCGGACGCGAGTGCGAAAGGCTCTCGTAGACGAGACGATACTCGGTGCCCAGGGCCGAGCGGACGCTCATGGCTTCGCCCGGCGCGAGTTCCTGCTCCATCCGCACATCGAAGGCGGCACCGGCCAGACCGGTGAAGACAATCACGACCCCGGCGTGGACGATGTAGCCACCCCACCGTCGCCGGTTTCTCCTGACCAGGCTGACGAGCGCGCTCCACATCCCTTCGCCGGCAATCCGCGCCCTTGCCCGCGTGCCCTTCCAGAACTCGGTGATCACGATCGTCATCACGAACACGGCGATCGTGAAGGTCGCCAACGCCATGGAGTGCCGCACACCGATCACGGCAAGGGCACCCAGCGCGCCTGCCGCGGCGAGCACCGGCACCGTGAAGTTCTTCAGCAGATTGCGTCGCGACGCCCGTCGCCACGCGATCACCGGCCCGATGCCCATCAATGCAAGGAGCATCAGCCCGATCGGGATATTCACGCTGTTGAAGTAGGGCGGCCCGACGTTCCGCGTCTCGCCAAAGAATCCCTCGGTGATGAGCGGGAAGAGGGTCCCCCAGGCGACGGCGAAGGTGACGCCCACCAGCAGGAAGTTGTTGAACAGAAAGGCCGACTCGCGCGACAGGAACGACTGGAACTGGTTTTCGGACCTGAGTGACGGGAGCCGGTACACGATGAGCACGGCCGAAAGAGCCGCCATCCCCCCCATGAAACCGAGGAAGATGTACGCGATCCGCAGGTTCTCGGCGAAGCTGTGGACCGACTCGATAAGCCCGGAGCGCGTGAGGAAGGTCGCGAATATCGTCAGAAGGAACGTCGTCACGACGAGACCCATATTCCACACCTTCAGCATCCCGCGGTTCTCCTGGATCTGGATCGAGTGCAGAAACGCGGTCGCCGTGAGCCACGGAAGCAGGGAGGCGTTTTCGACCGGATCCCAGAACCAGTACCCACCCCAGCCCAGCTCCTCGTAGGCCCAGCGCATGCCGAAGATGATCCCGTTGGTCAGGAAGAACCAGCTGAGCAGGATCCAGCGGCGGGTGATGGCAATCCACCGGGAATCGAGGCGGTTGGTCAAGAGCGCCGACACTGCAAAGGCGAAGGGGACCGCGAATGCGGTGAAGCCGAGGTACAGGGTCGGTGGATGAATGGTCATCCAGTAATTCTGGAGCTGTGGATTCAGGCCGCGGCCGTTGACCGGCGTGAATCCGAGGCGTTCGAACGGGTTGACGTCGGCGAACAGCAGCACGACCAGCAGAAACGAAAGCAGGCCGAGGAGCGTGCCGCTCACATAGGGCATGAACTCCCGGTTGCGCCGCCGGTTCTGGAAAACCGCGATCGACGCGAATACCGACAGCAACAGCGTCCAGAAGACGAGCGAGCCCCGTTGTCCCGCCCACAGCCCGGACACCTTGAAGTAGGTGTCCAGTTCGCGGTTCGAGTAGTTCGCGACATAGCTGTACTCGTAGTGGTTCCCCAGGAAGGCCGCGATGATGCCCGCCGAGACCACGAGCAACAGGAGCGTGAGCATGTAGACGGTGCGCTCTCCGCTCAGGACCAGATCGCTGCGGCGGAACCGTCCGCCGACGAACGAGACGACGGTTCCCCACAGGGCAACCGGAAGAGCGATCCAGAGGGCGACTTCGCCCAGGACCGTCACGCCGCCAGCTCCTCCTCGGCAGCCTCGAACCGGCTTCCGCACTTCGTCAGAACGGTGTGTGCGCGGAAGACGCCATCGGTGCCGAAGACGCCCTCGACAACCACCTCGGCCTGATCGTTGAAGGTGTCCGGCAGAATATCCCCGTACCGGACGGCGAAAGCGACATCCGGATCCTCCAGGTCCGCGACCAGGAATTCATGCGTCCCCGCACCACTCGTGCGGCGGGCCCAGGAGCCTTCGACCACCTGTCCCCCTACCTTCACGCCGAGGTCGTGGAAAGCGGGATCGCCCTCTACGCGCTCCAGGAGTTCACTGGGAGTGAGGTAGTACACCATGCTGTCGCTGATCCCCGTCCACATCAGCCACGCGACAACGGCCGCCACCCCGACCAGCCCGACGAAAAACCGTCCGTTCTTCATATGCCGTCCACTCCAGCCCCGAGACCGGGGCGTTTCGCCTGCAGTGACTCCCGGCCGGACGACGACCGGTACATCCAATCTACGCACGGCAAGCCCCTGCCCGAAATCCCCACGCCCACCAGGTGCTTCACGCGACCCTCGGTCCGGCGACACGCAGGACCGCGCCCCGGAGGAGTCATTGCTCCGCTTCCAGCGTTGCCAGCGTGCCTCGAACGGCCCGGTTCCAGCCCCTGACCAGGGCTTCGCGCTCGTCCCCTCCGAGGCTGGGAGCGAAGGTCCGGCCGGCGCCGAACGCGGTCGCAAAACTCTCCGGATCGGCCCACACGCCGGCCGCCAGTCCCGCCAGTCCCGCGGCTCCGAGCGCCGTCGTCTCCACCATGTCCGGACGGCGGACAGGAATCCCCAGGACCCCGGCCGTGAACTCCATCAGCCAGTCGTTCTTCGCGGCCCCGCCATCAGCGCGCAGCGACCGGGCCCGCATGCCGGCATCGCGCTCCATGGCGGCCACGACATCGCGGGTGCCGTACGCCATCGCCTCCAGGGCGGCCCGGACCAGGTGGGCACGTGTCGTGCCCCGGGTCAGTCCCGTGATCGAGCCGCGCGCGTCGGGACGCCAGTGAGGCGCACCCAGACCGACGAACGCCGGGACCAGGTACACCCCATCATTGCCGTCGAGCGAGCGGGCCATTGCCTCGCTCGCGGCAGCGTCGTCCAGCAGTCCCAGGCCGTCCCGAAGCCACTGGACGGCGGCGCCCGCCACGAAAATCGACCCCTCCAGGGCATAGGCACGACCACCCCGCGCATCGCAGGCGGCCGTGGTGAGAAGTCCGTGAGCGGACGATACCCGCCGCCCCCCGGTATTCAGCAGCAGAAACGCTCCGGTGCCGTAGGTGCATTTGCCAACTCCGGCCTCCCAGCAGCCCTGCCCATAGAGCGCCGCCTGCTGGTCGCCCGCAATGCCTCCGATGGGGGCTTCGAGCCCGAAGGCGGCTCCGTCCGTGATCCCGAAATCGCCCGAGCTGGACCGGACCTCCGGCAGAACCCGGCGGGGCACGCCCAGGAGTCCGAGGAGCTCATCGTTCCAGTCGCCGTCGTCGAGGTCGAAGAGGAGGGTGCGCGAGGCATTGGTGGGGTCGGTGGCGTGGACAGCCCCGCCGGTCATCCGCGCCACCAGCCACGAGTCGATTGTACCCACGGCCAGCTCGCCTGCCCGGGCTCGCGCCTCCAGCTCCGGGTGCCGGTCGAAGATCCATCGGAGCTTGGTACCGGAGAAATACGGGTCCAGGAGCAGCCCGGTCCTTCGGCGGATCATGCCCTCGTGGCCGGCTTCCTTCAATTCGCGGCAGAGCGCGGCCGTGCGGCGATCCTGCCAGACGATCGCCCGGTGCAGCGGTCTCAGCGTTTCCGGATCCCACACCACGACCGTCTCGCGCTGGTTCGTCACCCCTACCGCGGCAACCTCGGTCCGCGCGGCGGCGACCGCCTCCCCGGCCACGCGCGCCGTGACGCGCCATATCTCCTCCGCATCGTGCTCCACCCGGCCCGGGCGCGGAAAGTGCTGGGTAAATTCCGAGTACGCCCTTGCCAGTACCGCCCCATCCGCCCCGATGACCAATGCGGCGGATCCGGTCGTCCCCTGGTCCAGGGCAAGCACCGCGCCGCGGCTCATGGCCTCCTGCCCTCCGGCAAGGCAAATGCCGCCAGCCCGCCCGGCAGGTATTCGAAGCCGACCGCGGGGATCAGGTCGACAAAGGCCGCGACCGACAATCCCACCACCGTGTAGTAGTCGCCTTCGATGCGCTCCACGAGCGAGGCGCCAATCCCCTGAACGCCGTAGGCTCCCGCCTTGTCGAGCGGCTCCCCGGTCGCCACGTACGCTTCGATCACCTCCCGGGTGAGGGTGCGGAAGATGACTCGCGCGGCGGCCACATTCGACGCGATCCGACCGTGAGCCGCCACTGTCAGCCCGCTGAACACCTCGTGCTCACTTCCCGAAAGGGACGAGAGCATGCGCACCGCCTCGGCCCCGTCCCGCGGTTTCTCCAGAACGCACCCGTCCGTCGCCACGACCGTGTCGCCCCCGATCACCAGCGCATCCGCGTGGACGGCCATGACCCGGCGCACCTTCGCGCGCGACAGGCGCTCCACATATCGGCGCGGCGGCTCTCCCTGCTCGCGCCGCTCCTCCACATCCGCGGGCACCACCGAGAAGGTAAGGCCCAGCATCCTGAGCACCGCCGCCCGCCGCGGCGACGCTGAAGCGAGCACGATGTCCGGCAAGCCCGCGGTCCGCTTTACCGCGTCGGGTGACGCGGTTGGCACAGCCTTTCCCATCATCGTTTCATCATCGTTCTATCATCGTTCTATCATCAACGTCACCGGTCCGTCGTTGACAAGCGACACCTTCATCGCCGCGCCGAAGCGGCCGGTCTGCACCCGCCGCGAGACCACGCCGCCCAGCGCCTCGACGAACGCCTCGTAGAGCGGCACCGCGGTCTCGGGCCCGGCCGCCTTCACGAACGAGGGCCGCCGGCCCTTGCGCGCGTCACCATACAGGGTGAACTGGCTCACGACGAGCACCTCGCCCTCGATGTCGAGCACCGAGCGGTTCATCCGTCCCTCGGCATCGGCGAAGATGCGCAGATTCGCGATCTTGGCGGCCATCCACGACACCGTGCTGCGATCGTCTCCGGCCGTGAAGCCGGCGAGCACCACCAGACCCGGCCCGATCGAGCCCGTAACCGCGCCGTCGATCTCCACCGAGGCTTCCGCCACGCGCTGCAGGACAACCCTCACTCGACCGTCACCGATTTGGCGAGGTTGCGGGGCTGGTCGACGTCACATCCGCGCATCACGGCAATATGGTAGGCGAGGAGTTGCAGCGGCACGGTGGCGAGCACGGACATCAGGGCCGGGATCGTCGCCGGAATCACGATCCGCTCGTGCGCGAGATCGGTCACCTCATCGTCCTCGTCGTTCACGACCGCGATGATCCTCCCGTGGCGCGCGCGCACTTCCTGGATATTCGAAAGCGTCTTGGAATACACTGCATCCCGGGGCGCGAGCACCACCACCGGCATGTTCTCGTCGATCAGCGCAATCGGTCCGTGCTTCATTTCCGCAGCCGGATAACCCTCTGCATGAATGTAGCTTACCTCTTTCAGCTTCAAGGCACCCTCGAGGGCCACCGGAAACTGGTAGCCCCGGCCCAGGTACAGGAAGTTGGGTGCGGTGTGGTACCTGTGCGCCAGCTCCTCGATCCGGTCGCCGACCTTCAGCACCTCCTCGACCCGCACAGGCAGCTCCCGGAGCGCCCGTACGATCTCGCGTCCCTCCACGACCGACATGCCACGCGCCCGCGCCATGTGCAGGGTGAAGAGGGCCAGCGCCACGATCTGACTGGAGAAGGACTTGGTGGAAGCCACCCCGATCTCGGGACCCGCGTGCAGGTAGACGCCGAAGTCGGTCTCGGCCGCGATACTGGATCCCACGACGTTCACGATCCCCATGGTCCGGCAGCCCCGCCTTCTGGCCTCCCGCACCGCGGCCAGGGTGTCGGCCGTCTCTCCGGACTGGCTGATGCCCATGACCAGCGTCCCCCGATCGACCACGGTATTCCGGTAGCGGAATTCCGAAGCATACTCGACCGTGACGGGGATCCGGGCCATCTCCTCAAGCATGTAGCCCCCGATCAAGCCGGCATGCCAACTCGTGCCGCAGGCCGTGATCACGATTCTGCTCACGCCGCGCAGATCCCGGTTCGCGGTGGCCAGACCGCCCAGCTTCGACGTGCCGTCCCGTTCCAGGAGCCGGCCCCGTATCACATCGCGCAGCGACGACGGCTGTTCAAGGATCTCCTTGTACATGTAGTGGTCGTGGCCGCCCTTGCTGACCGAGTCCGCTCCCCAGCCGACGATCTGCGCCCCTCTCGTCACCGCGCGCCGCGCCGGATCGAAGGTCCGGTATCCGTCACGGGCGAGTACCGCGGAGTCCCCGTCCCGCAGCCGGACGACCTTCTGCGTGTGCGCCACGACCGCCGTCGCATCGGAGGTGACGAAGTGCTCGCCCCCCTCGCCGACGCCGAGAAGGACCGGGCTGCCGTTGCGCGCGACGACGATCTTGCCCGGGTCACGGGAGCTGATCACGGCGATCCCGTAGGTGCCCTCGACGTGCGAGACGGCGTTCGCGACGGCATCCTCCAGCCGGCCGGTGTCGCGAAACGCCAGGTCGATGAGGTGCACGAGCACCTCCGTATCGGTCTGACTGCGGAACTCGTATCCCAGATCGCGCAGCCTCGGACGCAGGCGGCCCGCGCTCTCTATGATCCCGTTGTGGACCAGCGCGATGTCCCGCGCCGGCGACAGCTGTGGATGCGCGTTGGCCTCGCTGGGAGGACCGTGGGTGGCCCAGCGCGTGTGCGCGATTCCGCAACTGCCGGGCGGGGGCCGGCCGCCCAGCGCGTCCTCCAGCTCGCTGATCTTGCCGGGCCGCTTCTGGAATCGGAGCCGGCCGGCCGCGTCGAGCACGGCCAGTCCCGCCGAATCGTAGCCCCGGTACTCGAGGCGCTTGAGGCCCTCCATGAGGATCGGGCCCGCCGGCCGGGGTCCCACATATCCGATGATCCCGCACATGTCACGCGCGCGAGCCGACGCCCGCCGTGGCCGCCAGCGTGCGCCTCGCCCGCTCCACAAGACCACGGGCATACGCGGCCTCGGGCGCTTCGGCGATCAGGCGCACGACCGGTTCCGTGCCCGATGGCCGAACGTGCAGCCAACTCGCTTCCCGCCTCCACTCCAGGCGCATTCCGTCGCTATCGTCCCGTTCGCCCGCGGGGAGTTCGCGCCCCAGGGCCGCGTATGCGTCGTGGAGAAGGGCGCGCGGAAACGTCACCTTGTCCTTGACGATGTGATAGGAGGGCAGGCGGCCGACCCGGCCCGACAGGGTCGCTCCCGGCGAGTCGGCCAGGTACTGCAGGAGCAGAGCCGCTCCCACCGGCGCATCGCGGGTGTGGTGCAGCGCGGGCAGGATCACGCCCCCGTTGCCCTCCCCCCCCACCAC
>VYAQ01000115.1 GCA_009844885.1 Gemmatimonadota bacterium
GGGCGGGCTCGGGCCGCCAGCGCACGATCCGCTCTACGGTGCCGTCCGTCCGGCGCCAGGTGACCTCGGGCCTGTCGGACCTCGTGTAGACGAAGTGCCCGGCGGCGACCGTGACCTCGCCAAGGGCCCTGATCGGGTTGATGGGCAGCCCCGGCGGGACTCCCGGCCAGTTGTCGTACGACGCGACGGTGTCGAGGGCGCCGGTTTCAGTATCGAACAGGGACATGTGCCCGGGGAGCCACTCGTCCTCCAAAACGGTCCGGTAGACGGCGGGGTACCGGTTCTTCAACAGCAGTTCACCGGATAAACCGATCCCTGCCACACCGAGGTGGGCTGCGCGAGGGAGGCTCGTGATGCGCGCGACCGAGTCACCGACGAAGAGAGTGAGGCGAGACAGACGATTGTCGGGCACAAGGACGCTGTCCTGGCCCAGGACGAACATGGAGTAGGGGTAGATAAGTTCGCCCGGCCCCTCTCCCTGTCTGGCGAGCACCTCGTGTGTCTTGCCGTCCGGGCTCAACACGACCAGTTCGCTGTTCTCCCGATCAGCAACGACTGCGCCTCCATCCGGGAATAGGCGGCCGACGTTGACCAACTGGAAGGTGTAGTCGCCCGCGTTGGCGCCGTGGCGGTAGCGGGGGTCCGGTGCGAGGTGGAAGGGTGCGACGGTGGCTGGCGTGCCCTCGTACGTGACAATCCGCACGCCAGCGCTGTCCATGATTTGCACCGGGACATCGCCCGGTGTCGCGGATTCGCCCGTGCAGGCGAAGAGCGAGCCCAAGAGTGCGATTGCCGCCAGGAGCGTGGGGATTACCTGGGCGCGCCTGCGTAAGCCTTTCACCCGCGCCCTACCCCCTCAACCACCTCATACACCACCACATTCTGCACGTCCATTTCGTCCCTGTGCACCCCCAGCACCAGCCCTTCGGTCACATCGAGGATTCGGAACCTGGGCGGCGCCTCAACTTGTCCCAGCCACTCCCCGTCCGGCGAAAAGACGGTGTACGGCGACCCCTCTTCCGGGTACGCCGGCCGGTAGGAGGGCAGCCACACGTTTCCGTCAGCGTCGGCAAAGGGGGTGCCGAAGAGCGGTACCGGTTGACCGATCATGGCGCGATACCGTGCCATGTCTGCCTGAATGACCTCCTCGAGCCGGGCTTCGGACATTCCGTACATCATCTTGCCCAGCATTCGGTTATAGGCTTCGCCGTGCTCCAGGAGTTCCTCGGTCAGCAGGTTGGGCCCGGGCCGCCAGCGCACGATCTGCTCTACCGTGCCGTCCGGCAGGCGCCAGGTGATCTCGGGCCTGTCGGTCCTGGTTTGGACGAACCGCCCCGCGGCGACCGTGACCTCGCCACTGGGCAGGATGATCGGACGCTCCTGCCCCGACCGCTGTCGCGGGACGTGGTCGTACGACGCGACCGTGTCGAGGGCGCCGGTTTCAGTATCGAACAGGGTCATGTGTCCGGCGAGCCACTCCTCCTCAATATCGATCCACAAACGGCTGGGGAACCGGTTCCAGAGCAGCAGCTCACCGGATGAACCGATCCCCGCCACGCCGAAGTGGGCTGCCCGAGGCAGGCTCACCATGCTCGCGACCGCGCCGCCTACGAAGAGAGTGAGGCGAGACTGACGACTGTCAGGCACAAGAACGCTGTCTTGGCCGAGAACCAACACCGTGTAGGGGAAGGTGACTTCGCCCGGCCCCTCTCCACGGGTGGCGAGCACCTCGTATGTCGTCCCGTCCGCACTCAGGACGACCACTTCGCCATCTTCATCGGCAACGACCGCGGTTCCATCCGGGAAGAGCCGACCGGCGTTGGCGAACTGGAAGATGTAGTCGCGCGGGCCGCCGCCGTGGCGGTAGCGGGGGTCCGCGGCCAGGCGGAAAGGTGCGACGGTGGCTGGTACACCCTCGTACATGACGATCCGCACGCCAGCACTGTCCGTGATTTGCACCGGGACATCCCCCGGTGTCGCGGATTCGCCCCCGCATGCAGCGCCGCCCGCCGCGACAAAAACCGCAACGATCACCCACCCTCTAAAGCGTCTCACGTCACCTCCCGCCGCTACTGCGGCATTGGCGCACTATCGGCCACGGGGGGAACCCGCCCCGGCTTCAGGAAAACGTTTCACCTGAAACGCGTTCTCCAGGTCAAATACCCCCCAGAATTCGCCGGCACACAACCAACTCCGAACGCGACCGCTAACTTAGGATCCCAATTCCCAGACACAATCCGACCACCGAAAGGTTCGCTCCGCTCATGATGACTTCGGCAACGCGCACGCGGACTTCGGCAACGCCCACGACGACTCCGGCAACGCCCACGACGACTCCGGCAACCAGGCGTCCAGCCAACCGCCGGCTTTCGGCATACCTGGCGGGCCTGGCCACAGCCACCGCCGCCGCCAGCGCCTGCAGTCCCTCCCCGCCCGCGGACGCCTTCCTCACCCGCGCAGAGCGCACCGGCTACCGCGAGACCAGCTCCTACGCCGATGTCGTCGACTTCCTCGAGCGCGCGGCAGCCGCCTCGCCGTCCGTCCACTACACCACTTACGGCTTCACCAACGAGGGCCGCGCCCTCCCGCTGGCCGTCGTGGGCGACATCGCCGACCCGAGCCCCGCCGCCGTCCGCGCCTCCGGCAAGACCGTCGTCTACCTGCAGGGCAACATCCACGCGGGCGAGGTGTGCGGGAAGGAGGCGCTCCAGATGCTGCTCCGCGATCTCCTGGCCGGCCAGCACAGCGAATGGCGCGAGTCGCTGGTCCTGCTGATCGCGCCCATCTACAACGCCGACGGCAACGAGCGCGTGACCCTCACCAACCGCGGCCGTCAGCACGGGCCCATCGGCGGCATGGGCCAGCGTCCGAACGCCCAGGGATACGACCTGAACCGCGATCACATGAAGCTCGAGTCGCCCGAAGCGCGTTCGGTGGCGCGTCTCCTGAGCGAATACGATCCGCAGGTATCAGTGGATTTACATACGACCAACGGGACGCGGCACGCGTATCATCTCACCTACTCCCCACCGCTCCACCCGAACACGCCTGCGGGAATCGACGATTTCCTGCGCGGCGGACTCCTCCCGCAGGTGACCGAGTCCATCCTGCAAAAGTACGGCTGGCATTTCTACTACTACGGGAACGCCTTTGCGCCCGGGGGTGGCGAGCGCGGCTGGTACACCTTCGACCACCGCCCCCGCTTCAACAACAACTACATCGGTCTGCGCAACCGCATCGCCATCCTCAGCGAGGCCTACTCCTACGCGACCTTCGAGGAACGGGTCCTCGCGACCCTGTACTTCGTCGAAGAGATCCTGGACTACGTGCACGAGCACGCCGACGAGGTCCGCCAGATCGTCGCGGACGCCGATGCCGCCTCCGTCGTCGGCGAGTCGCTTGCGTTGCGCGCCGCGCCCGAGCGTTCGCCCGCGCCGGTCGACATCCTCATGGGCGCGGTCGTCGAGGAGGCGCACCCTCTCACCGGGCTCCCCCTGCTCCTGCGCGCCGACACCCAGTACGTCGAGCCCATGTACGAGTACGGGACCTTCGCGCCGACGCTCACCGAGCGCGTGCCCGCAGCCTACCTGGTCCCCGCCGACCTGGAAGACATCCTCGTCCGCCTCGCGGCCCACGGCATCGAGTTGGAGCCGGCTGCGGGGGCTGAGGGTGCCGCGTCAGCCGCCGCGGTCGCCCCCACGCCCGTCGACGCCGAGGCCTTCCGCATCGATTCGGTCCGCACCGCCGAGCGCCCGTTCCAGGGCCGCAACGAGCAAACCCTCTTCGGCCGGTACGAGATGACCCAGGTCACCCCGGCCCCCGGAGACATGTGGGCGCGCGCCGACCAGCCGTTGGGACGCCTGCTCTTCAGCCTCCTGGAACCGCAGTCCGACGACGGCTTCGCGAACTGGGGATTCCTGGCGGACCGGCTGGAGGCCGGGGGAACGTATCCGATTGTGCGGGTGCCTGCAGGCTGACCGGCGAGCCGACTTACGCCCTCTCCCGTTTCTCTGCCGCCGCGCCAAACAACAGCTCCGCCTGCGCCCGGTCCCGCTTTGGCACCACATGACACCTGCGGCAGCGCGCTTCGTAGGACTCCGCGCCTCCCACCTGGATCGTCGGTCCCTCCGCGGGCGCCGGCTCCCCGTCGATGAGGCGCTGGTTCCTCGTCGCCGGCTCGCCGCACACGACGCAGATGGCGGTCAGCTTGTCGATCCGTTCGGCGCGCGCCAGCAGCAGGCCCATGGGCCCGAAGGGCTCGCCGCGGAAGTCCATGTCGGTGCCCGCGACGATCACGCGCATGCCGGCGTCCGCCAGCGCATCGACGACCTCGCAGATGCCGTCGTCCAGGAACTGGGCCTCGTCGATCGCGACGACCTGCGTCGCCGAGCCGACCTTCTCCGCGATCTGCACCGAGCTGGATACGGGGTCGGCGTCGATCTGCCGGCCGTCGTGCGACGAGATCCGGAACTCGCCGCCGTAGCGGTCGTCGAGGTGCGACTTGAAGAGCTGAACCCGCCGGCCCGCGATCAGCGCGCGTCGCACCCGACGGATCAGCTCTTCGGACTTGCCGCTGAACATGACGCCGGAGACGACCTCGACCCAACCGTATCTTGATTGCACTGCAATCATACGCAACTTTCTCCGCACACTCCGCACCCTGAAGCGGCACGGTCCATGGCGAGCATCACGATCCGCAATCTCGACGACGACGTAAAGACCCGCCTTCGTGTTCGTGCCGCCGAACTCGAACTTCCTCCGCGGGGCCCCATGCGCGAGCCGCCGGATTTCTCCTGAGCGGCCGACATGTTCGTCCTGGACACGAATGTCGTGTCAGAACTGATGCGCCCTGAACCGACCACCGCAGTCGCAGCCTGGATCGCCGGGCGCGATGCGCACGACATGTACCTGACGGCCGTGAGCGAAGCAGAACTGCGCTACGGCGTGGCGATCATGCCCACTAACCCCAGCACACCGTAGTTCCCCTCCAGGATCAGGCGAAGGGATACGTACAGTCCGAACGCCGGTATCAGCACCCACACCGCGTTCGGGACGGCAATGTAGATGAACATCTCGCCCCGGGTGATCTGCGCCTGCCGGTGGGCCACGATGAAGCTGACCCAGTAGAGCGACGTCACATAGACCCATTGCCAGAAGAGCATGGCGCCGACGATGCCGGCAACGACGGCGGGCACGGACCCAAGGGTATAGGCTGCGTACAGGATCAGGGTCGGGACGGGCGTGAGGAAGCCGTTGCCGATATCGGCGGTGAAGCCGAACGAGCGGCGGTCCGCATAGGCCGGATCGATCATCGAGTAGGTGGCCCAGACATCGGCCCAGACGGTGGGGGACAGGATCCGCCCAAGCGGCACCCTGGTGAAAAGGAACTCGCGTGCCGGGGCCCGGCCGGTCTCACGCCGCCGTTTGTGCCAGTACAGCACGCGTTTCTCGATGTAGTCCCGCCGAAGAAAAAGACACGCTTCCCAGTAGCAGATAAGCAGATTGAGCGAGAAGAACAGGCTGAACAGACAGTGGATGGCGTTGACATCCCCGTGGACCTGGTAGCGGGCAAGGATGCCGGCAGATGTCAGGCCCAGGACGACGAGCGCCGCAAGCAGTCCGGCCGGAATGCCGGCTCTTCGGTCGGGGTTGGTGTCATTCATGGAGACACCATACACGATGACAACTGCAGTTTCCATTCCGGGAGACCGCGCGATAGCTTCCCGCATGCCAAGCCACTGGGCAATCGACCTCGGCACCTCCAACACGACCATCTGCGAGGACCGATCCGGGCGCGCGCATGTCGTGAACCTGCCGGAACTCGCGAAGATCGAGCCCCTTACGCAGACTCCGGTCATCCCGACCTGCGTGTGCGTCATGGACCGCGAGGGCGCGGAGGTCCTGATCGGACAGCAGGCCGTCACCTACAACTGGGACGGCCGCGCGACCGGCTTCGCCCGTGGCTTCAAGCGCCATCTCGATACGGAGAGCGGCCGCGCCGTGGCACGGGTGGACAGCCGGGCCTTCACCGCCCAGGATGTCGCGTCGCTCTTCCTCCGCGAGGTCGTCCGCGCCCTCGAGACGCAGTTCGGCGAAGACGTGGCCGACGTGACCATTGCAACGCCCAGCGGCTTCTACGAGACATACCGGGCCGAGCTGCAGGCGATCATCCGCAGCGTGAAGCGCCGCGGCTGGTGGGAACGCATCTGGGCGCGTGTCAGGGGGAAGCCGGGCGGGATCGTGTTCCGCACGCTCGACGAGCCCGTCGCGGCCGCGCTCGGCTACGGGGTCGATGTCGGGCGCCCCACCACGCTCGTGGCGTTCGACTTCGGTGGCGGATCGATGGAGGCCGCCGTGGTGAGGACCGCCGGCACCCGGACGGTGGAGACGGGCCGCGCCGAAGTGCTGGCGAAACAGGCGGTGGAGCTGGGCGGCGACGACGTCGATGGCTGGATCCTGGCCCGGCTCGTGCCGGCCGCGCTGCATGATTGGCCCGAATGGGAGGTCGCGCTCCGCTGGGAGGCCGAGCGCGTAAAGCTGCTCGCCAGCGCGGGGAGCGAGGGCGACTTCACCTTCCGCAGCGAGTCCTTCGGCAAGCTGGACTACGACGTGCTGCGCGACATCCTTGCCGAGAACGGCCTGTACGCGCGCATCCGCGAACTCCTGGATGCCCTGCTGACCGAGCTGCGAACCCGCCACGGCGTGGTGCCCGACGACATCGACGACGTGATCCTCGAGGGCGGGTCCACGCTGCTCCCCGAAGTGCGCAACGTGGTGGGCGACGTGCTCGGCCGTGACAAGGTGCGCGAATGGCTCCCCTTCGAGGCCGTCGCGCGGGGCGCGTGCATCTTCGCGGGCGGGGCGCATGTGGAGGACTTCATCTACCACGACTACGCGCTCCGCCTCCTGCCCGACGATGGCGGCGACGCCGAGTACGAACTGCTCATCCCCGGCGGAACGCGCTTCCCGACGGTCGACAACTTCGTGACTCGCTACTACGCGCCGGGCTTCGACGGCCAACAGCATATCAACCTCTTCATCTGCGAGGTCGGGCGTGTCGCGGGGCGGCCGGTGGACTGGACCGAGCGGCCCAGCGGCTCCCGCTACTTCGTGCCCAGAACCGCGGGCGAGCGCGCGTTCTGCCTGTGTCTCAACGAGGCGGACCCGGCGTTGCCGCTCAACCCGGCCGGCAGGGGAGAAGGACCACGGCTGCGTGTTACGTATTCAGTGGACGAGAACCGCTGGTTGTGCGTGACCGTGCACGACCTGCAACGCAAAACCGACCTGAAGGTCAAACACCCTGTGGTGCGACTGCGATGAACGCCGGAGAATACACCGAATGAACTTCCTCAAGGCCCTCTTCGGGCCGAGCCAGAAAACGATCTGGCGACAGCTGTCGAGAGAGGTGCGGGGACAGTTCCACGAAGGAGGACTCCTCACCACGACTGCGGTCCAGGCCCGCGCGGGCGACTGGATCATCACGCTGGACACGGTCACCACGGGCGACGGCAAGACGAACCAGACCTTCACGAGGCTGCGCGCCCCCTACTTCAATCCCGAGCGCTTCAGGTTCGAGATCTACCGGGCGAGCATCTTCAGCGGACTGGGAAAGGCGCTGGGCATGCAGGACGTCGGGGTCGGCCACCCGCGCTTCGACCAGGACTTCGTGATCAAGAGCAACACGCCGGGGCGCGTGCGGCGCCTCTTCGACAACCGGAGGATCCGCAAGCTCATCGACGCGCAACCGCGCATTCACCTGTCGGTCAAGGCACACGAAGGGTGGTTCAGCAAGTTCCCCGAAGGGGTGGACGAGCTTCACTTCCAGGCGGCCGGAGTGATCAAGGACCTGCCGCAGCTGAAGACCCTGTTCGACCTCTTCGCCGAGGTTCTGCGCGAGGTCTGCCACGAGGGCAAGGCGTATGAGGACGATGTCCGCATCCACATCCGGCGCTTGCGCGCGCCGGGTGGCCGGATCGAGGACAAGCACGTCCTCTGGGAGAGCTACGAAATGCGACGCGACGCGGCCGCCGCCCTCGGACGGCTGGGTGACCCGGCGGCGATCCCCGCCCTCGCGGCCGTGCTGCGCGACGAGGATCAGGCGCTCACGGTCCGCGCCATCGAAGCGCTCGCCGAGATCGGGCACCGGGATGCCGTCGGCCCCCTCGTTCCGCTGCTCGGCTCCGCTGCCTGGACCGATGGCCGGCCCGCCCGCGAACGCGCCGCCGAAGCGTTGCGGAAGTTGGGCCAGGACGAGCTGGTCGAGACCCTGCGCAGCGCGTTTGCCGGTGATTTCAGCAGTCTCAAGGCGAGGGGAGACGAGTACCGGGCAGAGATCATCGCCGCGCTCGCCGCCGCCCTGGCCACCGCGGTCGGCGCACGCGCGGCAAACGCGCTCGCCGAGATCAACGCGGTGGAGGCACTCCCTCAGCTTCGCCAGGCCCAAAGGAGCATGGCGGCGAGCGATCCCGCAGGCGAGGCGGTCTCGCGGGCGATCAGGAAGCTCAAGGCGCGGGCTGCGCTTCCACGCGCGGCCTCCGCGGCCGACGTCGAAGTCGACACGCTGCCCCGTGCGGCACGCGAACCGGGCCCCGCGACCGGGACGCTGCCGCGAGGGGCTCCGAAGCCCGCCGAAGGAATGTCTTGAATTGAAGTCCCCCTTCGCGCCGAGCCGGGAGGAGATCTGGCGACAGTTGGCCCGGGACGTGGGTGGACAGTTCCACGAAGCCGGAGACTTCACGCCTTTTGCCGTCCAGGCCCGCACCGGGGACTGGATCATCACGCTCAACACCAACTCGCACTCGCACGAGGGCATCACGACGCTCCGCGCGCCCTTCTTCAATCCGGAGAAGTTCAGGTTCACGATCTATCGGGCGGGCATCTTCAGCGATGTGGGGAAGGCGCTGGGCATGCAGGACATCAGGGTCGGCCATTCCCGCTTTGACCGGGACTTCGTGATCAAGGGCAATTCCCCGGCGAGCGTGCGGCGACTCTTCGACAACGAAGAGATCCGTGGCCTCATCGATGCTCAGCCCAGAATCCACCTGTCCGTTCAGGGGCGCGAAGGGGTGCTGAGCCAATACCCTGCAGGGGAGTACCCCGCGGGGGTAGACGAGCTCTACTTCAAGCGCATCGGGGGCATCCTGGATCTGGCGCAACTCCGTATGCTCTTCGACCTCTTTGTCAAGATTCTTCACCAGGTCGGTCACGAAGGGGGGGCCGGCGAGGACGAACTCCGCATCCAACTGCGTCGGTTGAGTGCACCCGGGGGCCGGATCAGGGCTGGGCACGTCATCTACGAAGGCGACGAACCGCGTCGAGATGCCGCCGCCGCGCTCGGTCGGTTGGGAGATTCCGCAGCCATTCCGGTGCTCGCATCCGTTCTGGGTGAAAAGGACGGGATGCTGGTTGTGCGTGCGATCGACGCGCTTGCCGAGATCGGGCATGAGGACGCGATCGGCCCCCTGGTCCGGTGGCTCGGCGACACTCGCCATGCCGCCGACGGACGATCCCTCCGCGATCACGTAGCCGGGGCCTTGCGACGGCTTGGCGCAGGGGAGGTGGTCAACATCGTGCTCGCGGCGCTCGGGGGAGATTTCGTGCGTCTGACCGCGTACGACGGTCCCCACCGGGCGGAGATCATCGGCGCCCTCGGCGACGCCATCACCTGGCACGCCGGGACACACCCCGCGAACGCGCTCGCCGAGTTCCGTGCCGTGGAAGCGCTGCCGCGACTTCGCGAAGTCCTGCGAAACCTCGGCGGGCGAAACCCTACCGGCCGGGCGGTGTCGGCCGCGATCCGAAAACTCGAGACGCGGGCCTCACTCCCACGCGCCGCGGCCAAAACCGACGCCGACACGCTGCCCAGAGCGGCACGCGAACCGGGCCCCGACGCCAGGACCCTGCCGCGAGGATCGCAGGCGCCCGATCCCTGAGGTACGGAAGCGCCGCTCTAGTTCAAGACCCATCCACCGCCATCAGGTACTTGCGCTTCGGATCGTGCGGTCCGGTCCCCGCCTCTCGCACCAGCCCCCGTTCGACCAGCCTGGCCAGTCTGCTCCTGGTCGACCTCGTCGAGAGACCGATCGCCTCGGCGATCTCGCGGGTGCCGCGCCCCTCGCCGGTCCCCAGCAGATCGAGGATCGTCCGGTCCCTGGCGTCGATCCGGGGGGGACGCGACGGGCCTGTGCGCAGGGTCACCCGCAGCCGGAACCCGATTTCCTCCCACACGGGCGTGGCCAGGCCGTCGTCGTGGCACGCAGAGATCATCCGCTGCACCCCGCTGCCCCACTGCTCGACCAGGCCCAGTTCGTGGAACACCCGCCCGATGACCCGGTTGCGCAGCTTGGAGATCCCGAGCGGCAGGTCCTCCAGTGTGAGGCCGAAGGGAAGGAGACCGGGGTTCTCGACCTCGAGGCGGTCGTCGAAGATGGCCACCCGGATCGGCGCGCCCCGCTGCGAATAGTCCGCGTGGACGACGGCGTTCACGATCGCCTCGCGCACCGCCATGGGGGGCAGGCTCCAGCGGTCCCGGCGCCGCACCCGCCCGATGACGGCTCCGCGAGTGGAGTGCTTCTCGACGAACGCCACCGCCTCTTCGATGGCCTGAACCGGGTGCATGTCCAGCCGGACGTGGTCGAGCACGGTCGCCTTGTCCGTACCGGCGAAGCGCCCGGCCTGGATCCAGGCGTCGGGAAAACGGTCGAGACGATCGCGTCCGAAGAGGAGCGTGCCCCCGACGGTCGGGACGAGCCGCCCCTGATGGCGGGTCAACAAGCGGAGCGTTTCCAGGTTCCTGCGCGTGAGCTTGCGCACGGGCGCGAAAGACTCGGAAGCTGCTCGGAGGTCCAGTGCTTCCGAGTTCGCTTCCGGGATCGGCCACTCGTCGAAGGTCTCGCCGATGGCGAACCTCTGCATCTCGGCGATGAGCTGGACGTCGGCCTGCCGGTTGGTGGACCCGATGCGGACGTACGTGCCGCTTCTCAGCCCGGCCCGCTTGACGAAGTGGGGCCGCGAGGCGCTGGGATAGACCCGCACGGCAAGCAGTTGCCGGTTCCGGTAGCTGATGACTTCGAGGTCCGGGAGAATCCGGGGCTGAATCGAGTCGCTGATCAGGTTCGCGGCACGCTCCTCGACGTCCAGCGCATCGCCGACGCCGCGAATCTCCCTTGTCCGGTCGGTGACGCCGATGAGAACGGTGCCGCCCGCCGTGTTCGCGAAAGCGGCCACGGTGCGGACGAATCCCTGCGGCGACGACAGGTCCCGCTTGAACTCCAGCGTCTTCCCCTCTGGCCTGCGTAGCACCTCGGTGAGGTCCATGGACACCCTTCTCGCTTCGGTCGTGGCTCTTGGCTTCGGTCGTGGCTCGTGGTCGTCTACTCGGAAATGTACTCTGAACCCGGTTGCCCGGTCGAGCTTCCGAGTCGAAAGTACTGCCACCCGATCAAGGATCGATCAGCCAGGGGACTTGTACCATGAACTGTACCGCACTCAAGAACCGCACCATCACGCAGGCTGCCCGGTCGGCGGCCGGCCTGACGGCCCGCGCGGGCTTCACCGCCGCAATCGTCACCGCCGCCCTGCTGGCCCCCCAACCCATCACCCCCGGCGCGGCCCACGCCCAGACCACGCCCGAGGTCCAGCCCGGGCAACAGGTCGTGCTCGTGACCGGCGCCACCTCCGGGCTCGGGAGGGAACTCGCGATTCGGCTGGGTGCGCGGGGCGACCACGTGATCGTGCACGGGCGAAACGTCGAGCGGGGTGCCGAGGTGGTCGACGCCATCAACGCTGCGGGGCCCGGGAGCGCCCATTTCTACCGCGCCGATTTCGCGTCGCTGGCCGAGGTGCGCGAGTTCGCCGAGACGCTGCTGGGGGACTACGAGCGGCTGGACATCCTGATCAACAACGCGGGCTTCGGTTCCGCGCCCAACGAGCGGTGGGTCACCGAGGACGGGCACGAGTACCGCTTCCAGGTGAACTACCTGTCGACCTTTCTGCTCACGCACATGTTGATGCCGCGGCTGCTGGCGAGTGTGCCGGCGCGGATCGTCAACGTGTCGTCGGGGGCGCAGACGCCGATCGACTTCGACGACGTAATGATCGAGAACGACTTCAGCGGGCGGCGGGCGTACGCGCAGAGCAAGCTGGCGCAGATCATGTTCACGCACGACCTGGCGGAGGACCTGGAGGGGACCGGCATCGTGGTCGGCTCGCTGCATCCGGCGACCTACATGCCGACCGAAATGGTGCGGCGGGCGGGGGCGACGCCTCGTTCGACGATCGCGGAGGGGGCGGACGCGGTCATGCAGGTGGTCGACTCGGACGACTTCGAGAGCGGGCAGTACTTCAGCGGTTTGAATCCGAGGCGCGCCAACGCCCAGGCGTACGACGCGGAGGCGCGCGCCAGGCTGCGACGGGTGAGTGAGGAGTTGACGGGAATTCGTTCGCGCCCGGAGTAGGGTGCGCCCGGAGTAGGGTGCGCCCGGACCGGGTGCGCCCGGACCGGATGCGCCCCAACCGGATGACCTTCCTCGAGAGGTACCGGGACCGCTTCGCGGCGGCCGAATCGTTCTGCCGCCGCCCGGCGGAGGCATTCGCGGCCGTGGGTGGCGTCGCGCTCGTGGTGCTGCTCGGGGTCACCGTGGCCGAGGTCTTCTGGCGCTACATCCTGAACGATTCGCTGCTGTGGACCGAGGACGTCTCGACGATGGCCCTCGCGGTGGTGGTGGCGGCGGCGGTCGCGTACGGCGCGCGCGAGGGGTCTCACGTCTGCGTGAATCTGATCGCGCGATTCGCACGGCGGCGGGTGACCAGAGTCACCGACGCGATTGCCAGACTCCTCGGCGTGGCGGTAACCGGGGTGGCCGTGTACGCCCTGTTCGTCCACGGCAGTTGCGGTCGGCCCTGCGGTGCCGTGACGGGCAGCGTCTCGATCCCGCACACGCCGTTCTACTACGCGCTCGGCGCATCGCTGGCGGCATACGGACTGCTGCTCGCGTCCCAGCTGCTCCTGGGGCTCGCGGTATGGAACGGCCAGGACCCCAACGAGCCCCTCGAATGATGGACGGCACCGGAGTTGCCCTGCTGGGCTTTCTCGCCCTCCTCGCACTGCTCCTGATCCGCATGCCCGTGGGGCTGGCGATGCTGGTGGTGGGCGTGGCCGGAATCGCGCTGATCCGTCCCGGCGCCGTCGTGCCCGTGCTGGCGGGCGAGGTGTTCGCGGTGGCCTCCCGGTACTCGCTCACGATCCTGCCGCTGTTCATGCTGATGGGGAATCTGGCCGTGGTGTCCGGGATGAGCCAGGACCTCTACCGCGCGGCGCACGCGTGGCTCGGCCGTGTTCGCGGCAGCCTCGCGTCCGCGTCGATCGTCGCCTGTGCCGGATTCTCGGCGCTGTCGGGCTCGTCGCTGGCCGCCGCGCTGACGATGGGCCGCGTGTCCCTGCCCGAGATGCGGCGATTCGGGTACGACGATTCCCTGGCGACGGGAGCCATCGCCGCCGGCGGCACGCTCGGCTTTCTGATCCCGCCGTCAGCCGGTCTGGTCATCTACGGGATCATCACCGAAGAGAGCATCGGCCGCCTGTTCATGGCCGGGGTGTTGCCGGGGATTCTGCTCACGCTGCTGTTCGTCCTGGCGGTCTGGATCATCGTCAGGCGCGACCCGGGCAAGGCGCCGCACGCCAGTGAGCGCGTCCCGTGGCGGGACCGGCTCGGCGCCACCGCGAAGGCGTCCTGGATCATGGTCATCGTGGTCGTGACCATCGGCGGCATCTACGCTGGCGTCTTCTCCGCGATCGAGGCGGCGGGCGTGGGGGCGCTGCTGACGCTGGTCGCGGCGTGCGTGCGGCGTGCCCTGAATCGCGAGACCGTGCCAGAGGTGGTCAGGGCCACGCTGAAGGCGAGCGGCACGGCCTTCCTGGTGCTGTTCGGGGCCTTCGTGTTCAAGGTTTTCCTGGGATTGACCGGAGTTGCGTTTGCCGCTGCCGACTGGGTGGGCGAACAGGGGTATTCGGGTGCGCAGGTGGTCATGCTGGTGCTGGTCATGTTCATCGTGCTCGGCACCTTTCTCGACGGGTTCGCGATGCTGGTGCTGACCGTTCCCCTGGTTCAGCCGATTCTCGAGTCGCTGGGCGTCGACATGATCTGGTTCGGCGTGATGATCGTGATCACGCTCGAGATGGGCCTGATCTCGCCTCCGGTCGGGCTCAACATCTTCGTCGTGAAGGGGGTGGCCCCGGACGTGCCCGTGTACAGGATGTTCCGCGGCATCATACCATTCTGGTTCGCGATGCTCGCGGCGCTGATATTGATCGCGTTGTTTCCGCGCCTCGCCACGTTGCTGCCGAACGCCATGTACGGATGAAGGAAGTACTGCGCTACGAAGTGGAGGACCGGCCGCGCCGGGTTCTCACGTTCGGTCTCGGTATGCAGCTCATGGCCCTGGGGATCAACGGTGTCGTGCTGATGCCAACGATCGTGTTTCGGGCGGGCGGCGCCGAGGATCTCGTGTTCTGGGCTGTGTTCGCCTCTGTCCTGGCATGCGGCGTGGCCACGATGCTGCAGGGCATGCGAGTGGGACGAATCGGGGCCGGGTACGCGATCCCGCACGTCAGTTCGGCGATTTTCATCGCCGTCTGCGCGGAGGCCCTGATTCAGGGAGGACCGGGGTTGCTCGCCACCCTGGTCGTGATCTCGGCGCTGGCCCAGATCGCGTTTTCCGCGCGCCTCTCGCTGCTTCACCGGGTTCTCACGCCGGTCGTCACGGGGACGGTGGTCATGCTCCTTCCCGTCACCGTGATGCCGATACTCTTCGACATGCTCAACGAGTTGCCGCCGGGAGCGCCTGCGGTGGCCGGACCGCTGAGCGCCGGCGTGACGGTCGTCGCCATCGTGGGGATCGCGCTTCGGGCGAAAGGGACATTGCGCCTCTGGGCCCCGGGCATCGGCATCGTCGCCGGATCCCTGGTCGGCGCATACTTCGGAATCTACGATACCGGCCGGATAGCCGATGCCGGGTGGATCGGTGTTCCGGCCGGCGGAGTGCCCGCGCCGGACATCGGGTTCGGCCCCACATTCTGGGCCCTGCTCCCCGCGTTCCTTTTCGTGGCGCTCGTGGGCACGACCAAGTCGGTCGCCGTCGCGGTCGCCATCCAGCGCGTGTCCTGGCGGCGATCCCGCGCGGTAGACTTTCGCGCGGTGCAGCGCGCCGTGGCTGCGGAAGGCGCCGGGAATCTGCTCGCGGGCTTCGCGGGCACGATGCCCAACACGCCCAACGGGAACGGCGTGGCCGCCATCGAGGTCACGGGCGGCGCGGCGCGCGGGGTTGCGGTCGCGGCCGGACTGGTCTTCGCCGTCCTGGCCTTCGTCCCGAAGGCGCTCGCTCTCATTCTTGCCATTCCCGCCGCTGTCGTGGGCGCCACCATTGCCGTGGTCATGGCGACCCTGTTCACCGTCGGGATGCGCGAGGTTGCACGGAGCATAGCCACGAACCCTCGCAACGGTCTGATTGCCGGCGTCTCGTTCTGGACGGGGCTCGCTTTCGAGTTCGACATGATCTTCCCCGCCGAGTTCGAGGCATTTGCGGGCGGTCTTCTGAGCAACGGGCTGACGACGGGGGGTCTGGTGGCGCTGCTGCTCACGGGCCTGACCGCACGGCGGAAGCGCCGCCTCACGGGCACGCTCGACGTGGCCGAACTGCCCCGGATCCGGCAGTTCATCCAGACGTTCTCGGCCCGGCACGGACTGACGGCGGTCGTGGACCGGCTCGAAGCCGCGAGCGAGGAGGCGTTGCTCACGCTTCTGGAGTCGCGGGACGAAGCGGACGAGATGGCCGAGGCCGAGGAAACACCGGACGACGGGAGACGCCAGCTGCTCCTGACGGCGGGCGTGGAGGAAGACGAGGCGGTGCTGGAATTCAGGGTCGGCGCGGCGGGCGGCGACGAACTCAATCTTCAGGACCGCCTGGCGTGGCTCGACGCGGAGACCAGGGCGGCCGACGTGGAACACGAGATCTCGCTCCGGCTGCTCAGGCATCTCGCTTCTTCGGTCCGGCACCAGCAGTTTCACGACATGGACATCCTGACTCTCCGCGTTTCCGCGGCCGACCCGGGTGGGTCCTGAGGTGGGGAAGAGGAGACCGACGCTCGCGCTCGCGGCCGCAACGGCGCTGACGGCCGGATGCACGCCCGCGTCCGAGACCCGCGAGCTGTCACTGGCGCATTTCCTGCCGGCCGACCACGTCCTGACCGAGGGCATGTTCACGCCGCTGTCGGAGAAGCTTGAAGGACTATCGGGCGGCAGGCTGACCGTAAGGCAGTTCCCCGCGGGCGCTCTCAACTCGTCGGCGCCCGCGCAGTACTCGATTCTGCTCGGCGGCGTCGCCGATATCGCCCTTGTGATCCCCGCCTACACCGCCGACGTCTTTCCAAAGACCGACCTGATCGCCTACCCGGGAGTCTGCAAGACCGCGATGGAGTGCACCGAGGGCCTGCGACGCGCCTGGTCGGTCCTGGAGCCCGAGTACGAGGCGAAGGTGCTGGGGCTGTGGGCCAACGATGCCCCCTTGCTTCTTACCCGCGACAAACCGGTGCGGACGCTTGAAGACATGCGCGGGCTCAAGATCCGGGTCTCGACGCGGAGCGCCATTCCGTTCATCGAAGCACTCGGCGCCAGCGCGGTCATGCAGCCGGGAACGGTGGTCCACCAGAGTCTGTCCACGGGGGTCATCGACGGTGTGGCCATGTCCCCCTCGGGGATCGTCGCGTTCCAGCTTCACGAGCCGACCGGCTATCTGACAACCTGGCTCCCCCTGTCCGGGCTGCCGTTCGTACTGCTGATGAACCAGGGGGTCTACGACGCCCTCTCTCCCGACGAGCAGGGCTGGATCGACGAGGCCGCGGACGCCGCCATGTCCCTGGCCGGGGCCGCTTCCTACGCGCGCGCCGGTGCCGAGGGACTGCAGATGGCGAGAGATGCCGGAGTGGAGTTCATCGATCTTCCGGAGAGCGAAAAGCGCCGCTTCGAGGAAGCGATCGCTTCGGTGCGCGAGGCGGGACTGGCACGCCAGGTTGACGACATGACCGCTGGCGAGATCATCCGCCTGTTCGACCCTCCGCGCTGACGCCGGGCGGTCGAGCGCGCCGCCACGGGGTCAGAGTTCCGCGACGTGCACCACCCGGTCGGCCAGATAGGGATGGTTGCGCACCTTGTCATGGAAGCGCGCGTCCGCGGTCACCACTGGTTGGTTCTCGTGAATCGCCAGCGCCAGGTAGACGCAATCGTAGACGGGGTGCCCCAGATCGCGCGCGAGGCGTGCGCTGGACGGGGCCAGCCGGCGCATTGACAGGGGCGTGCTCACGGGGGCGGTCCGCAGCAGATCGACTGCGTCCGCGAAGTCCTCGGCGTCCAGCTCGCCTTGCCGATGCTTCGCGGCCAGCGCGCTGGTGGCTTCGGCAAAGAGTAGATCGGGCGCCAGGAGCGTAACGTCCGCGTCGAGCAGCGTTGCCGACTCCTCGGACAGCGGTTCGGCGATCAGCCATTTCACGGCCACGCTGGCATCGACCACGTACCCCCTCACGAGTACAGGCCCCGCTCGCGGTCGGCCCGAATGGTCGCGGTGCTGTCGATGGACGACGCCAGCCGCTGCCGCATCGCCCGTGCCCGCTCGGCAAACTCACCCTCCGCCGGAAGCAGGGCCTCGCGCAGAATCTCGCGGTGTTCCGCTTCAGCCGACCGGCCGTTGGCCGCGGCACGCTGCTTGAGGCGGTCGATGACCTGGCGCGATAGCTTGCGTACGTTGAGTTGACCCATGGCTGCCCATCGTCCCTGGTGTGATGCCAATGCCATCACAAACTATGCTATCATATCAATGCCATCAAGGAGTTGAAGGAATGAGAGCGACGAAACCGCTACTGGGAGCCCTCGTGCTGACGCTGCTCCCCGTCTTCCCGGCAGAAGGACAGGATCGACGCACCCGCACACCGGAGGAGCTCGCCGAGTGGCAGCGGCGCCAGGAGGCCATGATGACCGCTCCCCGCCCCATCGAGGGCATCAACTCGATCTGGATCGACGAACTCACCTGGATGGAGGTGCGGGACGAGATCGCGACGGGGAAGACCACGGGCATCATCGCGACGGGCGGGGTCGAGCAGAACGGCCCCTACATGGCGGGCGGGAAGCACAACTACGTGCTCGAGGCGATCTGCGACGCGATCGCGCGCGAACTGGGCGACGCCCTGTGTGCGCCGGTCATGAAGTACGTGCCCGAGGGGGATCCCGAGAACATCCGCTACCCCGGCACCCTGAGCGTGCGCCAGGAGACCTTCCGCATGGTGCTCGAGGACGTGGCCAACAGCCTCAAGAGCCAGGGCTTCACCGACGTCGTCTTCATCGGCGACAGCGGGGGCAACCAGAACGGGATGTCCGAGACCGCGGACAGGCTCAACGATCATTGGGACGGTGCGGCGCGGGCCCACTACATCGAGGAGTACTACCGCGAGGACATCTGGAGCTGCGAGTTCCTGAAGGAGGAGCTGCAGATCTTCCAGCAGCCGGACATCTGTTCAGCGACGCGGGACCTCTATCACGACGATGTCCACTACTCGGCGATCGTTGCGACGGTCGACCCCGGGCACATTCGCGCGCGCCAGCGGATCGAGGCGGGACTCTACTCGATCAACGAGGTGGAGCTGGGGCCCGTGGCACGAACGGTGGAGATCGGCCGGGCTCTGATCGAGTACCGCACCGCGATCACGGTGCGCGCGATCCGGGCGAGCCTGGCCCGATAGGCCTGACGTCAGGCGCCCGGCAAGCGGTACGAGACGGACTTCGCGACCGCCGCGTCGATGTCCTCGGCGGTGAGCAGCACCGTCACGTTTACGGTGAGCGCACCCGCGGCGGCGATGTTCAGGGAAAGCGCCGTCGCCGCTGCCTCGTCCGGCAGGTCGGCGATCAGGAACAGGTCACAGTCGCCGAAGGCGTAGTAGAACCCATCGAGGGTGCCGCCCACACTCTCGACCGTGGCGCGCAGAGCGGCCTCCCGGCCGCTGCCGCCCTCCGCGAGCAGTCCCTTCAGACCAGACTGCGTGTAGCTGGTTCGGAACATGTACTTGGCCATGATGTTCTCCTTGCCCGACAGGGCTCATTCAGCACTCCGTGTCCCAGCGAATACCCGTGGACATGATGTCGCCCTTGATCTCGATCTTGTCCCGCAGACTGCCGATCAGGCTGGCGGAATCCTGGTGAAAGGGCAGCACCCGTGCTACCGGCTTGCCCCGCTTGGTGATCACCAGCCCGTCAGGACCGAGCCGATCCAGCAACGCAAGGCACTGCTCCTTGAATCGCGCCGCGCCGATCGTCGGGGGCATCTGTGCAGGCGCGTCTGCATATGGTTGTGTCTTCATGCACATATGATATGACTAGTCACCTTTGTGTCCAGTCATGAAATGCGAGCCTACCGAGTCGCGATCCTCTCCTCGATCGCCTGGGCGGTCCGCTCGGCGCGTGCGTCGGCGATCTGGCGCCCAAGCTCGAGCGACTTGCCCAGATCGGCGATGGAGAACCCGTCGATGACCGCCTGGCCGGCCTTGATCCGTGCCGCCCAGCGCACCGAGGCCGGGTCGTCGAGCATCATGTTCAGCGTGATGGTCGGGTTGTCATGCAGCCCGTCGCTGGTCATTTCGTCGGTGACGGCGCCCAGGTCGCGCAGCACGTTCGGGCTGCCCGGCGGGGCGCGGTAGTACTCCGGGATGAAGTGGACGGCGGCCTCGCCGCCCCAGGCCTCGGTGAGCGCGTTGGCCACGTTCTCCATGCCGCGCTGGTTCCCGCCGCTGTCGCCGATCAGCACGATATTCTCGAAGCCGTGCATTTTCAGGCTGTGCGCGACGTCGGTGAGCACCGCCTCGAAGGTCTCCTGGCGCAGGCTGATCGTACCCGGGCTGGTCATGTGGCCGCTGGGCGGGTCGATGCTGCCCTCGGGCACGGTCTCGATCACGGGTGCGCAAAGCGCGTTGCCGAGTTTCTTCGCGATCGCGGGACAGTTGGCACGCAGCACGTAGTTGTGCTTGCCCGTGACCAGCCAGGGACCGTTGGGCTCGACCCCGCCGGTGGCGACGATGGCCGTGGTCTTGCCGTCGGCCAGCGCGTCGCGGACGTCCATCCACGTCATTTCCTCGATCCAGAGGGTGCTGACCGGCGGCAGCGGATTGGGCGTGTCCGCGCAGTTGTAGATATTGGCGCTGCACGGGCCGCCGCCCATCGAGCGCGGATCGGGGGCGGGGCGCTGGCCGCCGCCGGGCCGCCCCGCTTGGCCCCCGGCCGCGCGCCGCATGGCCGCGAACTGCGCCGACCGGTCGGGCGCGGGCAGCGTCCCGCGGTTGGCGATGGCCTTGCGGATCGCGTCGGCGGTGTGCTCGGCACGGAACGCCACGATCTCGCGGGCCAGCTCCAGCGACCTGACCCGGTCCTCGATCGACACGCCGTTGATGCTCGCCTTGCCCGCCGCAACCCGTTCGTCATAGCGCACCGAGAAGGGGTCGTCGTAGAACATGTTCAGGGCGATGATCGGGTCGTCGTGCAGCCCTTCGTTCTCCCCCGCCTCGAGCCCGCGGAACGCCATGTAGCGTGTCACCGAGTTGTAGTCGTAGTACTCCTGCACGTGGGCCACGATCGCCGCCCCCGCGAACTTCTCGTTGAGCCGTTCCGCCACGGTGCGCTGGCCGCCCTGGTTCCCCCCGCTGTCACCGATGAAGATGATGTTGCGGAAACCGTGCATCTTGAGGCTGTACGCGACATCGGTCAGCAGAGCCTCGAAGGTCTCCTGGCGCAGGCTGAGGGTGCCGGGGCTGGTCATGTGGCCGCTGGGCGGGTCGATGTTGCCTTCCGGCACCAGCTTGATGATCGGTGCGCACAGGGCGTCGCCCAGTTTGCGGGCGATCGCGTCGCAGTTGGCACGCAGCACGAAGTTGTGCTTGCCCGTGGCGAGCCAGGGCCCGTTGGGCTCGACGCCGCCGGTGGGGATGATGGCCGTCGTCTTGCCGTCCGCCAGGGCGTCGCGCACGTCCATCCACGTCATCTCTTCGATCCAGACCGTGTTCGGGGCCGGAAGCGGGTTCGGCGTGTCCGCGCAGTTGTAGACGTTGGCCGCACAGTCGCCGCCGCCCATGCTGTTCGGGTCGCGCTCCGGGCGCTGCTGGGCGGTGACTCCGGTCGCGATCAGGAGCATGGCTCCTGTGAACAGGATGGTCCTCATGCGTTTTACTCCGGTTGGTCGACGGACGGGAACTGAACGCATCCTACCCTTGCCGGGGTGCAAGGGCCAGTATCCCCCGGTCGGGGGCGCGTCGCGCCGTCAACCCGCGTTGATCTCGCGGGCGGCGCGGATACCCGATTCGAGCGCGCCGTTCATCCACCCGCGGGCCGCCGAGATGTGCTCGCCGGCGAAATGGACCGGTCCTTCGGGTCGGGCGAGCGCGCTGCCGAGTTCGCTTTCCTGCACCGGGGTGGGCTCGGCCCAGGCGGCGCGGCTCCAGGGATCCCGCTGCCAGGAGTGCGAGGTGCCGGATGCGACATGGCTGGCGGCCCCGGGCAGGAAGTCCTCCCAGTGGTCCAGGACGCGGGCCACGCGGGCGTCGCCGTCGAGCCGATCGAGTTCGTTTGCGCGGTCGCCGCGCACGTAGGTGAGCAGGACGCCTTCGGGACCCTGCGCGTCCCAGGTGGGATGCCAGAGTTCTTCGGGCCAGTCGGTCGTTCCCCAGCCGTTGAGGCCGTCGGTCTCCCAGAAGCGCGTGCGGAAGCGGACGAAGACGCGCGTGGCGCTCTGGTAGTGGAAGCCTCCGTTCATCGCCTCGGTCTTGGCTGCGGAGAGAGGCGGTGAAAAGCGGATGGTCGAGAGCAGGGGCACCGGCACGGTAACCAGCGCCCGGTCGGCGAGGTAGTGGCCCCCGTCACTGGTAATGACACCGACCGCATTCCCGGCTCCGGCGACGATTTCGGTGACGGGCGCGGCCGTGACCACCCGGTTGCCCAGTGCGTCCGCGAAGGCAGCGGGCAAGCGGTCGGTGCCGCCCCGGATCTTCACGAAGTCGGGCCATTCGGAGAGAAAGGAAGCCGGTGTAACGGTGGCCCGCCGCCCGTTCTCAACGCGCAGAAACAGCCCGTCCTGCGGGTAGAAGCGGTCGAGTTCCAGCCCGAAATGGCGCGCGTATCCCAGGGTAAGATCGTGCTCGGGCGGTATGCGCGCGGCGCCCGCCTCGGCGGAGTGTCCCAGCGAAAACGGAGACCGCAGCGTCAGGACACGTCCGCCCACGCGTGCCCGGGCCTCCAGCACGGTCACGTCGTGCCCGGCCCGGGAGAGTTCCCAGGCCGCGACCAGACCGGACATGCCGGCCCCGACCACGACGACCTGCAGCGGCCGCGAAGGCCGGGTCAGCGCCCCGGGGGTGTCTTCCGGTTCGAGGGGGCTGGAGCAGGAGACCAGACCGAGCCCGGCTCCCGCCAGTCCGCCCCCCACGAGCCCGCCACCCACACGGCGCACGAATTCGCGCCGATCGATGGACTCCGGATCAGGGCGCAGTCGGCGCGACCATTTCGGCGACAAGGTGGATACTCTCGACATGACATCCGTCGTGCCCCGCCTCTACCCCTTCGACTCGCCATGGCCGGTATCCTTCGGCCCGAACCTCGACGTCGTAGGTCCCGGGGCGCTCGCCGCCGCCTTGCAGAAACTGGCCGCCGTACGACTCCATGGTCTCCCGGTATTGCCCATCCGTAAGAGTCCCGGTTGGCGTTGAACCGGGAGGTCCGCCCGTCAGCGCGTCCTGCACCTCGACCGTGACGGCGTATACATACTGGGCAGTGCAGACGAGGTCCGTGTCCAGGAGCCCGCAACCCTGCATCGTGAGGGCAGCCGCGACGATCGTAAGTGCTCGCATTTGCTCTCCTACCCGTGGAGCGCCTCGATGTGCCCGATCATCTCGCTTGACTCTCGCGGCCCGAACACGCCGCCCAGGATCATGGCCACGGCGCTGGCGGTGAGCGCGACGACCACGGGTGCCATGCCGACGTCGACAATACCCAGTTGCACAACCATGTAGACGGTTGCACCCGACAACACGGCCCCCACGCCACCCGCCAGGTTGGCCCGCTTCCACCAGAGGCCGGCCACGGTGGGCACAAACAGGCTGGAGCTGAGCACGCCGACCCCGGCCGTGTAGAACTGGGTGATCAGTTCGGGCGGTGAGAACGCCCAGAGGAGGGCCGCGGTCCCGATCACCCAGGTCGTGACGATGCGCACGAGGCTGAGGGTGCGTTCGCTGGCGCGGCCGCGTCCCACCCCGCCCAGGATGTCGTGTGCGATCGCGGAGCTGCAGGCGAGAAGAAGCGCGTCCGTGGTGGACATGACGGCGGCGAGCACGGCCGCGACCGCAATGCCGCGGATCAGCGGCGGAAACTGCGTCTCCATCACGCGCAGGAAGAGTTCGTCCGCGTCCTGAAGGCCGGGGAAGTCCATGCGGCCGACCGGCACGACGACGAGCACCGCCGCGAGGATCATCACGCTGTACACGAGCATCGACAGGTTCAGCGACATGCGCGCGCTGTCGGCGTCCCGGGCCGTGAAGACCCGCATGACGATGTGGGGGATCACGGGGATGGCCGTGGCCCAGATCACGAAGTAGCCGAGGTAGCTGGACACGGGCCGGTGCGCGACCTGCCCCAGTTCGGGCGCCACGGCGGTGGCCTGGCTCATGATCTCGAAGGGCGATCCCACCCGCCAGATGAGCACGGCGGCCGTGCCCACCACGACCAGCACCATGAGGAAACCCTGGATCACGTCGGTCCAGGTGATCGCGACCATGCCCCCGAACGAGACGTAGACGACGAACACCACCGTGGCGATCGCCAGCGCCGTGTTGTACGGGATTCCGAGCAGCGCTTCCGCGGCGATGCCGGCCGCCTTGAGCTGCGCCACGATGTAGATGGTGAAGGCGATGACGATGAGGATCGGGACCAGGTAGCGGACCAGCGCGTGCGGGTATCGGAAGCTCAGGAAGTCGGTGATCGTGAACTTGCCGAAGTTGCGGAGCGGCCTGGCCACCAGGATGGATGCGAGGGAGAAGCCGACCACCGATCCGCCGAAGAGCGCCAGCGTCGCCGGAATGCCCTGCGCGTACGCCAGGCCCATGACGCCGATGATCGAGCCGCCGCTCGCCAGCGCCGCCATGATCGCCATCGAGTTGACGACCGTGCCGATGCGCCTGCCCGCGACCCAGTACTCGCTGCGTGAGGTCAGGACCCTCTTCGATGCCCAGATCCCGATCCCGATGCAGGCGGCCAGGTACACGCCGACGAGGGTGCGCTCGAGGAGCATCAGTCCGAATCGCCCCGGCGCCGGAGGAAGGCCACGAGCGTGACCGTGGGCGAAACCAGCATCAGGGCCGCGATCAGCCAGCCGAACACGGCCATCCCGCCGACCTCGAGGTCGCGCCAGGCGGGAATGAACGCGAACGCGGCGAATGCGATGAGGAAGACGAGCGTCGCGCCTTCGCGTCGCACCATCGGGAAGAAGGGCTTCATGGGGTGGCAACCTCGGGCGATGCGGGCGGACGGCGCAACCGGTGGCGGGGCAGCAGACGTTGGTCCCAGGGAACCCAATGCAAACCGTATTTGCCATTTGGACTGACTGAATGTGATATACACTGGCACCTGTCCACTCACCGACGACCCATTCAAGGACCGCGACCCATGAGCCCTGCCACTGCCCCGCGCCCATCCGCGCGACCCTCCCTCCGCACCGCCGCCGTCGCCCTGGCGTTCCTTGTGGCGACGGTCGCCGCGACGATGCCGTCGCCCTCTTCAGCCCAACAAAACACCGCCCCGCCTGCCGACCCCGCCGACGTCGAGTCCATCGACGCCATCATCACCGCCCTCTACGACGTGATCTCGGGCGATGCGGGCGTGGCGCGCGACTGGGATCGCTTCCTGTCGCTGTTCGCGCCCGGCGGCACACTGAGCCCGGTCGGGCGGCCTCCGGGCGCGTCGACGTACCAGCGCAATGTGATCACGCCCGGCGAGTACGCGGAGCGGGTCGGCGAGATGCTTGAGGCCAATGGCTTCCATGAGGTCGAGATCCACCGGGTGACAGAGGAATACGGCCAGATTGCCCACGCGTTCAGCACCTATGAGTCGCGGAGGCTGGCGAGCGATCCGGAGCCGTTCGCGCGCGGCATCAACTCGATCCAGCTGATGAACGACGGCTCGCGCTGGTGGGTCGTGTCGATCTTCTGGCTCGGCGAGGGGCCGGACCATCCGATTCCGGCGAAATACCTGCCGGGGGACGGGGGCTGACCGGAGTGGTCTGAAGGCCGTCCGCTCTTGTGTATTACGAATGTAGTGCATTATCCTGCATTCCCGAGAGGAGGATGGAGTGAGCACACGAACGGTAAGAATGGACGACGCCTCCGAGGCCACGCTGGCCGACCTGCAGCGGCGAACGGGGCTGTCGATTTCGGAGGTGATGCGGCGGGGCCTGCGCGCGTATGAGCGGGAGCTGGACGCGGACATCACGAGGCGTCCCTACGAGGTGTACCAGAGCCTTGGGCTGCCGAGGGAAGGGGAGAGTGCGCTCGCACCTGCCGCGAAGGCCAAGGAAGCGATCGCGGACGTGATTCGGAAGAGGCACGAGCAGTGATAGTGGTCGACACGGGACCGCTTGTGGCGCTCTTCGACGCGACCGACCACAGCCACCTGGGTTGTCGGCGGATCCTGAGTCGACTGGACGAGCGATTGGCGACAACACTTCCGGCTCTCACCGAAGCGTTTCACCTCTTGCGACCCCGGGAGCGCCGTGTCTCCGGCCTGATCGATTTCATTCGCGACGGCGGCGCTGCCGTTGTTCCGCTGGAGCGCGACGGCCTCAGCCGCTGCTTCGATCTCATGCAACTCTACGCGGACATTCCGATGGACTTCGCCGACGCTTCCATCGTCGCCGCTGCGGAGCAAGTGGGAACCAACAAGGTGTTCACGCTGGACCACAAGCACTTCGGCATCTACCGGATGCGGCGCGGCTACCACCAGCTGCCCTTCAAGATCGTCGGGGATCCGTCGGGCCCGCAGTTGGTGAGGGAGGGCGTAGCGGAGACGGATGTGTTGGCGGCCGCCGTGCCGTACCCCGAGCAGCCTGGCCCTTGACCCTCACGTAACGTCAGGGTTTACCATGTCAGCCATGGAAGCTCCACAACTCCACACGGTCGGTCAGGTGGCCGCGCTGGCCCGCGTCACGGTGCGTACGCTGCACCACTACGACAGGATCGGACTGCTCGTGCCGTCCAGGCGGTCCGAGCAGGGCTACCGGCTGTACGACTACGGCGATCTGGAAAGGCTGCGCCAGATCCGGCTGCTGTGCGATCTGCGCTTCAGTCTGGACGCCGTCGGCCAGCTGCTCGACGCCCCGGCGTACGACAGGCGCAGCGCGCTGGTCGCGCAGCGGGAGTTGCTGCGGGAGCGACAGAAGAAGACGGACAGGATCATCCACGGGGTCGACCGGGCCCTGACGGCGATGGAGGAGGAGACGGAAATGGACAGGACGGAGATGTTCGACGGGCTCGAGGAGTTCGACCACGAGCAGTACAGGGACGAGGCCGAGCAGCGGTGGGGCGACACCGACGCCTACAAGGAGTCGATGCGCCGCACGCGCCGCTACGGCAAGAACGACTGGGCGAGGATCAGGGAAGAGGGCGAGACAGTGGTGGCCAGGCTGGCCGAGGTGATGGCCGAGGGCGGTCAGGCGGCCGGGCGGGCCGCGATGGACCTGGCGGAGGAGCATCGCTGCCACATTGACCGCTGGTTCTACCCGTGCAGCCACGGGATGCACAGAAACCTCGCCGAGATGTACACGGAGGACCCGCGCTTCGAGGAGTATTTCGAGAAGCGCGGCAAGGGGCTGGCCGCGTTTGTGCAGGATGCGATCCGCGCGAACGAGGCGCGGTGGAGGAGTCGCCAGTGACGACCGGTGCCGGACGACCGGACGAATCGGGCCGGAGCACCCGCTTCCGCATGACGCTGGGGCGGGTGCTCCTGGTCCAGGTGGTCACGCTCGTTCTGCTGTGGCTGCTCCAGGCCACGTATCACGTGTAGGCCCCGATGCATCCGATCAACTGGCTGATCGTCGGGGCGTACGTCGCGTACGTCGTCGTCGACGGGGTGCGACGGGCGCGGGGAACCGACCGGATCGAGGGCTACTTCCTTGCGAGCCGCTCGCTGCCGTGGTGGGCGGTGGGGCTGTCGGTGATGGCGACGCAGCTTTCGGCGGTCACCATGATCGGCACGACGGGCCAGGGCGCCACCGACGGACTCCGCTTCGTGCAGTTCTACTTCGGGCTGCCGCTGGCGATGGTGATTCTGGGCGTGACGCTGGTGCCGTTCCTGCGCGGTGCCGGGGTCTACACGGCCTACGAGTACCTGGAGCGGCGCTTCGGGCCCGGGACGCGCACCCTCACTGCGCTGCTGTTCCTGTTGTCGCGCGGGATGTCGTGCGGCGTGATCATCGCGGCTCCGGCGGTGGTGTTCTCGGCCGTGTTCGGGTGGCCGCTGGTGTGGTGCGTGGCGCTGATCGGGGTGCCGACCGTCGCGTACACGATGCTGGGCGGCATCCAGGCGGTCACGTGGGCCGATGTGAAACAGATGATCCTGATCGTGTTCGCGCTGCTGGCGGTGGTCGTCGTGCTGATCGTGCAGATGCCGGTCTCGCCGGGCGAGGCGCTCCACATCGCGGGGGCCACGGGCCGCCTCAAGGTCTTCGACTTCTCGTTCAACCTGAGCGAGACCTACACGTTCTGGTCGGGGCTGATTGGCGGGACGTTCCTGATGCTGTCCTACTTCGGCACCGACCAGAGCCAGGTTCAGCGCTACCTGGCCGCGAAGTCGGTCGACGCCGCGCGCACCTCGCTGCTGATGAGCGCCTACTGGAAGATCCCGCTCCAGGCGCTGGTGCTCCTGGTCGGCGTGATGGTGTTCGTGTACTACCAGTTCAGCCCCGCGCCGCTGCTGTACAACCCGGCCCACGAGAGCGCGGTGGTGGAGGTGCGCGGCGCGGAATACCAGGCTCTCCAGGATCGCTATGGGGCGGCGTTCGAGTTGAGGGAGGACGCTGCTCGCCGCGCGGCGGACGGGGTCGCCGGCCAGGAGGCGGCTGCGGGGGGCCAGGCCGCCATGGACGAATTCCTCTCCCGTGAAGCCGCCGTCCAGGAGATCCGCGCCGAAGCACTGGCGATGGCGGAGGACGTCACCGGCGAACCTTCCCGCGACGTCAACTACATCATCCCCCGCTTCGTGTTAGGCGAACTGCCGATCGGCCTTGCCGGGCTCTTCATCGCGGCCATCATCGCGGCCGCCATGTCCAGCATTTCTTCCGAGCTGAACTCGCTTTCAACCACGAGCATCATCGACTTCTACCGCCGCTGGTTCCGGCCGGAGGCGAGCGACGCGCACTACCTCAGGGTGTCCAAGGTTGCAACCGCGTTCTGGGGGGTGTTTGCGTGCGCAGTCGCGGTATACGCGGTCAGCCTGGGCTCGCTGATCGAGGTCGTGAACCGGTTCGGGTCGTTCTTCTACGGCTCGATCCTGGGTGTGTTCCTGCTGGCCATGGTGTCGCGGGCGCGGGGGGTCGGCGCGTTTGTGGGCCTGATCGCGGGGATGGGCGCGGTGGCGGCGGTGACCTTCGGCGCGCCCGACGTGTCGTTCCTGTGGCACAACGTGATCGGGGCGGCCACGGTGCTGGCGGTGGGCGTGTTGCTGATGGGACGGACGGCGGCTCCCCGCGGCCCGGGGTCGGGCTCATGAGCTGTTGCGCGCAGTGCCGCGGCATCGAGGACATGTTCGGCCACAGGATGGCGCAACGTCAGCTGAGGCAGTACCGGCGCAAGGGCCCGGGCAGCGTGACGCGGCGGCTGATTGAAGCGGTGGCGGCGGGCGGCGTCGAAGGGCGCACCTTTCTCGACGTTGGCGGCGGCGTCGGCGCCATTCAGCACGAGCTCATGGACCGCGGTGCGGACGGCGGCACCAGCGCGGATGCTTCCCCCGCCTACCTTGCCGCGGCGCGTGCCGAAGCGGAGACGCGGGGCTACGCGGACCGCGTGCAGTACCTCGAGGGCGACTTCGTGGAACGGGCCGCGGAGATCGAACCCGCCGACATGGTCACCCTGGACCGCGTGGTCTGCTGCTACCCGGACATGCCCGCGATGCTCGGCGCGGCGGCCCCGCTCGCGCGGCGTGCGCTCGGCCTGGTCTTCCCGCGGCGGACCTGGTTCATACGCGCCGGGGTCGCGCTCGTGAACCTGATCCAGCGGCTGCGCAGGCACCCCTTCCGTGTCTTCGTCCACGACCCTGACGAGGTCGCGGCGGTGCTGGAACGCAACGGGCTGTCGCGGCGATACCTGCGCGACGGATTCCTGTGGCGGGTGACGGTGTTCGGGCGGGAGGCGGTGTAAGAACACATCGTGGCACCGGTATCGCCACTTTTCGACTCAAAACGGAATCGGTCCCACCCGTTTTCACTCATCGTGCCGGTTCCGACCAAACCGCCAGCCGCACCCTGACGCAACGCGACAATGGGCTGTCCCATTGCCTCCAGCTGTCCCGTTGCCCCCCAACGCCGTCCCGTCGCCCTCGCCCTGTCCCTTTCGCCTATGCCGGTGTCCCTGGATTTGCCGCGGAAACGCGGGGACGACCATGCGCCGCGGCCGCCGGCTCATCGGTCCGCCGCCGGCACGGCCTCGACCGCCCGGCCTGCGGTCGCCCCGCCTGCGGTTGCCCGACCTGCGGTGGCGCCTGCAGTTGCCCCGTCTGCCGCCTCGCCCGCCCCGCCCGCCGCATCAACCGCGTCCCTGACCGCCGCCTCGATCTCCCA
>VYAQ01000324.1 GCA_009844885.1 Gemmatimonadota bacterium
GTTGGGACGCGGGCGGCGGGCTGGCCTCGGGCACGGAGCCGGGCCGGTCCGCGGCGAGCAGGGAGCGCCTCACGAATGCGATGACCTCGTCGACGGTCGAGGCGGTGGCGACCGGCCGGGGCAGGCTCCGTGCCCGCTCGAGATCGCCGAGCAGAATCAGGGGCCGGCCGTAGCGGATGGCCAGATCGACCTCCGAGGCCGTGCCCAAGCTGCCGGGCAGGGCCACGACCACATCCGAGGTGAGCACGTTGACGTGGTTGCGGGAATCCGGCTCCGCGCCCTCCTTCCCCAATTGCGTGCGGACGGGCAGCTCGACCCAGCGGTTGGGGTATCCCGGGGGCGAGGCGGGCCCGCCGTCCGCTTCCAGGTGCGGGAGGATTCCGATCACCAGCCCGGCGCGCCCCTCGACTTCGGCGAAGGCACGCGAGACCGAGGCCATGACCCCGCGTCCGCCCCCCGTCAGGAGGTGGACCCTCAGCGCGGCCAGGCGGCGGCCCAGCGGCTCGGCGAGATCGGCGTGCGCGCGGGCGCCCGAGCCCATGACTCCGACAATGGGTAGCTTCTTCACACCGCAATCTCGCAACTCGGGAGGTGCCGCGGCAATGAAAGGCGCGCGCGCGGAAGGCTACGGACCCTACGCAGCCATGTCGGTAGTGGTCGCCAACATGATCGGCACGGGCGTGTTCACCAGCCTGGGATTCCAGCTGCTCGACCTGCAGTCCACCTTCCCCCTGCTGCTCCTCTGGGTGGTCGGTGGCGTTGCGGCCTTCTGCGGCGCGATCTCGTACGCCGAACTCGGCGCGGCCATCCCCCGGTCGGGGGGCGAATACACCTTTCTGTCGCGGATCTACCATCCGGTCGCGGGGTTCATCTCGGGCTGGATCTCCGCCACGATCGGCTTTGCGGCCCCGACGGCCCTGGCCGCCATCACCTTCGGGACCTACCTCGCCTCGGTGTTCCCCACCCTGTCGCCCACCTGGCTCGGCGCGGGACTGGTCGTCGCGCTCACCTGGGTCCATGCCACGACCCACCGCAACTCCAGCTTCCTTCAGCGCTCCTTCACCACGGTGAAGGTCGTGCTGATCGCCGCCTTCTGCGTCGCCGCCGCCACCATGGTCGACGCGCCGCAGACCGTGTCGCTGCTGCCCGCCCCCGGCGACGGCGCGCTCGTCTTCAGCGGCGCTTTCGCGGTGTCGCTCATCTACGTCTCCTACGCCTACACCGGCTGGAACGCGGCCACCTATCTCACGGGAGAGGTGCGCAACCCCGGCCGCACCCTGCCCCGGGTGCTCGGCGCCGGCACGCTGCTCGTGATGGTGCTCTACGCCGCCCTGAACTACGCCTTCCTGCGCGCGGCCCCGATGGCCGAGCTGGAGGGGAGGCTGGAGGTCGGCTACGTGGCCGCGATGCACGTGTTCGGGCCCATGGGGGCGGCGATCATGGGCGTCACCCTGGCCACGCTGCTCATCTCAACGGTCAGCGCGATGGTCATGGCCGGACCTCGCGTGCTTCAGGTGATCGGCGAGGACTACAGCGCCTTCCGGCGGCTGAGCCGGGTGAATCGGCACGGGATCCCGGCGATTGCGATCGCGACCCAGGCCTTGCTCACGCTCGCCTTCATCGTCACGGCCTCGTTCGAGTCCATCCTCGTCTTCGCCGGGTTCACCCTCGGGCTGAACAGCCTGTTGGCGGTGGCCGGCGTGCTCGTCCTGCGCGTGCGGGAACCCGATACGCCGCGGCCATACCGTGCGTGGGGGTTCCCGGTGACGCCGCTCGTCTACATCGGGCTGACGCTGTGGACCCTGGTGTACATTGCGATCGACCGGCCGGCCGAGGCCGCGATGGCACCGGTGGTCATCGGCGCCGGACTCGTCTTCTACCTGCTGGCCGGGCGGCGGGCGTGAGCCGTGATGGCGCGCGTGCGCCTCGAGCCTACTGCACGCCCAGCAACTCGATCTCGAAGATGAGTACCTGGTTGGGACCGATGTTGGGTGGCGCTCCGGCCTCGCCATAGGCCAGCCCGCTGGGGATCACCACCCGGATGCGGCCGCCCACCGCCATCAGCTTGAGCGCCTCGGAGAAGCCCGGGATGACGTTGTCGACGCCAAAGCTGGCCGGCTGGTCGTCGGTGGCCGGGTCGTCGTCGTAGGAGGAATCGAAGACCGTCCCGTCGGGGAGCGTGCCCCGGTAGTGCAGAACGGCGAGCTGGCCCGATTCGATCCCCGGGCCGCCGCCCTCCTCCAGCACCTCGTACTGCAGGCCGGATTCCGTGGTGACCACCCCTTCCCGGGCCCCGTTGGTCGCGAGGAACGCATCGCCCTCCGCTCGGCCCGCCTCCGCGGCAGCGGCCTGGACCGCGTCGCTGAAGGCCGTCATGGCAGTCTGGATTTCCTCGTGCGACAACGCGGGATCCAGGTCTCCGAGGCCGTCGTTGAGTCCTTTCATCAGCGCGGGCAGGTCCACGTGTTCGATCACGTCGACGAGCGACCGTCCCATGTTCAGGCCGATGCCGTAGCTGGCCTTCTGGGCATCGGTTTCCAGCGTCGGCTCCGGCATGCAGGCGGCAAGGGGCAGAAGCAGGAGCCACAGGGGCAGAAAAAGGAGCGGCAGGGGCAGGCGGCGGCGAGCGGACATCGGGGTCAACCTTCTCCGGGGAAGCCCGGGGCGGTGAGAAACCCGGGGCAGAGAGTGAAGGTAAGCCCAATCGGCATTCACGCCAGCAGCAATGACAGCTCCCGCAGGTCGTCGAAGACGGCGCCGGCAGTCGCTTCCGCGGCGGGCGAGCTCAGGCCGGCCGGGTTGTGCCACACCACCGTGAGGCCGGCTGCGTCCGCTCCAACGACGTCGAAGGGAGACCCGGCCACGAACAGCACCTCGTCGGGCGCAGCGTTCAACGCCTTCGTGCCGGCCGCGTAGATGCGCGCGTCCGGCTTGTAGAAGCCCACGGACTCGGCGGTAACCACCGCCTCGAAGGGTGCGCCCACCAGGTCGGCCGCCCGCTGCCCCATCGCTTCGGAGCAGTTGGTCACGACGCCCAGCCGGTTGTCCTCCGCCAGCCGGCGCAGCACCTGGCCGGCACCCGGCCACGGCGCGAGTTCATCCCACCGGGCTTCCATCTCGTGCGCGGCCCAGCCGGGCAGACCCACCGCCTCCGCCGAGTCGGTTACGAGGTCCAGGTACGGAACGTAGGCGCCCACGGCATAGGTGAGCTTCAGGTATTCCATGCGCCAGCGGCGCCCCTGGGCGCGGCCCCCCGCGATGTCGTCCCACAGCGACCACGAGTCGAGCAGCGCCGACAGCAGGTCGAACAGGATCACACGGGGGCGTGGGCGCCGCGCGCTAGGCGGCTTCACGAGAGCTCCGCGTCCGCTTCGATTTCGACGAGAAGGTCGTCGCCTACCGTGTTCGCGCGCACGAGCGTGTTCGCGGGGCGAATGTGGGCGAAGCGAAGGCCGTGGGCCCGCGCCACCGGCTCCCAGTCCACGCCGTCGCGAATGAAGACCCGGGTGCGCACGACATCCTCCAGCGACCCGCCCAGCGATTGCAGCGCCCCGTCGATCTTGTCGATGATGAAATGGGTCTGGGCTGCCGCATCGCGTCCGCCGATGAGCCGGCCGCCGTGGTTCGAGGTGGTGCCCGACACGTGAATCCGGTTGCCCCTCCGCACTGCGCGGCTGTACCCAGCCAGCGCTTCCCAGGGCGTCCCCGTGGAAACCCGCGTGGCCCCGTGGCTGGAGGTGGCCGGCCAGGGCGCGGGAAAGTGCGTCACATGGTGGCTGAGGTCCCCCGCGGCGGTCAGGAAGGGGGGTCGGCGGTACTCGTCGCCGCAGTCGCCGGGGATCGGGTCGAGCGCCTCGCAGGCCGCTTCCAGCTCCCGGCGCGCCCGGGCGTCCAGCGCGAATCGGAAGAGCCGGAGGTTGTCCTCGATGTGGCTCCGTTCGCCGGGCCGGGCACCCACGATGATCCCGGCCACCGCGGGCTGATCGAGCACATGGCGGCAGGCTACGTTGGCCATGGAGACACCGAGCCGATCCGCAATCCCGCGCACCGTCTGCAGCAGTGCCTGGAACCGGTCCCACCCGCCCGCGTGGTCGACGAAGCGACGGTATTTCATCTGCGACCAGGTCAGCGATTCGTCGATCGCCGGCTCCGTGCGCCCCAGCCAGCGGTCGCTGAGCAGGCCGCCCGCCAGCGTCCCGTAGGCGAGCAGCTTCACGCCGTGCTCCCGGCAGACCCGCAACATGGCGCCCGCCGCCCGGCGGTCGACCAGCGAGAAGCACACCTGGTTGGACACGATGGGGACGCCGCTCCGGATCGCCATGTCGAGGTGGACGGCGTCGCAGTTGGTGAGGCCGAGGTGAAGGATCCGGCCCGCCGCCTGGTGCTCCGCGAGCAGGAAGAGATTGTCCAGCCAGCTCGGATCCGCGTAGCTCCACGGGTGGAACTGCAGCAGATCGATACGGTCGGTCCCCAGCCGCTTCATGGCGCGCTGCACCGCGGCGGCCACCGCGTCCGGGGTCGCAGGGCCCGGTTCGGGCACCCACTTGGTGAGGAGCTGGACATCGCCGCGGCGCGCCGCCAGCCGCCCCGCGATGACTTCGGCGGAGCCGTAGTGGTCCGCCATGTCGAAGCTGGTGAGGCCCGCGTCGGCGTGCGGGTCGAGGGCCCGCGAGGCGGCATCCGGATCGAGCGCCCGCCCGCTCCGCTCCTGGTCGGCAACCTGCCAGAGTCCGGTCAGGACGCGGGACACCTCGAGTCCCGGGCCCAGCGGTGCGCGCTCCACCTTCATCGCCGAGAGGGGCCCTCGGTCCGGCCCGTCATCAACCGCGCGGCAGCTCCCGGAAGAGGGCGCCCGTGTCCGCGCCCTCCCTCCGCATCCGCGCAACGCGCACGAAGAAGATCGCCGAGGCGATGGCCATCACGCCGAACCACACCCAGGTGGAGTGGAAGTACCAGGCGCTCACGTCGGCGCTCAGATCCTTGTTGATGTGGACGCCCAGGAAGACGGTGAGCAGAACGACGCCCGCCGTCCCCACCACGAGCTGGCCCGCGCGGGCCTTGAGGACCTGCATCCGGGCCGCGCGTTCCGGGTTGCGCCGCGCCAGGTTCAGCAGCGACAGGCACATCAGGAGAAAGTTCACCAGCATCGCAGTAACGAGGATGTCGATCCCCAGGAAGAAATCGCCGGCCAGGTGACTGCCCAGGATGCCCACCGTCGCCATCAGGCCACTCGCCACGAGCGCCGTGTGCGGGGTCCGCCAGCGCGCGTTCACACTTGCGACAGCGCGTGGGAAGATCCCGTCCTCGCCCCACGCGAACACGAGGCGCGAAACGGCGAGCAGCATGGCGGGCAGGTCGTTGATGAGCGCCACGGCCGCCCCCGCGACGATCGCCACCGTCCAGCCCGTCGGCAACAGATAGCCGAGCAGGCCGGGAGCGGTGAGGTCGCGGAGCTGCGCCTCCTGGGCCACAAAGCTCCACGGGACCGCGTGATAGATCGCGGCCGTGAAGAGGAGGTAGAACGCGCCCACCGTAACGACCGCGAGCCCCGTCGCGAGGGGCAGATTGCGGCCCGGGTTGCGCGCCTCCCCACCCGCCTGGGCGATGGAGTCGAAGCCGATGAAGCTGGAGAAGAGCAGCGCGGCGGCCGCGAGGAAGGTGCCGATGCGGAAGGGAGCCGCGGGTTCGGGCGGGACGGCCCGTCCCTCGGTGGCCATCAGCGCCGCGCCGAAGTCGCCGTGATCGAACAGGAAGCCGGCCACGATGACCACGCTGCCCAGCGCGAACATGAGGAACATCATCGGCACGAGCGTGACCTGGTACACGCCGAGGCCGCGCAGGTTCACGATCACGAACGTCCACAGGAACGCGAGCGCGAGACCGACGCGGATCGGACCGGTGTCGAGCGCCTCCGCGGTTCCCGCCCATCCCACGGCATCGGCAATGTCCCTCAGGAACGGGATGAGCACGTAGGACACGACGCCGATCGCGATCGAGAGCCCGAACCACTGCGAGAAGCTCGCCACGAAACCCCAGTAGGGGCTGAGCGAGCGGCTCACGTAGATGTAGCTGCCGCCCGCCCGCGGCATGGCCGAGGACAGGCTTGCGTAGGCGAGCGCGGCCACCAGCGCCGGAATCGCGGCAAAGAGGTACGAGGGCAGGACGTGGGGCCCAATCCCCGGGACGTTCCGCTGCAGCATGATCGGGATGATGTTGATCGCGGCACCCAGCATCGCGCAGATGCCGGTCGCGGTCAGCCCCAGCAGCCCCAGCCGCCTGCTGAGTCCCGGGGACGGCTGCTCGCCGCTCATGTCGCCGGGTTCAAGGCTCAGCCGTGCCGGTCGTGGCTCTCTTCATACCGGATGCGCTCGTGCATCCGGTCCCGCGCCTGGCCCGCGTCGCGCTTTCTGGCGGCGCGCATCGCCATCTCGCGCGTGGTCGAGGACTTGACGCGCGGCAGCGACAGGCGCCGCACCAGGTTCTCGCTCGCGCACTCCGGGCAGGACGGGGTGCGGCCGCCGAGGACGAGGCGTTCGAAGTCGAGGCCGCAGTCCCCGCAGGTGTACTCGTAGATCGGCATGGCTGGAAAGTAAGCGGGGGGAGAGGGGGGGGCCAGTACGCGAAGCGACGCTAGAACCAGCCGCGCATGAGTCGCGGCTCGAACTCCAGAAAACGCCCTCCGACGGTGTCGACCACCACGCGCACCCAGCCGATGTCCGGCGAGCCGAAGGTCTCCAGGCGGGTGAAGTTGGCGTGGACCACGCCCGCGCTGTCGCGGAGCGGCTGGTCGACCCGGTGCTCGTGCGAGTCCCCGTGGACGAACAGGACCGGTCCCGGGAAGCCCGCGACCTGCTTCTCGAGCGCGGTCACGAACGGCTCGTAGGGCTCGGATCCCCATTCGCCCCACGTACCTCCTGTCTCCAGGGCGACGTTGCCGTGGGCGATGATCACGACCCCCGCTGCGCTGTCGGCGCGTGCCGCGGCAAAGGTCCCGTCCAGCCACGCCACCGCGGCTTCCGTGCGGCGCAGCACCTCGGCGTCGTGCGCGGGGGTGCGCCCCTCGAAAACCAGCGTTCCGTTCGCGGACCCGACGATATGGGTCGTGGCGAAGACGAAGCCGCCCCGGCTCCAGCGCGCGTTCTCGGGGAAATCGGCGTAGTCCGGCGTCGCCGCCTGCGAAAGGAGTTGCATCGGACGCCCGCCCAGGCTGGTGTGCGGATCGTCGAAGAAGACGCGCCGGAGGGAGGCTAGGCGCTTCCAGCGTGTCATAGCCGCCGGGTGCCTCCTCGTGACAGTCGGTCCACTCGTTGTCCCCGGGCGTGTAGACCACCGGGAGTTCCAGCGCATCCAGGGACGCCCGGCGCTCGCGGAACGCCTCGTCCGAGCAGGGAGTCCACAGGAGGTCGCCGATGTGCACGAACCACTCGAGATCGGAGGCCGTGACGTCCGCGAGCAGTCGCCGATACCGTCCGTTCTCCCAGAAGAAGTAGGGGCCGTCCCCGTAGACGCCGAACGCGAAGGCGCCCGCGGGCGGGGGCTCGGCGGGGGCGGCGTGCAGGCGGCGGCTACCCCGAAGACCGATGCCGCCAGCCAGCTCCACCCCACACCCGATGCC
>VYAQ01000220.1 GCA_009844885.1 Gemmatimonadota bacterium
ACGAAGAGGCGCCGGGGTGAGCCCCGGGTTGCCCTGCGCGCGCGAGGCGCGGTAGAATTTTTCTCCGCGGATCGATTCGGCGGTCGCCCGAATGGTCGGATCGTCGTCCGAAATTGTCGTATTAAAGTCCGAAATTGTCGCATACCAACCGGAATTGTCGCATGACGCACCTTCGCAAGACCACGAGTCTGTTCGCAGCCCTTGCCACGGTAGCCCTGGCCGCCTCGTGCGGCGGAGACGGCGGCACGACGACGGTTCCACCAGTTGATCCGCCGGCGCCGCAGAACCGGGCACCTCTTCCGGTCGGCTCGATCGGGGCGATTACCATCGCCGTCGGAGCCTCGGTCACGACGAACGTCGCGTCGAACTTCAACGACCCCGATGGTGACGCGCTCACCTACGCGGCCGCCACCTCAGACGCCAGCGTGGCGACCGCCACCGTTTCGGGCAGCCAGGTGACCACGACGGGTGAGGCCGCTGGCAGCGCGACCATCACGATCACGGCTCGCGACCCCGGTGGCCTGACCGCCACGCAGACGATGGCGGTCACGGTGGAGGCGGTGAATGGCCCGCCAACGGTCACCGGGACGGTGGAGGACCAGACCCTCAACGTCGGCGATACGCTGACCACCGATGTCGCCGGGTTGTTCACCGACCCCGACGGAGACGCGCTCACCTTCGCCGCGACCAGCTCGGACGCGGCCGTGGCGACGGCCTCGGTCTCCGAGTCCACGTTGACGGTCGAGGCCTTGGCGGTCGGTAGCACCACCGTGACGGTCTCGGCCACGGATACCGGGGACCTCTCCGCCGAATTCGCCTTCACGGTGACGGTCGAACAGCCCAATCGGGCACCCGAGATAGCCGGCTCCATCGACGCGCAGACTCTCAATGTCGGCGACACCGTCAGGCTCGTCGTGTCCATGTACTTCACGGATCCTGACGGCGATGAGCTCAGCTACGAAGCCGTCAGTTCGGTCACGGACGTCGTCGAAGCGTTGGCGATGGGTGACACTGTGCAGCTCGCGGCCATGATGGCGGGCAGCGCGACGGTGGCCGTGACGGCCAGCGACCCGGAAGGACTGACCGTCACGCAGGAAGTCTCGGTCACCGTACAGCCGCCCGCGAACCGCGCCCCGGAGGCGCCCGACTCGATTCCCGCCCACGACGTGATCGTGGACAGCGCGGTGGTGCTCGACGTGTCCGCGTACTTCAGCGACCCGGACGGCGACGAGCTGACATACTCCGCGGCGACCTCGGATGCGGCGATCGCTACGGCCTCCGTCGATGGTGCCATGGTGACCACCACCGGCGTGTCGGCGGGCGAAGAAGGCGTACAGATGGTGACGCTGATGGTGACGGCCAGCGATCCGGAGGGGCTTTCGGTTGCGCAGGAAGTGGATGTGGTGGTTGCGGCGGAGGATTATGCGGTGTGGGAGGGGCTGTCGATCAATGAAATTGGGGTGGTCACGGCTTTGCGGGGGACGATACAGCTCAGCGGATGCTTCAGCCTGCAGCTAGTGAACGTGTTCGCCAGTAATCTTGGGATACAGACGATCCACTGGACCGAATGGCAGATCAGAAAGGGCACCGGGTGGGTGCGGGTTCCCGGGACCCGAAAGGAGCCGACGACGCCGGACGAGGACGCGATCTGCGGCTACCAGGACCTTGCGGACCGCGAAGACGGAACCCCCGGCCCCGCACCCGCGGGCACCTACCGCGTCGTTGGCGAGGTAACAATCGCCGAAGAGGGGATGGACCCCGTCCGCATCCGTCGCAAGACCGAGAACGACTTCACGCACGACCCCGGGAGCTGAGCGAGCGATTCGGCCAACGCAATCTCGCTGGGCTGCGGCGCTCGCCGTCGTGGCCACGGCCTGGGTCCTCGCGTGCGATAACCCGCAGCCACCGGTGCCGTGCGGGTCGGTCCCCGAGCAGACGCTCACGGCGGGAGAGTCGGCTACCGTGACCCTGTGCTTCGACGACCCCAACGGGGAGATGCTCGCGCACACGGTCGTGAGCTCGGACCCCGGGGTGGCCACCGCGGTCGCGGCGGGCAACACGGTGACTGTCACGGCAGTGTCACCAGGCGTCGCCGTTGTGACGATGATCGCGACCGACCCGACGGGACTGAAGGCGCAGCAGAGCTTCCGGGTAGTGGTGCCGAACCGGCCGCCTTCGACCGTGGGCACGATCCCCGACCGTGAATTGATGGTCGGAGACTCGGCCACCCTCGACGTATCGGGGTACTTCAGCGAGCCCGACGGACAGGGACTCGGGTACGCGGTAGCGGTTTCGGACTCGAGTCGGCTGACGGCCGCGGTGGAAGGCACCGTGTTGACTATTGTGGCGGATGCCAAGGGCGATGTTGTGGTGACCGTGACGGCGACGGATCCGGGTGGTCTCTCGGCCACCCAGAGCTTCCTCGTGACGGTGCCCAACCGGCCGCCGGTCCCGGTTGATTCGATTGCCGCGCGGGTGGTGGAGGTCGGTAGCGCCGACACCGTCGATGTGTCCCCCTTCTTCATGGACCCGGACGGTGACTCGCTTGCCTACGCGGCCGCCATGTCGGACAGCACGCTGGTGTCGGCGGTGGTGACGGGGAGTGCAGTGGTCTTGACGGCGCGCGCGAAGGGCGAAGTGGAGGTGACCGTGACCGCCACCGACGACGAAGGACTTTCGGCGGAGCAGCGTTTTGCGGTGACCGTTCCGAACCGGGCGCCATTGGTGGCCGACACGATCGCGGCGCGGACGCTCTTCAGGAACGAGGCCGACACGCTCGCTCTGGCGCGGTACTTCACCGATCCCGACGGTGACGGGCTGACCTGGGGTGCCCAGGCGTCGGACGGCGGAGTGGTGGCGCTCGACGTGTCGTCCGCGCAGGGCACGCTCGCAATCACCGCCGTTGGGCAGGGCGAAGCGACGGTGACGGTGACCGCGACCGACCCCGAGGGGCTGGCCGCGGAGCAGAGTTTCCTGGTCACCGTGCCCAACCGGGGGCCGGTCGTCGCGGAGGAGATCCCCGCGCAGACGCTGTACCAAAGCGAGACCGCGCCACTGGACCTTGGCTCGCACTTCAGCGACCCCGATGGCGATGTCCTCACGTACACGGCCGAGACGACCAACAGCGGCGTGGCCCGACCCGTCGTCGCGGGAACGTTGCTGACCATCGAGGCCGAAGCACGGGGCGAGGCCACAATCACCGTAACCGCCACCGATCCCGGCGGCCTTTCGGCCAGCCAGAGCTTCACCGTCACGGTTCCCAACCGCGCGCCGACCGCGACCGATCCGATCCCGGAACAGACCATCCGATCCGGGCAACCCACCACGATCGACCTCTCGGCCCATTTCGCCGACCCCGACGGTGACGCACTGTCCTACATGGCGAGGGCGAGTTCGAGCACCGTGGTCGGCGTTACCGTTCGAGGAACCACCGTCACTCTGCGCGCGAGGGCGAAGGGCACGACCCGAGTGAGCGTGACCGCGACCGATCCCGGCGGCCTCACGGCCGAGCAGAGCTTCGCCGTGACCGTAGCCAATCGGGCGCCGACTGCGGTCGGGCGGCTCCCGGACCTCACGATCGTCCGGGACGAGAACCGGACGCTTCGAATCTCGGGCTACTTTTCCGATCCGGATGGGGATGCCCTCAACTACTCCGCGGCCACCGCGGATCCCGCGATCGCCCGCGTCTCAGTCTCGGGCGCCTCATTAACCGTGACAGGTGTGACCGTAGGCGAGACGACGCTGACGCTGACGGCCACCGACCCCGGAGGTCTCACGGCCACGCAGACCTCACAGCTCAGAGTCATCAACCGCCGCGGGAGCGGCGGCTTCAGCCTGAGCATCGAGTACCTATCCTCCGCCACGTCGGCCGTGAGGACCGCGGTGGACGGTGCAGCTGCGCGCTGGGAGTCCATACTGTCCGCCACGGATTTTGCGGATGCGACCGCCAACTCGGCCTTCACGTGCACGCTCAGGGGAGTAAGCTACACCGTATCCGTCGGCACATTCGTGGACGACATCGTGATTGCCGTGGGTGCAGGCGAAATCGATGGGTCGGAATCGCCGAGCGTTGCGGCGAGCGCCGGACTGTGCGCAACCCGTACGGGAAGCAATACGCCGGCCATCGGAGTCATCGTCTTCGACAGCGCCGACCTCGACCAACTTGAGCGCCTTGGTCTTCTGACGTCCGTGGCACTCCACGAGATCGGACATATACTCGGCATCGGCCAGACATCCAGCTGGTCGGGGCTGGTTCGGGGCACGTCCGACCCGCACTTCACCGGCACGCGCGCCGTCGCCGCCTTCAACGCCGCCGGAGGCAGAGGCTATTCAGGCGCCAAGGTGCCTGTTCAGAGCAGCGATGACACCGCCCACTGGAGGGAGTCGGTTCTGGGCCTTGAAATCATGACGCCCAGCCTGCGGAGTGGGGCGACCAATCCCTTGAGCGCGATCACCGTCCAGGCGCTGGCGGACATGGGATACAGCGTCAACACGTCTCTCACGGACTCGTTCACGCTGGCCTCCGGAGACGCCGCCGACATCGCCGGGCCGGTCCCCACGGTCTACCTGCACGGGGACTTCGTGGGCGGGCCGGTCGTGATGATCGACGAGGACGGCAACGTTGTGCGGGTGATTCCGGGCGCCGAGCAGCCGCCGGGCGAGCTGCAGCGACCGCCCCAACAGACACGCCCGCGGGGTCGGCGGTAGATCCATGTCACGCGGATAATCGCGTAACGGCCACCCGTCCGCTGCTGGTGTCGCGTTTACGGCACGACATTAGCTTTGGCCATGACTTCATGGACACCAACGCAGTGTCGCTACGTGGTGGCCTGTGTCCTGCTGGCTGCGGCCTGGGTCTTCGCCTGCGATAACCCACAACCGCCGGAGCTGTGCGGGTCGGTCCCCGAGCAGACGATCACGGTGGGCGAGTCGGTTACGGTCAGCCTGTGCTTCGACGACCCCAACGGGGAGATGCTCGATCACAGGGTCGTGAGCTCGGACCCCGCGGTGGCCACCGCGGTGGCGACGGGCAGCACGGTGACGGTCACGGCCGTGTCGCCGGGCCTCGCGCTGGTGACGATGATCGTGACCGATCCGACAGGGCTGAAGGCGCAGCAGAGTTTCCGCGTGGTCGTGCCGAACCGGCCGCCGACGGCCGTTGGGACAATCCCCGACCGCGAGCTGATGGTGGGCGACTCGGCCACGCTCGACGTGACGGGGTTTTTCAGCGAGCCCGACGGGCAGGGGCTCGACTACGCGGTGGCGGTCTCCGACTCGAGCCGGCTGACGACCGCGGTGGAAGCGGCCACGGTCACCATCGTGGCGGTGGCGAAAGGGGACGTGGTGGTGACCGTCACGGCGACGGATCCGGGCGGCCTCTCGGCCACGCAGAGTTTCGTCGTAACGGTGCCCAACCGGCCCCCGGTACCGGTCGACTCAATCGCCGCGCGGATCGTGGACGCCGGTCGTGCCGACACGGTCGATGTGGCTCCGTTCTTCACGGACCCGGACGGGGACCCGCTCTCCTATGCGGCTGCCGTGTCGGACAGCGCGGTAGTGTCGGCGGAGGTGACGGGCAACAGGGTCGTGGTGGCGGGACTCGCCAAAGGCAACGCGGAGGTGACGGTGACCGCCACCGACGACGAGGGGCTGTCGGCGGAGCAACGCTTCCAGGTGACCGTTCCGAACCGCCCACCCATCGTGGCTGACACGATTCCAGACCGGACGCTCTTCAAGGACGAGGCCGACACGCTGGTCCTGGCGCGGCACTTCACCGATCCCGATGGTGACGTGCTGACCTGGGACGCCGAGGCATCGGACAGCGGCGTGGTGGCACTGGAGGTATCGGCTGCTGCGGGCACGCTGGCAATCACCGCCGTCGGGCAGGGCGAGGCGACGGTGACGGTCACCGCCACCGACCAGGAGGGCCTGAGCGCCGAGCAGCGTTTCCTGGTCACCGTGCCCAACCGGGGCCCGGTGGTCGCCGACGAGATTCCCGCGCAGTCGCTCTACAAGCGCGAAACAGTGCCGCTTGAGTTGGGCCCGTACTTCAGCGATCCCGACGCCGACGCGCTCACATACGCGGCCGAAACGACGGACAGCAGTGTGGTGGTGGCCGAGGTCGAGGACGCCATGCTCGTGATGAAGACCGGAGCGCAGGGAGAAGCCGAGTTGACCGTTACCGCCACCGACCCCGCCGGCCTTTCGGCAAGTCAGAGCTTCACCGTCACAGTGGTCAACCGGGCGCCGACCGTGATCACCCCCATCCCCGAGCAGACCATCGGCCTGGGAGCGCCGGGCACGATCGACCTGTCTCTGCACTTTGCCGACCCGGACGGCGACCGTCTGGAGTACGCCGCCACCTCATCCGACCGCGTCGTCAGGGTCTCGGTTCGGGAGAGCACACTCACGCTGCGGGCCAGGGACAAGGGCATCGCCGATGTAACCGTGACCGCCACCGATACCGACGACTTCACCGTCGAGCAGACCTTCACCGTGACCGTTGCCAACCAGGCGCCGACCGCGGTCGGGAGGTTCCCGGAGCTCACAATCTCCAGGGACGAGAACCTGACCTTCCCGATCTCGCGCTACTTCTCCGATCCCGACCGGGACCCGCTGACCCACACCGGCACCACCGCCGATCCAGGGATCGCCCGCGCCTCCGTCTCGGGCACCACATTGACGCTGACGGGCGTGACAGCCGGAGAGACCACGCTTACCCTGATCGCTACCGACCCGGAAGGTCTCATGGCCACAATGACATCACAGCTCAAGGTCGTCGGCCAGGGCGGAGGTGCGCCCTTTCCAGTCGGAACCATCCCGGATCAGACCATCAGCGAACGCGTCGAGCGCACCCTGAGCGTGTCCCTGTACTTCCGTGATCCTAACGGAGATGCGCTTCAGTACCGTGCCACGACGGGCAACAGCACGGTCGCCACGGCCTCGGCGTCGGGATCCCGGGTGACGGTCCGGGGCGTGTCGACCGGCGAGACCACGCTCTCGGTGACCGCTACGGATCCGGACGGCCGTTCCACGGCCCACAATGCGCGGATCGTCGTCGTCGGGCCGGGATCCGGCCCGGTTGCCACAGGCGCGATTCCGGGGCAGAACGTCGAGAGCGGACGGACGAATACGCTGTACCCGGACCCCTACTTCCAGGACCCCGACGACGGCAGTCTGGTCTTCAGCGCGACCTCCTCCGACACGCGGGTGGTCATCGCCACGGGCTCCGGCAACATGGTTCAGCTGACCGGGGTTGCGACGGGTCAGGCCACGGTGACGATTACGGCCACCGACTCCGATGGTCTTTCGGCCACGCAGACGGCACGGGTCAGCGTGGGCCGGACCGGTCAGGGCCCGGAGACGGTGGGCACGGTGGACGACGCGTCCCTGGATGTCGGTGAGGAACTGACGGTCGAGATGGATACCTACTTCAGACATCCGAGCGGGGATCCCCTGGCCTACATGGCGGGAACCTCCGACCCCACAGTAGCCTCGGCGGCGATGACGGGTACGACCTTGACGATCACGGCCCAGCGCGTCGGCACCGGGACCATCCCCATCGTGGCGACGGATCCGGGCGGCAGGTCGGCCACGCAGCGCTTCGCCGTTA
>VYAQ01000167.1 GCA_009844885.1 Gemmatimonadota bacterium
TGGGCGGACGTCGGGGCGAGATGGCGGCCGGCCGAGATGCAAGCGTGCACGAGCGTGGGTGCGTGGTCGGGGCCCACCGCTTCGAAGTCGATGGGCACGGTGCGCGGCCCGAGGTGATCGAAGTTGATGCGGGTGGCGAGGGTCGAGCGGAGGGCGGGCGGCGGGCGGACGCCGGCGGGTGTCGAGCGGACGGCAGCGGGCTTCGAGCGGACAGCGGGTGTCGAGCGGACGGCCGATGCCGAATGCGTTGCCGAAGTGGAGTACGGCACGAAGGAGAGGCCGGCGGGGAAGCTGGGCATCGTTCAGGTCTCCGGGTCTGGACCGCTCATCCGACTCCGGAGATTCGACACCCTTGTACTTCCGGCTACCGCTCCGAAGAGCAGCGGGCGGTTCATCTTTGCGGCCGGACGCGGGGTTCGCCGGACATGGTCCGCCGGACACTCGGTCTGCCGCAGGAGTTGGCACCTTTGCGGGAATGCCACTTCCCGCTGGTTGCCCCGGCTTCACAGGGCCTGTCCCTCAGCCGGTCTCGATGAGTTGTCGTTGAACGATAGCTACAACGGTTTGCGCCGAACGTCAAGCACTTTCGCGGGTGTCGGGCTGCGGGTAGGAGCCCAGGACCCTGAACAGGGCGGCGCGATTGCGCAGGCCGCGCAGCGCCTCTCGGACGACTTCGTCCTCGCGGTGGCCCTCGATGTCGATCAGGAAGATGTAGCGGCCAAGGCTCCGCCTGTCGGGGCGCGACTCGATCTTCAGCATGTTGATTCCGCGGCTGGCGAGCTCTCCCAGGGCGCCGTGGAGGATGCCGGGCCCGTCCTCCGCGAAGTCGAGGCAGATGGAGGTCTTGTCGCGGCCCGTCGGCTCGGCGTCGTGGGGGGCGAGCACCACGAACCGCGTCTTGTTGTTGGCGGAATCCTCGATGTTGTGATCGAAGATCTTCGCGCCGAAGATCTCGGCCGCTCGCCGGCTGGTAATCGCCGCGGCGGGACGGGTGCTCGACCCCATGTCCCTGACCGCGCCCGCGGTGCTCAGGGATGCCACGGGCTCGGCCTCGGGAAGGTGCTCGGCGATGTAGCCGCGGCACTGCGCCAGCGCCTGCGGATGCGAATACACCGCGCGCACGAGGGGGAGGGCGAAGCCGGTCTGAACCAGGAGGCAGTGGTGGATGGGGAGCACGATCTCCCTGCAGATCCGCAGATCCATGCTGTGGATGAGGAGGTCCGTGCTGTGGATGAGCAGGTCCGTGGTGTGCGTTACGGCGCCCTCGAGACTGTTCTCGATCGGCACGACGGCCTGGTCGGCCGCGCCATCCTGCACGGCCGCGATCACCGCCGCGATGGTGCCGAAGGGCACGAGTTGCGAGGCGTGGCTCGCGTGCCGCAGCGCCGCTTCCTCGCTATACGTCCCTCGTGGACCCAGAAACGCCACTCTCATGAGTGGGAATGTAACGCATCTATCGCACTTCCCCGATCGTCACCCGGTAGGGCGTCGCGCCGCTGTGCCCCTCCACCACCAACGCCAGGTAGGGCTCCCTGCCCTCGCCGTGGGCCGCCAGGGCCGTCCAGGCGTGCGCCGTGGTCGTCCAGCGCGCGTCGGGCGCGCGTTCCTGGGGCATGTCAATGGCGCTGACGGTCCCGTAGGCAGGGTTGAACACGACGTCGAGGTATTGGTAGAACACGTCTCCTGTCGCGCTGGCCGCATCCACGACCACCTTCCACGTTCCGGCCGCCGGGTTGTGCACCACCACCGATTCATCGCCCACGGGATCCCCGTCCACGCGCACGCCGGTGCACTCGTCCCCCGTGCAGTCGAAGACGTAGACGTCCAGGTCGGCGCTGGATGTTCCGCCGGCCGCGGCGTCCCCGGCGGCGTCCCGCTCCACCTCCGTCCGCACCATCAGCGCCGACGATCCTGGCAGCACCTCGATCTCGTAGACCTGCTGGCCCAGGGGCGCGATCGAGTTGTACTCGCGGCGCGCGCTCCCCACCGGCGTGTTCACCGCGCCACCCGTGAAGGACGCCATCCGGTTGGTGATCCACACCTGGTGCGTTCCGGTGCCCGCAACCCCAGCCCCCGCGGTCGCCGAGGCCCCGTTGTCGGCAGCCATCCCCGCCGAGACCACCTCAACATCGGCCGCCAGCGCCGACACGGTCAGCGTTGCGGGCGTGGGCGGCACGGGTTCGTGCTCCCTGGCCTGCTCCCAGTCGAAGGTGCGCGTATCGGCGATGTCGCCCAGCCGCACCTCCCACGTGCCCGCGATCGGGTTCGCTACCACCTGCGTGATTCCCCCGGCGTCGTTGCGGATCATCTCGCCGCGCTGGCCGCGGGTGTCGGGGCGGAAGACGCCCAAGGTGACCGGCCGCTCCTCCCACGCGACGTCGATCTTGAGCGCGGTCACACCCTCCGGGACGTCGAAGAAGTAGCTCTTGAGCCCCGGCCGCGGGACCTCCGCTTCCTGCTTGGCCGTGTAGCCGTTGGCCGAATTCAGGGGCTCGGGCGCCACAATGGCTGCATGGGAACGGTGCGCGTATCCGGCCACGTCGTCGTGGTCGAGCGTCAGGTGCGCGGTGTGTACCCCATGCCCCGCCGGGGTGACGGTCACGGGGAAGTCGACCGGCGTGTTGAGCGGCAGGGTGACGGTCAGCGGCGACGAATAGGTGCCATGGTCGTTGCCCTCCCAGCCGACGTCGAAAGTCATGTTGCCGGAGGGCCCGGACGTGCGCGAGAAGGTGACGGTGCGCTCACCGCGCTCGCCCGCCTTCCAGCCGCTCCGCTCGTAAAGGCCGAAGCCCACGTGCGGGGTGGGCAGGAGGTGGCTGTACGGGGTAACCACCGAGGAACGCGCTTCGATGTCGACGGCCAGCGCCCCGGACTCGAGCTGCTGCAGGATATCCCACGCCCCCGCGACGCTCACCACGCCGTTGCCCTGCTTGTAGGCCGCGATGTTGGGCACCCAGCGCGCGCCCCGCGTGATCGCGTACTTGAGCCGGTACGGGTCGATGGGGATGCCCGCCTGCCGCGCCGCGCTGATCAGGAGCGCGCCGGCTCCGGTGGCCGTGGGCGTGGCCGTCGAGGTGCCGCCGGCGATCGTGTAGCCGGGCGGCAACTGGAAGAGGCCGGCCATGGCGCGTCCCTCGATGAACCCCAGCCACGTGCTGACGTAGTTGGAGGGCGAAATGACGTCGGGCTTCAGCGTGCCGTCTCCCATGGGGCCGTAGCCGCCGGTGATGAGCAGGTTGTCGTCGTGCTCGACGCGCACGCCGTGGTTCATGAAGAAGTTGTCCTTGCTTTCGTGGCCGCCGATGCCGATGACTCCCCGCCCCATCACGATGTCGTCGATCGCGCCGAGGATGGGGAAGTTGTGGGTGGGGGAGAAGATGGAGACCCCGTACCGCTCCACCAGGCGGTCGGCGATCACCGAGGGGACCAGCCGGCCGTCACGCAGCAGGTAGTTGCGCGTGATGTTCGAACTCTGCTCGAAGTAGACCAGGTCGGATGTGCGTCCGGCGACGATCGTCGCTTCCGTCTGCCCGTACGCGGACCCGCCTTCGCCCACGCTCACCAGCTGCGCGCCCGGCGCGACACCGTCGAAGCGCCCCCTTTGGCCCCGGCTGGCCAGCACCGCCCCGACCACCAGCGTGCCATGTGACGCAATCCCCAGGTTGAGGGCCACCCGGCCGCGCTCGCGGTCGATCTGTACACCGAACCCCACCGACTCGCGCACCGGGGTATCCGGGTCGTCGGTGCCGAAGACGCCGAACACGGGATGCTCGTCGTACTCGCCGAGCGTGGTCTCGTCGCTGAAGTCGAGGTCCTGGTCGGTGTCGACCCAGACGTCGCCCGCGTCTTCGTCCCAAAGCACCCCGAAGAGCCGACTCGACCCCTCCGGATTGCCGTCGCGGTTGACGTCGCGCTCCAGGCTCGATCCGTACACGCCCATGGTGTCGGCCCTGACCTCGTCGAACATGGCGATCCGGAAGAGGCCGTCGCGCGGGGCCGTGTACGAGGAATCGCGGTAGACGAAGGAGCCGCCGGCCGCCTCGACCATGTCGTCCATGTCCAGCCACCAGCCGTTGTCCTCGATTTCGGGGTCCAGCACGTTGCGGTAGACCGCAATCTTGGGGATCTCCGACCCGTCCATCGCGCGCGCGATCTGCAGCTCGGGCAGGAGCATGTCCGGCAGCATGTCGATCATGCCGATCCTGACACCCCGCCCGTCCCAGGTCGGGTTGTTCTCGCGGAACTCGAGCGCGCGCATGTCCCCCAGCGGGCTGTAGCGGTTGCTGAGCGGCCGGTCGCCGAGTACGGGCGGCCAGACGGTGTCGGCGGGAGCGGCCTCGGCCGGCCCAGACTCACCGGCGGGCAGCCCCGGCGCCTCCGCCTCGCCACCGGCCAGCCCGAACGAGCGCGGCCGTCCGGTGATCGACACGTCCACGCTGTGCACGTCGCCGAGCGCGACCAGCTCCTCCACGCGCTCCACCGGGACCCAGGCGCGCACGTAGTCCACGTCGTCCGCGCGGAACCCCACGCGCCCGCCGATGCCCTCGATCGCCGCCGCGACCCGCGCGTTCCGCCCCGGCATCGAGGCGATCACCAGCACGACCTCGCTCTCGCCGCGGGCACGCGCCTGCGCGAGCTCGCCGCGCGCGTCCTTGAAGAGGTAGGGCCGCCGTTCGGGCTGGGCGGCTGCGGGAGACGCGGTAACGGCGCCCGCGACGGCTGCGCCCGCAGCCAGGGTTGCGAGGATCAGGAAAAAACGCGCGGGGACTGCGGCCCTGGGTCGCATGATGACACTCCGGGATCAAGGCGTCGGGACGGTCTGCACATGCAGAATTGTGCGCCACGGGGGGCTTTCGCAATGCGTGTGCCCGTCGCTGCCAGGCCCTGCGCCGCTTGCCGCTACGCCGCGGGACGCTCCACGCGCAGGCTCAGGATGTCGGCGTCGTGGTACTTCTGGTGGCGCACGGAGGTCGCGAGGTGACGGAGCAGCCGCAACGAGAAGTCGTGCTGGGTGGGAATCTCCACCGCGTGCTCTCCGACCAGCGCGAGGCGGTCCTCGATGTTCCCCTCTCCCGACGCGGCGATGAACTCCAGCTCCGCCGCCCCGGGCACCGAACGCACGCTGACGCGCAGCCGCCTCCCGTCGGCAGCATCGTCGCCCTCTTCCCCCTCTTCCCCCAACAGGCTCACCAGGGCTTCCTCGGCGGCCAGCGCGACCCGCTGGGCCATTGCATCGTCCCATCGTGCGCGGGCGGAAAAGTCGCTGAGGAACGCCTGAATCCCGGGCAGGGCGTCCATGCCGAGGCTCGTCGCGAGGCGCTTGCGGCGCGGACCGGTGAGTTCGACGAACACGGACAGCAGGAGCGCGGCCAGGCCGCCGGAGGTCATCCCGTTGCCGAGCATTTCGGCGAAGAAGGGGCTCATCTGGCCGGTGAAGAGGCCGCCGGCCTGGAAGCCCGAGCCGATCCAGAACGACACGCCCACGATCGCGGCCTTGCGGTAGTTCATGCCGTCGCCGACCACGATCCGCATGCCGAGCACGAAGAGGATGGCGATCAGCACCAGTCCGTAGGCGCCGATGACCGCGTTCGGGATCGAGAGGACGACGGCCACGAACTTCGGCAGGAATGCCAGGGCCATGAACCCCACGCCGATGCAGACGCCGACCCGCCGCGCGGCGACGCCGGTGATCTCGACGATCGACACGCTGCTCGAATACGTGGTGTTGGGCACGGTGGCGAGCAGCCCCGACAGGAAGTTGCCCAGCCCGTCGGCCATGACCGCCCCCTGAACCCCGCGGAAGTCCGTGGCCCGGCCGTCACGCCAGGAGACGCGCTGCACGGCCACGGCATCGCCGATGGTCTCGATCGCCCCGACGAGTGTGACGAACACGAAGGCGGGCAGCAGCGCCCAGAAGGCAGGCCCGAAGCTGAAGTCGAAACCGGGCCAGCCGGCCATCGGCAGCCCGAACCACGGGGCCGCGGCCACCTGCTCCCACGAGAACAGATCGAAGTAGGCGGCGAAGGCGCAGCCGGAGAGGATGCCGATTACGGGGCCCCAGAGCCGCATCGCGCCGCTGGCCCGGAGGATGATCACCATCGTGACGGCGAGCGTGGCAAACGCCGTGACGGGTCCGGCCGCGGGCGCGACGCCCTGGGGCACCTGCTCGATCAGGTCGAGGAGGAGCGGCATGACCGTGACCGCGATCAGCATGATCACGGTGCCGGCGACGGTGGGCGTGATGATCCGCCGGAGCAGCGCAAGCCGCGACGCGAGCAGGAACTGGAAGAGCGCCGAGGCGGCGACGAGAGTGGCCAGCATCCCGGGTCCGCCCCGGGCGAGCGCGGTGACCGCCACCGCAATGAACGCGCCCGACGTGCCCATCAGGAGGATGTAGCCCGACCCGAAACGCCACACCCGCCGGGCCTGCACCATGGTAGTGATGCCGCTGACGAGGAGCGCAGCGCAGGCTGCCCACGACAGGAACAGCTCGCTCTCGCCGGCGGTGCGCACCACGATCGCGATCGTGAGGACGATCGGACCGAGTGTGAGAATGCAGTACTGCAGCGCCAGTCCGATCGCTACGGGAAACTCAGGTCTCTCGTCGGGCTGGAAACGGACTCCGGTGCCTGCCTGGGTCGGCGGAAGGGACATGGGGGATCTCGGTTTTGGGGGAAAAGCACAGTATTGGGGACGCCGCGCACCCGCGCAATGAAGCGGGCGCTGGCGGGTCGCGGGAACCTTGCGGCGCTGCGGACGGCGACCGAACCTTGGGACTGACCACAGGACACAACGCTGGAGGGATTGCCATGAGATCGAAGGAAGACACGCTGCGCCGTCCGCTGTTCGCCGCCCTGCTGGCGCTGACGGTTGCGTGCGCCGCGCCGGAGAGTGGGGCCGACGGCGAGGGCGCCGGAGCCGAACCTATGGCCGCCGAGGTCCAGGAGATGCCGCCCGCCCCGATGGCGGACCCCGCCGATGTGGAGTCGGTGGAAGCGATCGTGACCGCGGTCTACGAATCCATTTCGGGCAACGCCGGCGTGCCGCGGGACTGGGACCGCTTCCGTTCCCTCTTCCTGCCGGGCGCGCGCCTGATGCCGGTGGCCACCGAACACCTGGAGAACGGCCGGCGGAGCTCGATCAGTTCGGTTTCGCCCGAGGAGTTCGCCGCAGGATCCGAAGGGTTCTTCGAAGAGCAGGGGTTCTTCGAAGTCGAGATCGGCAACGTCACCGAGACCTACGGCGACATCGCGCATCGCTTCAGCAGCTACGCGTCCATGCGCACCGACGACCCGAACGAGGAGCCCTTCAACCGGGGCATCAACTCGTTCCAGTTGCTGCACGACGGCGAGCGCTGGTGGATCCTCACGATCTTCTGGCAGCACGAGCCCGACGCGGGGCCGATCCCGGACAAGTACCTGGACAGCTAGCCGGGTCGGCGCCGGCCGTCAGTACGCCGGCTCGGCCGGACGCTTTTCGCCCGCCGTGACCGCCACCTGCAAGCGGTTCTCCCGCGGCGGCAGGCTGCACACCGAGAACGGGGTGAAGACGCAGGGCGGGTTGTAGGCGCGGTTGAAGTCGATGACGGTCCAACCGTCGTCGTTGGCGAGGGGGACGCGCATGTAGCGACCGCCCTGGTACGTGTCCGAGACGGCGGTGGAGTCCCACAGCGAGACGAAGTAGCTGCGGCTGGTGGCGCGCGCGAAGGCGACGAGGCGGTGCTCGCGGTCGCCCACTTCGAAGACCAGTTCGCCGGGCGACTCGTTCTCGACGGTGCCGCCGCGCACGTCCGCGAGGGGAACGATGCGGGGCTCCGGGTAGGGGTCGAACCGGGCTGGGAGCCGCCAGTCGTTGGTCACCGGGAAGTAGTCGGGGAGTTCGAAGGCGGCGAGGCGGGGCGCGTCCGTGTCCCACACGCGCAGCCAGAGGCGGTCCGTCCCGCGCTCGGAGTGGATGCGCAGGCCGAGGGATCCCAGTGAGAGGATGGTGGTGTTCTCCTGGCGGTCGTTGCGGAGAGGAAGCCCTTCGGTCACGGCCAACCCGCCGTCGACGGTCAGGCCGCTCTCTGCCTCCGGCACCAGACGCACTTCGCCGTTCTCGAGGTGGAGGGTTCCTGCAAAGGGAGGGGCGTCCTCGGGCGGCAGCACGATCGCGAGCGACGGGTCGGAGCCGAAGCGGTTGGGGCCTTCCGCGAGCGCCCAGAGGCCGGCCCAGCTGACGACGCCCGCGACCGGGTTCGTGAGGCTGCGGTGGCGGTTCGCGCGCCACTCCGCGTGCTCGTCGGCGAGGACTTCCGGGGAGATGGGGTCGAGGTCGGGGCCTGGGTCGCCCGCGCATCCAGCGGTGAGAATCGGGGCGAGCACCAGGGCTGGGCGCGCGGCAACGCAGCGTAATGTAATGAAAAGTTTACAGTTTGTCATGTTTAGTTTCCATTACTTGCCGCAAGTGTGCCCGTAGCCGACCTTGATGCCGATGTTCTTTGACCCCGTCAGGGTAACGCTCGGATCACCTGACTACAATGGCGGCGGCAGACGTCGAACACCCGGCCTTGTTGCAGGCCAGTACCTGGTATCGGGTTGGTACGAACTCGAACACCCTTGAATTGGGGTGGCTGTCGTAATAGCTCGTCCCTGGGGCCGCGACCTCGGCCTCGCGTTCTCCTTCCTGGTACACTCGGTAATACGTCGCGCCGGGCACTTCGTCCCATCCGATTTCCGCTTCGTCGGTACCCAGGGGGACTTCGACCCTGGAGCCCCGGATCCCTGTGGCCAGCGGCGGGATCGCGACCGCTCCCGAAGCCTCGGTCCTCCCCCCGGCCGGAGGTGATTGGTCCGTACATCCGGCGTCGGTGCAGGCCTTGATCCTGTAGTAGTACGTGGCATCGGCACTCAGTCCATCGTCGACGTGTCGGAGGTCGTTTTGTCCATTGGTGGCAACGGCCCCGTCGACCAGCGAGTACGGTCCACCCGGAGCGGTGCTGCGATACAGTTCGACGCGCTCCGCCCACCGGCTCTTCAGACTCAGCGTCAGCGAACTGCGGTCCCGGCCGACCACGGCAACCGAAGCGTCCAGGGGAAGGCCCGCCCAGCCCGGGTAGGAGCACCCTGCTGCACCGCAGGCGACAATCCAGTAGTGATTCGCGTTCTGGTCCGGATCGGTGTGCGTGTAGGTAGTGTCCTGCACGCCGGTCGCCAACTCGTTGCACAGGAACGTGCTTCCGTCGGGCCGGACTCCGCATCGATCAAGAACATCGTGGTGGTAGATGTTGTAGTGGGTCGCTTCAGCCGATGGCTCCCAATGGAGCACGATTGTCGAACCTTGACGCTCGTACCGCGCTCCGGCCGGTGGGGCCAGGGCGGCAACATACACATCGAAATACTGCGCGGTGGACTCGTCGCCATCGGTTGCCGTCACCGCTACCCGCGGTTCCATCTTCGGATCTCGCTCGTCGGTCACCGCCTCCAACGTCAGTACGCTCCCGGTCAGCGAGACGGAAACACCCGGTTGGAAGAGGTCCCGGGCGCCATAGGACAGCTGCTGGCCTTCCGGATCCCTGAAGTAGCCGGAAAGATCGAGATTAATCGTGCTGCCGACCACCATATTCAGACTGGTGAGGTCGGCCACGCTGTACGGGGCCTGGTTGCCGACGGTCACCAGAAAGCTCTGCTCCACGGACGCCCCCGCCGGATCCGTCGCTGTCACCGTCAGTGTGGCGCTACCCTGTCCCACGGGCACAATCCCCAGTACGGAATCGTCGCTCACATAGCCGAAGGCGACGATCGCTTCGGATGTCTCGACCCTGTAGGTCAGCGTGTCGCCGTCCGGATCGCTGAAGTAGGTCGAGGCATCGAGGAGCACGGGTCTTCTTAATGGCATGTCGGGAACGGAGGCAGCGACTTCGGGGGAGCGGTTGAGCCGCACGGTTACGGCAGCCGTGCCGGAGGCCGACCCCGCCGTCGCCGTGATCGTGGCACTTCCGTTCGCCACCGCCGTCGCCTGCCCGGAAGCATCCACGGCCGCGACCGACGGGTCGCTGCTCGTCCACGCGACGGTGGCCCCTGTCATGACCTGCCCGTTCTGGTCGCGCACCTCGGCGGTGAACCGGACGGTCTCTTCAAAGGCGGTCAGCGTAGCGGTTGCCGGGGTGACCGTTACCGTGGTGGCCACCGGAGCCGGAGGAGGGGGCGGAGGCTCCACGGTGCCATCGCCGCACGACATGACCAGCAGGGCGATTGCGGTGACCGCTATTGCCGTGGGGGTGCCGTACCACCATCGCGATCTGTACGTCATATGGTATTTCTCTTCACGACAAACAGGGGATAACAAAGCGGATAGCATGGTAGGTACGGGATCGCCGCAGCCGCAACGAACATCTCCGAACTGATTGCCCCGGTGCCGGGACCGCTGCCGCGCTATGCGAGGCCTGACCGGCCGGTTTCCGGGACCAGGGTTCGCGGAACTCCGCGAGGCGCTGTTTTCGTGGGTGGCGGGTGCCGCGGAAGCGTGGCAGATTCCCGAAGAAGAAGTGGTGAGGATGCGGATGTCGATGGAGGATGAGACGATGTACGAGAGAGTCAAGGAGATGCGGGAGCAGGCCCACAGCGCGGGTGTCGAGGTGGGGCTGGAGCGTGGGCTGGAGCAGGGGCTGGAGCGTGGGCTGGAGCGTGGTCTGGAGCAGGGGCTGGAGCAGGGTCGGCGCGCCGAAGGGCGGGCGCTCGTCGCACGGCTGGCAACGAGGAAGTTCGGTGCGGAGACGGCGGAGCAACTGTCCCGGGTGCTGGAGGACATCGCGGATCCGGAACGGCTCGCCGAGATCGCGGACGCGATCATCGACTGTGACAGCGACGCGGAGTTGTTTGCGCGGGTGGGAGGCTAGGGGCAAGAAGGTCGTGTTTGCGGTTGGTCCCTAGCCCGCGGCTTCGGCCTCCGCCTCCACCGCTTCCCACTCGCGCATCAGGCGCGTGATTCGGCCGGTCAGCTCCTGGCGCTCGGCCTGCAGCGTCTGGACCTCTTCGGGCGCCGATTGTTCGTAGAAGTTGGGCGACGCGAAGGCTGCGTCAATTTCGGACACGCGGGCCTCGGCTGCATCAACCTGCTCCGCAAGCCTGGCGCCGGCGGCCTCCAGTTCGCGCAGCCTGCGGGCGCGGCGGGCGCGGGCGCGGCGGTTCTTTCCCCACGTGTCCTGGCTTGTGCCCCGAGGGGCCTCGTCGGCCCTGGTGTCCGCCCGGGCCTGCTCCAGTACGGCTTCGGTATCGAGGTGGTCGTCGCCGCAGTAGTGTACGTACTCCTCGTAGGTGCCGCGGTAGTCGCGCATGCCGTCCTCGGTGATCTCCACGATCCGGTTGGCCAGGCGACCGACGAACCAGCGGTCGTGAGACACGAACACCAGGGTGCCCGCGAAGTGCTTCAGGCCGTCGACCAGCGCCTCGATCGACTCCAGGTCCAGGTGGTTGGTCGGCTCGTCGAGCACGAGGACGTTGGGCGTGCGGATCATCAGGCTGCACAGCACCAGCCGCGCCGACTCGCCGCCCGAGAGCGCGCCGAGACGCTTGTCGGCGTCGTCGCCGGTGAAGAGCACCATGCCCATCTTGCCGCGCGCGAATCCCGTGCCCTTGCCTTCGCAGTAGTCGCTGATCCAGGCCTCGGCGGTGCGGCGCTCGGGTGCGCCGGCGCGGCCTCCGGCGCCGGCCCCGCCCCCGTTCGCGGCGCCGCCCGCCAGGTGGTCCTTCGGGTCCTGCGCGAAGTACCCGGGCCAGGTCTCGTATCCCCACTCGACCGCACCCTCGTCCGCCTCCAGCCGTCCCACGACGATCTTGAGCAGGGTGGACTTGCCGATCCCGTTCGGCCCCACGATCGCGAGCCGGTCGCCCCGGCCCACCCGCAGGTTGACGTCCCGCAGCACCCGATTGTCACCGAACGACTTGCCGACGCCCTTCACGCGGAGCACCTCGCGGCCGCTGGGCCGCCGCTGCTCGAAGCGGAAGGTCGGATAGCGCCGCGAGCTCTTCGGCAGCTCCACCAGCTGGTCGGCCTTCTTCTCGATCAGCCGCAGCTTGCTCTGCGCCTGGCGCGCCTTGGAGGCCTTGGCCCGGAAGCGGTCGACGAACCTGCGGTGGTGTGCGATCTCGCGCTCCCGCACCGCGATCTCCTTCTCGCGCCGCTCCCGCTCGGCCGCCTTGGCCCCCAGGAAGCGCGTGTAGTTGCCCGGGTACCCGATCACCGTCTCGTAGTCGATGTCGAGGATGTGGGTGGCCACGTTGTCGAGGAAGCGGTGGTCGTGGCTGATCACGACGACGGGACCGCGGAAGCCACGCAGGAACTTCTCCAGCCAGCGGATCGAGACGATGTCGAGATGATTGGTGGGCTCGTCGAGGAGGAGGGCGTCGGGGGCGCTCGCCAGGACCTGGGCCAGCAGCACCCGCAGGCGAAAGCCGCCGGAGAGTGTGGAAAGCGGGTCGTGGTGGACCTTGGCGGGCAGGCCGAGTCCCTCCAGGATCGCCGCCGCGCGCGGTTCGGCCGTGTAGCCGTCGTGCCTCTCGAAGACCTCCTCGACCCGTGAGAAGCGCTCGGCGTCGAAGTGCTCGTCGGCGTGGGCCAGGACCTCGTCCCGCTCGGCCATTGCGCGCCACAGCTCCTCGTTCCCCATGAGCGTGACCTGGAGGATCTGCTCATCCTCGTACAGAAAGCGGTCCTGCCGCAGCACGCCGAGGCGGATCCGCCGGGGCATGTCGACCGACCCCCCGCTCGCCTCCATGTCCCCGGCCAGGATGTTCAGCAGCGTCGTCTTGCCGGAACCGTTGGCGCCGACCAGTCCGTAGCGCTCGCCGGGATTGAGGCGGAACGAGGCGCCCTGGAAAAGGACCCGTTCGCCGAAGGACTTGGAGAGGTTGGTGGCGGAGATCATCGGGGGAATCTAAGCGCCCCCGTCACTCGAAGTCCCCATAGTACCTCGCCACGGCCCCGCGGCCCGCCGCCTCGCCGCGGCTGTAGTACGCCGGCATCCGTTCCGACTTCCAGCGGCCGGCCACCATGATCGCGGTCAGGCCCATCCCCTTCGCGGTGAGGTCCTGCGCCATCCCCACCCGCGGTGAATGACCGGTGAACCCTTCGCCCAGGCCCGCCGCGCGCGTCATCGCCGCGATCCGGTTGGAGATCGTGCGCCCGGTGGCGATTCCGAAGACCCGCGCGTCCGGATCCGGGTTGGCCGGCCGGATGTGGCGGAGCGCGATGGCGGCCTTCAACCCGATGAACTGCACGGCGGAGACCGACGATGTCTTGGAACGCCGGATCGTGACGCGCGCGCTTCCGTCGTGGACGAACCTGACGTCCCGCCAGCGAAGCTCGGCCGCTTCCCCGCGGCGAAGCAGCCCGTCGCGCATCACCGACACCAGCGCGATGTCGAGGTTGCCCCTGCGGCGGGCGAAACCAGCCGACTCGGTGCGGCCCGACGGTCCCGTACGCGGCAGACACGCCGTGTCCTCGATCCGCATGAGCAGTCTGGCCGTCAGGCCGCGCGCCTGGCGCGGATTGTTGCGGCCCTTTTCCGTCGCCTGGTTCCGCAGGCCGGCCATCGTGTTGCGAACCCCCTCGGAAGATGCCGGGTTCAGTCGGCCGGCGGTCCGGTGGTAGTAGCCGATCGCCTTGCGGTCCATCTCCAGTGACGACATCGAGAGGCCCTGCTTCATCCGATAGACCAGGTATGCCGCCACCGTCATCGGATCAGCCGGCAGCGACCCGAGCCCTTCGCTCCTGGTCCACTTCCTGAACTTCCTCCAGGCGCTGGCGTACGCCCGGCGGGTGGCCGGACGCCGACTTCCCTCGACTGCCGCGAGAATTGCCTCGACGTAGTGGTCGGCTATCCTCGCCGCTTCGGCCGGTACATCACGATCGCGTTGCTTCATGCCATTCCTCCCACACCGTGTAACCATCGTCCCCGGCACACACGCGAAATATTTACGGGGACGGTAACGGTAGAAGGCGCCGGTCAGCAGGGTATCATCGTTCGGCTTTCGGGCATGTCCGACGCGGAAGCGGCGACCGACGAAAGCGGCCAGTATTCCTTCACGGGACTGCGGGCCGGAACGTATTCGGTGGAGATTTCCGGCTTCGACGCGGGCGAGATCGGCTTCTCCAGCACCTCGGGTGCCGCGACGGTCGGCGTGGGCGAGTCGAAGGTCGTGAGCTTCGACGGCACGTATCTCCGCACGGCGGGGATCGTGGGTCAGGTGAGCGTGGACGGTGAGGGTCTCGCAGGCGTGACCGTCACCCTGTCGGGCCACGGCGAAGACGCGACCGAAGTGACCGACGCGGGCGGACTCTATTCGTTCTCGAAGCTGCGCTCGGGCACCTACCAGGTCGCGATCTCGGGCTACGACACCGACGACTACGAGTTCGAGGTGACTTCCAAGAGCGCGACGATCGCCACCGGCGAGACCGCCAACGTGCCGTTCGAGGGCACGCTGCTGCGGACGGCCGGGATCGCGGGGCGCGTGAGCGTCGCCGGCATGGGGCTCGATGGTGTCGCGGTTACGCTGGCCGGTGCGGCCGAAGCGACGACCGAGACCTCGAACGGCGGACAGTACGCGTTCGCGGGACTGGCGGCGGGCACCTACGTGGTGAGCATCGCCAACCCGAACGACGTCGCGTACAACTTCGAGACGACCTCGACCAACGTCGAGCTGATGGACGACCAGTCGGCAATCGTGAACTTCGACGGGACGCACACCCGGACCGCCTCGGTGACGGGCATGATGTACCTCGACGAGGCACCGCAGGACAAGATGTACACGGCCAACGAGCCGGCGCTCGCGCATGCGGGCATTCCGGTCGCCCTCCAGGGCCCCGGGATCAACGACGTGGCCGTCGGCGTGACGATGGACGACGGCAGCTTCGCGTTCGAGGAACTGACGGCCGGCTCCTACCGCGTGCTGGTCAACATGACCGATGAAGTGGCGGCGGCGATCGAGACGGCCGGCTTCGCGTTCGCGGGCGACTTGACCGGCACAATCGTGAACGTGACGGCGGGCGGCAACGCACAGGTCAACTTCCCGTTCCGGATCACGACGCAGACGCTCGTGGCCGGCGCAAGGATGGGCAACGCGGATGAGGTGGGGGCGCCGGTCGCGGGCGTCGAGCTGGCGTTGTACGCCAACGCGGACATGACGGGCATGCTGGGCGAGGCCACGACGGACGACATGGGCATGGCGACGTTCGATTTCGCCCGGGCCGACAACACCGGCCCGACCGGCAACGACAACATCGTGTTCGTCAAGGTCAAGGCGACCGGCCACGACGCGCTGGTGGTGTCGGAAAACGACTTCACCGAGGTGTCGTACGCCGCGACGGAGCGGGCCTCGTCGGCTCCGGCGGCGGCCAAGCTGGTCAACGTGATGGCCAACTTCCAGTTCTGGGTGAAGAGCGACGCGGACGCCCGGGGTGGAGACATGGGATTGAGCGGCTGGAAGACCCACGTGTACATGGGCGACCCCGAGGCCGACGACGCCATGCCGCTGATGATGGTCGACGAGGACGGCGACACGGTGAACGCGACGATGCCCACGGACGACGGCGAAGACAACATGGCCGACCTGGGCAAGGGGACTTTCTCCTACACGGTCGATCCGGCCGATCTGCCGGCGATGTTCAGCGTCTCGGTGGCGGACGGCCAGTCGAGCGAAAGGTACGAGACCAGCGACGCGCTCACGTTCACACACACCGGACTGGTACACCCCGAGGCGAACACCGCCGAAATGAACGACCTCGGCCCGATCTACGTCACGTGGACGACGCAGGCGCTGACGGTCGGCGTGTACCGCGAGGTGGACGACGAGCCCGGCTTCTCGGACTACCGCGCCCCGCTGGGCGGCGATGACTATCCGGACGCGGCCGTGGCAGCGGAGATGATGGTCGAGCTTCTGACGCGCGACAGCCGCAACCGACTCCGCCGGTATGACATGTGGGACGACGATCGCGACGCGAAGACCGATCCCGTCGACGCCGTCCAGGAACTCGGCAAGAACGGCATGGCTTCCTTCGGCAACCTGCCGGCCGGTGTGGAGTTCACCGCACGGCTGCACGTGGGCGACGACCGCATGCTGGTCGGTGAGACCGATGTGGGCGACGTGGCAGCCTTCGGCGACGATCTTGACCTCGGCATGTCCATGGGTTCGTTCGGCGACGCGAGCGGCGCCGGCCCCGAGGTGAAGCTCTGCTCGGTGTCCACGGACATGAAGAAGTGCGCGACCTGGGCGTATCAGTGGACCACCGGTTCGGTCAGTGGCAGCGTTGCCGGTCCCGGCGGTGCGGACGTGACCCTCGCGGCCGAGACGAATGCGAGGGACCGGAGCACGAAGACGGGCGCCGATTCGAAGAAGGACAGCTACAGGATGTTCGCCATCAGCGACATCCAGGACGGCGAGTACGCGCTCACTACACCCAACACGGCCGACAACTCGTTCTCGCCCAAGGGTGGCCACGAACTCGAGATCTACCACAACGAGACTGAGGACGACGAGGACGACGACACCGAGTACGTCGGAACCGCGTCGGCGCACACCGCCAACTTCACCGCGACCAAGCTGCGTCTCGCCATCAAGGGATTCGTAGCGAACGACAACGGCGACGGGCGCGCGCGTGGTAACGAGGCGATGGCCGGCGTCATGGTGAACCTGCTGAAGGCGGCCAGCGCCAAGGACACCGCGTACACCGTGGTCGCGGCGACCGCCGAGACCGACGGCAACGGGATGTACGAGTTCAACGACCTGGCCGAGGGCGCGAAGTACCGCGTCGCGGTGGTGGCCGGCGACGACTATGCGGGGCTCCGCAGCCTCAAGGTGGCGAAGACCGGAGTCGTCAACCCTGCCGAGTACCCGGCCATCGAGGAGCCGTTCACGGGCCTGTTGCCGAGCTGGGATCACGCTAGCAACATGGCCTCGGGTACTGCGACCACGGCCAGCAACGCAACCGGGACGGTGCGCGCGACACTCCAGAACTTCGCCCTGGTCTACCGGAACGGCACCGTGTCGGGTTCGGTGACCAACCTCAGTGGTGCCAATGCGGGCGTCATCGTGGAGGCCGCGCACTGTATCGAGTACACGCCGGCCAGCGATGGCGGCACTCCGGACGACGCGGCCGACGACACGCCCGAGAGCTGCACCTGGGGCAAGATCATGAGGACCGAGAGCGCGGGCAAGAGCGGCGACTACGAGTTCAGCGGCCTCCTGGAGGGCTATCACCAGGTGTGGTTCACCGGCGGCGGACTGATGGCGGCTCAGTTGGTCAACGGCATGCCCGACGACGACGTGCCTGCGACGGGAGATCCGGTGGTGGATACGATCGGATCGCACACCGCAATGGTGATGGGCCGGGACCAGTACGACACCGGCAACAACTTCTACGTCTACAACGCACGTGCCAGCACCGCGGACGCACTGACGGAGTTGACGGTCGAGGAGTTCCAGGCGGACGGCGACACCGTGGACCTGGGCGCGGACGACGTGAGCGCCATAACCCAGGACGCTTCAGGTACAAACGCTGTCAACCTGACCGACAACGCGATCGAGTTCGCATCTGGTGGTATCGCGATCGACGCAGAGGCGTCTCAAGGTGCCACTGTTCGCGCTACCATCGAAGCGGACGGCTTCTCGGTCTCCAACCTGCCGTTCAACAAGACGGGCACCGCCGATGCCGGTACGGCAATCGCCACCACCATCAGCGTCACGGTTACGGCGGCGAACGGATTCAACGACCACGTCTACACCTTGGCCATAACGCGGGCAGCGCCACGGAGCAACGTTCCGACGACCGTTACGGCGGACGCGGCCACCGTCACGTGGGCGGCCAACGGATATCACGATCAGAATGTCGCCGCTGCCTCGACCAGCTCAGACATCGTGGTCGACCTCCTGCCGGGACAGAGCCTGGCCGTGACGGTCGGCGGCAACGCGGTGAGCTGCGAGGCGGGCACGGCGGACGCCACCGTCCACACCTGTGCGGTTGCCACACCGGTGGGACAGACCTCCGCCAAAATCGAGGTCACCTCGGAAGACGGGGTTGCGGCGAGCATGCTCGTCAACTTCCGGCGTCCGAGCAGCTAGCGCGTTCACCTGAACCGGCTCTCTCCCGAGAGTCGTGACAGTACGGGTCGCCCCCGTCCGGTTCGCCGGGCGGGGGCGATTCGCTTGGGGCAGCCGGGTGGTCCGGCGGCGGGCGAGCGGCCCATTCCATTCGCGATGCGGCAGCCCCGGTGACACCTTGGTGGAGTTCTGCGCGCCCCGCCGGCGCTCTGCCCCACACCTTCACCAGGAACCCAGCCAATGCGTGTCTTCGCCCCAATCGCCGCCGCCGGAACCGCCGCCGCAACCGGCATCCTGACCGCCCTCGCGCCGCTGGCGCCCGCTGTCGCCCAGAGCCCCGAACCGCCCCCGGTCCTCAAGGTCCACAACTACCTGCCGCACATGACGCGGCCCGAGGTAGAGGATTTCCTGACCCGGAGCGACATGGTCGTCATCCCCGTGGGCGCGCTGGAACAGCACGGCACCCATCTCCCGATCGGCACCGACCACCTGAACGGCGTCGAGCGCGCCAAGCGGCTTGCGCTCCGCACGGACGTGCTGGTGGTCCCGATCCTCCTACCGGGCCAGTCCCCCTACCACATGGGCTTCGCGGGCACGGTCACCCTGCCCTCCACCCTGATACAGGAGGTCTACGTGGAGTCCGTCAAGAGCCTCATCCGGCATGGCTTCAAGCGCTTCCTGATGCTGAACGCGCACGGCGGCAACCGCGCAATCACGACGTTCATCGTCGACCGCATCAATCAGGAGACCGCCGGCATCGCGGTCGACCTGGGCGCCGCCGCCGCGCCGTTCATGGAGCGCACCGCATCCGGGCCGCCGCCGGACGGTCCCGCGGTGCTCGACCGGCATGGGGGCACCGGCGAGACCTCCAATTCGATGTACCTGATTCCCGATCTGGTGGACCTCGACGCGGCGATACCGGCGCAACTCACCCTGCCACCCCACCTGGAGGCGTTGGTCCCGGACGTGCTTGCCGGGGATCCGACCGCCCTGACGGTATTCCTGTCCGAGGGGTTGAAGGATGAATCGACCGGCAAGGGGACCGCGTCTCACGAGATGAGCAGCACGGGGGTGTGGGGCGAGCGCGATCCGCGCGAAGCGAGCGCGGAGCGAGGCCGGCGGGCGGCCCAGGCGTTCGAGGACGCCGCGGTGGCGTTCATCGAGCGCTGGAACGAGCTGCGACCGCCGGGTACGGGACGCTAGTAACTCAGCCTTCCGCGCCGTTCCTCAGGTACTCTTCCGCCAGATCGACCAGGCTGGCCGACCCCAGGAAGAGCGGCGTCCGGTCGTGGAGGCCTTCCGGAACGATATCCAGGATGTTCCGGCTACCGTCTGAGGCACGTCCTCCGGCCGCCTCGCAGATCATCGCCAGCGGGGCTGCCTCGTAGAGCACCCGCAGCTTGCCGCCGGGCGACTTCGAGTCCGGGGGATACATGAAGATTCCCCCCTGCAGGAGCGTGCGGTGGAAATCGGATACCAGCGAACCGATGTAGCGGGATTTGAATCCGCCCCGTCCTTCGCCGTTGACCCCCCGGAAGTGGTCCACCAGGCGCTGCTGTCCGCGGGACCAGCGCGCGTAGTACGCCTCGTTGACCGAATAGACCTTCGCGGGCGGGTCGGGGATGCGGATGTCGCGATGGCTGAGCAGGAACTCGCCGATCGAGGGATCGAGCGTGAATCCGTGCACTCCCCTTTCGGCCCCGGTCGTGTACACGAGCATCGTGGACGATCCGTAGACGACATAGCCCGCCGCCAGTTGCCGGTATCCCGGCTGCAAACAGTCCTCGAGGGTCCCTGCACCACCCTTCGGCGTCACCCGATGATGGATCGAGAAGATCGTGCCGATCGAGACGTTCACGTTGATGTTCGACGAGCCGTCGAGGGGATCGAAGAGCAGCACGTAGTTCCCGATGTCGAATCTGCCGGGGATGGGGATGATGCCGTCCTGCTCCTCGGAGACCATGCAGCAGAGGTGACCCGCGTGGTCCATGGCCTTGACGATCACCTCTTCGGCGAACACGTCGAGCTTCTGCACGCGTTCGCCCTGCACGTTCGTGTCGCCCGTCTGACCGAGAATGTCGATCAGGCCCGCCATGTTTACTTCGCGCGAGATGATCTTGGCGGCGAGGGCCAGGTCGTACAGGAGGGCGGAAAAGCGACCCGAAGCGTCCGGGTAGTTGCGCTCCTGGTCGATGATGTGGCGATCTATGGTGACGACCTTGCTTCGCACGGCCGATCCTGGAAGAAGGTGTGGAGATGTGGCGCTCGCCCGCGCCCGGGCGGACGTTGACGGTCGGGAAGATGGGCAAGTCGTGCGGACGGGACAAGGAGCCGGGCTCACGCCGACCTCACGCCGGGCTCAGCGCACGACCCTTACCGTGCCGTCGCGGCGCGCGACGATCCCGACGGTGCCGTCGCGGTCGGTCCTGAAGATGCGCACCCCGGCGCGTTCGAGCCGGTCGACGACCACCTGATGAGGGTGGCCGTAGCGGTTGCGCGCGCCCACCGAGATGAGCGCGTACTCGGGCGAGACGGCCTGCACGAATTCCGCGGAGGTCGATGTGCGGCTGCCGTGATGACCGACCTTGAGCAGGGTGACTTCCCCTTCTTCCAGCAGGCCGGCCTCGATACCGGCGTCGGCGTCGCCCATGAGCAGCGCCGAGAAGCGGCCGTAGTCGACTCGCAACACGACGGACCATTCGTTCGGATCGATGGAGGTGGACGGCGGGGCGCGCGGCCGGTGCGCGGCGTCGCTCGCTTCGGGTGATCGCGGATGGAGGACGCGGAAGTCGACGCCGTCGACGCGCCACGAATCGCCGGCCAGAGCGCGCCGCCAGGGAACGTTGGCGTCGCGGGCCTCGGTCAGCCCGTCCATGTGGCCGCTCTGGCCGATGCTGAGCCCCGGGCCCAGGACGGCGTGCGTCGAGATGTTCTGCAGCACCGCGGCGAGGCCTCCCGCATGGTCCTCGTCGGGGTGGGTGAGGATCACGGCTTCCAGACGGCGCGCGCCGTGTGCATTCAGGTAGGGCACGACCCGGGTCAGTCCCGCGTCGGAGCCGCCGAAGCCGCGGGGACCGGCGTCGATGAGGAACCAGTGCCCGTCCGGGGTGCGTACGGCTATGGCGTCGCCCTGCCCGACGTCGATCGCGGTGATGTGCAGCGCGCCCCGCCCCGCGAAGGCGAGCGCCGCCTGGCCCGTCCAGAGCAGCGCGCACGCCGAGAGCCCCGAAATGGCGGCGCGGACGGCGGGCCGCGTGCGCCACGGGGCGTTGACGAGCAGCATGGGCAACAGCGCCCCCACGGTTAGGAGCGCGGCTTCGCGCGGCGTCACCATCATGACCGTCCAGCGAAGCTCGCCGAGCGCGGCCGCGGTCGCGGTGACGGCCTGCAGGAGCCCTTCCGCCCCGGCGCCTGCCACGGCGGCTCCCGGGATGTGCAGAATGTCCATGACGATGGCGGCGATCACGCCGGGCACGGCGGTGGCGACGAGCGGCGTCAGCACGATCGAGGAGGGAAGCGAGAGCAGCGGGATCTGTCCGAAGTGGTAGGCGAGCACGGGGGCCGTGAATACGGACGCGCCGATACCGGCGGCCAGCGGCGGCGCGATCCAGGACCGTCCCGGATGCGCAGGCCAGTGGCGCATGATCCACCGCGTCATGACGAGGATCCCGGCCGTGCCCGTGACTGTGAGCTGGAATCCGGCGCCCGCGACGACCGAGGGCCGAAACAGCGCAATCATCAGCATCGAGAGACCCAGCGCGCCGAGGCTTCGGGCGGGAGCCTGGCGCATGCGGCCCAGGACGAACGCCGTGGTCATCCAGGCGGCGCGAACGGCCGAGGTGGGCGCGCCGATGAGCAGCACATACGCCCAGACGCCCACCGCAACGCCCGCCGCGCGTGTACGCGGAGGGTGGCCGGCGAGCGTGATGAGGCCGCCGAGGAGCGCCGCGACCACACCGACGTGGAATCCCGAGATCGACAGCAGGTGAGCGGCGCCCGAGCGCGCAAAGGCGTCCCATAGGTCACGCGGAATCCCGTCGCGCTCGGCCAGCACCAGCGCCGACGCCACGCCCGCCTGTCCCCCAAGTCGGCGCTCCAGCGCTTCGGAGGCACGCTGCCGGATAGCGGCGCGCAGACGGAGGGTCCTCGGCACCGGCACCCCTTCCTGCTCCTCGATCGAAGCGGCGCTCAGGTACACCGAGACCGTGCCGTCCGGACGCTCGGACCTGAACCACCGTCCCTCGACCGCCACCGAACTGGCTTCCGGAGGCGCACCCGCGCGGGTGTACACCCGGAACTCGCATTCTTCGCGGCTGCCCGATGTCAGGCGAAGGGTGGATGCCCCGTCGGCGCTCGCCTGGGTGAAGTAGCCGTCGACCCGGGCGTCGTCGCCGTCGGCGATTCCTGCGTGGCAATGCTCGGTGGCGCGGCGGTCCGCCGTACCCCAGGCAAGTCCGGCGACGAAGCAGATGGCGAGCGGCAATAACCGGGTTCCGGGACCGCGCCATAGCGCGATGGGACCGATGACGAGCAGGAGTGAGAGGAGGGTTCGGTCGAACCCCAGGGCCGCGCTGGCCGCCGCCCCGCAGGCGAAGCCCACGGCCGTCCACAGGATCGGGGGCGCACCCCTCACTCCAGAAGCGTCCCTCCCTCTCGCACGACGGATGTCGCACGTTCAGTGGATCTCCCCCGCTCGGTAGATCTCCCGAGCTCAGTGGATCTTTCGCCCTCGGCCAGGCTTTCCTTCATATGCCGCTCACGGAGGAGCTTGCGCACCTTGAGGTCCGCGTTGATTCCCGCGACCAGCACCACGGCCATCCCGACGACCATGCCCCCGAACGCCACGAAGGTCACGGGGACGCTGTCCAGCGTGACGATGCCGAGATTGATCGCGACTTCACGACCGGCGTTCCCCCAAGCGAACGCGACCCCCGCAAGGATCACCACCGCGAGGCCGGCCAGGCCGTAGAAGCGTCGCATCAGCCGGCAACGGGTTCGGCGAGGACCGCGGCAACGGGTTCGGCGAGGACCGCGGCAACGGGTTCGGCGAGGACCGCGGCAGCGGGTTCGGCGACGAAGGTCGCGCCGGTCGTCCGGACGAGGTGCGCTGTCCGGTAGCGCCCGATGTCGGCCTCGCCGCCGGGCATCACGGCCGCCTTGTTGCGGCGCGTGCGCCCCATGACGGTACCCGGCGTCTTGCCCTTGCGCTCGATCAGCAACTCTTCCAGCCGGCCCACTTCCCCCCTGTTGATCTCGGCCTGTACGGCCCGCGTCTCCGCGATCAGCGTCTCCAGGCGCCGCTGGCCCACGTCGTCGGGAATGAACTGGTCCGCGGGCAGCCGCGTGGCGGGCGTGCCGGCGCGGGGGCTGTAGCGGTAGGTGAAGGCGTCGTCGAACCTGACCTCCGCAAGCAGTTCGAGGGTCTGTTCGAAGTCCTCTTCGCTCTCACCCGGAAAGCCGACGATGACATCGGTCGAGAGCGCGATATCCGGCACGCCGGCACGCACCATTTCGACCTTCTCCATGAACGATTCGGCCGTGTAGCGCCGTACCATGCGCTTCAGCACGCGGTTGCTGCCCGACTGCACGGGCAGATGCAGCTGTTCGCATATCGCGGGCTCTTCCGCCATTGCCTCGACGAGTTCCGGCGTCACATCGTTCGGGTGCGGCGAAGTGAAGCGTACGCGGCGGACCCCGGGGACCCGCGCCACCGCGCGCAGGAGGTCCGGGAACGTCCAGTCGCCGTGCTCGTACGAGTTGACCGTCTGCCCGAGGAGCGTGACCTCGCTGATGCCCTGGTCGGCGACCTCGCCGATCTCGGCGAGGACGTCCCGCGGGTCCCGGTTCTTTTCGGGGCCCCGCACGTACGGGACGATACAGAACGTGCAGCGATGGTCGCAGCCCCGCTGAATGGGGACCCACGCGGTCACCTGGGAACGGCGCCGCTGCTCGAGTCCCAGGTAGTTCTCGCCGGGATCGAGGTCCAGCACCGACAGCCTCTTGCGTGGCCGTCCCGCCGCGGGCCTGACCGCCCTCAGCGCGGAGGGCAGCCGCCGATACCCGTCGGGTCCCATGACCAGGTCGACGTAGGGGGCGCGCGCCAGCAGCCGGTCCCCCATGCGCTGGGCCATGCATCCCGTCACGCCGATCACGACCTCGGGGCGCTCGCGTTTCAGGCCGTTGAGCTGCGCCACGCGCCCCAGGACCCTGCGCTCCGCGTGCTCGCGAATGGCGCAGGTGTTGACGAGAATGACGTCTGCTTCCTCCGGCGACTGCGCGATCTCGTAGCCGTCTTCCTCGAGGACGCCTTCCATGAGCTCTCCATCGGAGATGTTCATCTGGCACCCGTAGGTCTCGACGTAGGCCCGCCGGCGTCCGTTCCTCATGGGATTCTAATTCAGCACCGGGTGAGACGCCTCGTCAACTGCGGCGCGGGAGGACGCGCCAACATCGACAGAGGACGCGCCGACAGCGACAGGGGACCCGTCAACCGCGACGTGGGACCCGTCGGCGGAGAGCCGTCCCCTGTGCAGCACCGCGGGATCGGGCCGGCGGGGTCCGGAAACCGTCACCCTGAGGTAGTCGCCGGTCAGCGCCGTGCCTCCGGTCCCCTCCATCACGACCTCGACCTCGGACCCGCCACGGGCGCGGGCGTAACGCTCGCCCTTGTGCGCCGCCAGCTCCCGCAGCTCGCGCCCGCGCTCCCTCGAGACACGCTCGGGGACGGGATCGGGGAGGTTCGCAGCCACGGTGCCGTCGCGCGGCGAGAACGGGAAGACGTGCAGGTAGGTAAACGGCAGTTCTTCAACGAGATCGCGGGTACGCGCGTGGTCGGCGTCTGTCTCGCCGGGGAAACCGGTGATGATGTCGGCGCCGAGCCCCACCGGCGACACCGCTGCGGCAATCTGGTGGGCGCGGCGGCGGTAGTGCTCGCGGGTGTGCCAGCGCCGCATCCTGCGCAGCACGGGGTCCGCCCCGCTCTGCAGCGGCATGTGGAGATGCGGCGCGAGGCGGCCGCCGGAGCCGGCCAGCAGGTCGATCATGCCGTCGTCGATTTCGGTGGCCTCGATGCTGCCGAGCCGGAAGCGCGGACCGGGCACCTCGTCGAGCAGCCGCCGCACCAGCGCGGTCAGCGTGCCCCGCGGCTCCAGGTCCCGGCCGTAGTGCCCGATATGCACGCCCGTGATAACCAGCTCGGGGTGGCTGCGCTGGAGGGCTCGCGCCTCGGCGACAATGCGGCCGGGATCGCGGCTGCGGCTGCGGCCCCGGGCGAGCCGCGTCGCACAGAAGGCGCACTTGCGGTCACAGCCGTCCTGGACCTTGAGCCATCCCCGCGTGGCCCCGGCCCGCCGGCGCAGCACGCTCGCCGCGATGCCCTCCACATGCGTCCGGTCGAGACGCGCGCGGGAACCGAGCTGTGTGAGATGGCCATCTTCACCCCACGTCCGAGAGGCCGCTTCCAGCACCTCGCGGGGATCGTGCCCCTCCACCACGCCGTCGACCTCTTCCATCCCCCTGTACTCCTCGCCGCGCAAGGCTGCCGAGCACCCGGCGACCACCACCCGCGCCTTCGGGTTGCGGCGCGCGGCCCTGCGGATGTAGCGCCTCGCTCCGGCGTCGGCCTGGTTGGTCACGGTGCAGGTGTTGATCACGCACAGATCCGCGGATTCGAGTGGGGAGGATCGCGCGTCGCCGCCCGCCTCGATCAGCTGGCGCATGCGTTCGGTGTCGTACTGGTTGGCCTTGCAGCCGAACGTCTTGTAGTGGACGCGCATGTCAGGAGCTCGAAATGCCGATGGAGATCGTCGCCCGCCAGAAGTTCTCGCTCAGCGGGGCGCTCATGCGCGTGCCGCGTTCGGCGGCGAAGTCCATCCACCCGAAGCGCACCCCTTCGACCTCCACGAGATTCACGCCGAGTCCGAGCGACCACGACGTTTCGATGGCGCCCCGATCGCGATAGCCGAAGGGCAGCGCCGAACGGCGGTATCCCAGGCGCAGGGGGAAGCTGCGCGTTTCGCGCTGAATCAGCTGCATTTCGAGGCCGGCCCCGTAGCTGAGCTTCTCGTCGCTGACGACGCCGGGTTCGAACCCCCGGGCAGCAGACCAGTCCTGGTAGACGAACGAGCCGTTGATGTGCAGACGCTGCGAGAGCCTGCTCGTGGCTCCGGCGGACAGTCGCAGGGGGATCGAATAGGACAGGCCCGGCTCGCCGGTCTCCAGCCGGGGCTTCTGCGTGAGATCGCCCGACCATTCGACGGCGCCGGCCAGGTGGATGAGGTCGTGCGGGTCGGCCATGAAACCGGCCGCAAGGGTGTACCCCCCGTATTGCCAGGAACTGTTCTCCTGGTATGAGCGCACGTCGCTGCCGACCACCAGCGAGTCCAGCGTCCGCTGGAACTCCTGGTCCATCCGGCCGATATAGGTTCCCGCCGAGGCGCCCAGCGCGAACCGGTCCCCGAACCGCTGCGCCCAGCCCACACGCGCCACCGACGTGCCTCCGTTGGTCTCGAAACGGTCGTTGACGGGCACGTCGATGCCGCCAAGGCTGACGACGCGGTCCTGCTCTCCCGCCCAGCGCTGTTCCATGTGTCCGCTCAGCGACACGGTGACCGTGCCCTCGGCGCTCGGCACCGGGTACCCGATCCCGATGATCGGGAAGCGGGTCGTGCGGGCGGTGCCGGTCTGGCCATCCAGGTCGAAGTCGCCCCAGGTCGGCTGCATCGAAACGCTGACCGTGGGGAACAGGACCCGGGCGGCCGACGCGGGATCGTTTGCGTTGACCTGCACGCCCGGCAGCCCGATGCCGAGGTTTCCGAGCGCGACGGCCCGCGCCTCGGCAGCGCCAACGGGGAGGCCGAGGGCGCGATAGCCCAGGAAGGACTGGGCGTCGGCATCGCCCGGAATGAGGCCCGCGAGAAGCAGTCCGAATAGCGGCACCAAGGGCGGAATTCGGCGACCCATGATCAGCCTCCGCTGCCCTGGGAGAAGTTCAGAATCAGCCTCAGACGCGGTGCTCCCGGACCCGCCGCATCCTCGAAGGACAGGTATTCTATCGACAGCGGCTCGAAGGTCGACAGCAGGGCCACCGTGCTGCTCACCGGGTCCCCGTCGCTCGTCTCGCCGCGCAGGAGGTCGCGGACGACGGTCGTCATCGGGACTTCGACCATCTGTCCCGCGGGCGGCCTGAACAGCTCGGGCGCCAGCGCGACGCCGGTGATTCCGGTGGTGCCGGGCCCGAGGGGAGACTTCGGGAGGATGTCGGGAACCATGACCATGCGCAGGTCGATGGTGAGCGTATCCGACGGCGCGAAGGCGGGGGATTCGGCGTGCGTGGTAAGTTGCAGGGCCGCGTAGGATACGTGGGTCTCGGTGATCTCCAGAGGGCAGCCCAGGGCTTCGCACAGCTCGGGCGGTCCGTTCAGCGTGTTGGGGATGTCGAGGTCGATGACGGTCCGCCACGCGGGAGCGCCGCCGACCCTGAGCGAGCCGTCGGGGATGCGCGGAATGGGGTCGTAGATGAAGCTCGTGGCCTCGGTGTCGGCGAGAACGTCGACCAGCGTGTCGGGGTTGATGCTGGGAAGCGTCTCGAGCCACAGGAGCGCCGAGCGCATCTGAAGGCGGACGCCGGGATGGTCGGTGCTGAGGTGCACGCCGCGCGCGAGGTTCAACGTGTCCGCCCACGATGCCACGCGCGCCGAGTCGACGGTGATATGCAGCGAATCCCCGTCCGTCGCCGGATCCCAGACGGCGCTGCCGATCTCCTCCAGGACCCCTCCGCCCGGCTGCGACCAGAGCACGTGGTGGTCGAGCGTGTCAATGGCGTACTCCCAGTTGGCGCTGATGCCGTCCCACGGCTCGGTGATCGCCCGCGCGGTGACCTCGACCGGACCCGGAAGCACGCTGGCCAGGGTGTCGAAGCGCGCCGCGATCCGGCCCGAGAGGAAGGTCAGTGACGAGTCCGGCCGCGTGGTGCCGGTCGTGTCGATCAGCGACACGACCTCGGGATAGCGTCCGAATCGGAGCAGTGTGACGGCCTCTAGCCCTTCCTCGTCGACGCCCCCCGTGCCGGAGCCGAATGCGTGGGCGACGAACCCGCCGCCGAGTTCGGAGGCCCTGCCGTACCCGCCGTAAACGCGCGTGCGCGTTCCGAAGTCCTCGAAGGGCAGCACCACCTCGACAGCCACGCCCCCGCGGACGAGGTCTTCGGTCGCGGCGGTCGGGAGCGACTCCTGGCAGCCGGCGAGGACCAGCGCGGCGACAAGTGCGGGGCCGCCCCGGCAGGCCCTGGCGGGACCCTCAGTCATCGGTGAGCACGAAGACATCGGGGATCAACTCCTGCAGCGTCCAACGCCGGTTCTCCTTCCTTCCAATCCCGTGTACCTCCAACCCGGTTCCAAACTCGGCGAGCACTTGCCGGCAGGCCCCGCACGGCGCCACGGCCTCGTCGCCCTCCGTCGCCACCACAAGCCGCCGGAAGCTCCGGTGCCCCTCGGCCACGGCCGCCGCCAGCGCCCCTCTTTCCGCACAGATCGTTAGACCGTACGAGGCGTTCTCAACGTTGCATCCGGTGAACACCGCACCCGATTCGGTTTCGAGCGCCGCTCCGACCTTGTACCGCGAATACGGGGCGTACGCGCGATCCGACATCGCTCTGGCCAGCTCCTTCAACCGCTCCAGCGGGACGTGACTGCTCATGTTCGTATTCGGGGCAACCGGGGCGAGAGTCCCGTCAGGATCTCGTACCCGATCGTCCGCGCCGACTTGGCGACCTCCTCCAGGGACAGTTCGGCTTCGCCATCGCGCCCGACAAACGTAACGATATCGCCGACCGAAACATCCCCCGGGACTCGTACCACCGTCGTGTCCATGGAGATCCGTCCCACGATCGGCAGCCTGCGTCCCCCTGCGATGGCCCAGCCGCGGTTGCCCAGAGCGCGGGGCAGTCCGTCGCCGTAGCCGATGCCGACCGCGGCCCAGCGCTCGGTGTCGCGGGACGTGTAGGTCGCGCCGTAGCCGAGGGTCGTGCCGGGGGGAACCTCGCGTACCAGCGTCACACGCGCGCGCACTGCGGCAACGGGTCGCGGGGGGTTGTCGGAGTCGCCGATATCCCCCCCGTAGAGATAGATGCCGGGACGCACGGCGTTGGCGGTCCGTGAAGCCAGGCGAAGCGAGCCCGCGCTGTTGGCGCAGTGAACCAGGACGTCCGGTCCGATGCCCGCGGCGCCGCGCACGAAACGGTCGAAGCGGGCGACCTGTGCGCGGGCGCTGCCGAGGTCGGGGTGATCGGCGGAGTGGAGGTGCGTGAAGACGCCGAAGAGGCGAAGGCCGGCCCGCGTTAGCCGTGTGACCTCGGACCACCACGTGGCTGACTCGTCGAGGTGGAAGCCGGCCCGCCCCATGCCCGTGTCGATCTCGACCTGAAACGGGATCGCGGAGCGGGGCCCCGACGCGGGTGCGGCGATCCGGTGGAGCGCGGCGAGGGTCTCGAGGTCGGAGACGGCGGGGATCAGGCCGGCGGCCACGCAGCGGGCCAGGGAGTCGGGCGGCAGCGGGCTGTACACCATGATCGGCTCGGACACGCCGAGCTGCCGCAGTTCGAGCCCCTCGTCCAGCGTCGCAACACCGTAGCCGAACGGGCCGGCGGGGCGAATCGCCTCCAGAACGCGCCGCACGCCGAGGCCGTAGCCGTCGGCCTTGACCATGGCGACCAGCTTGACGTGCGCACCCGCGACCTCGCGGACGCGATTCAGATTGCGTCGGATGGCGGCGAGGTCGACTTCGACCCATGCGCGGTCGCGGGGG
>VYAQ01000018.1 GCA_009844885.1 Gemmatimonadota bacterium
CCGCCCGCCCCGTCCCCTCCGGAATCATGACAAAGCTTGTCATATCCGCGTCGAAGGTGACGGTCCGGATGAACTCGTAGCTGTCGGCGTCGTAGACGTCGATTGTCGCGCCGGCGTTGTAGATGTACAGCAGCTCGCCGTTGGAGCTCACCTCCAGGCCCATGCGCGGACGCCCCGCGAAGCGCTGGCGGTTCTCGACGCGCCGGCCCTCCAGGTCGAAGGTCCAGAACTCGTAGTTGCCGATCTGCTGAACCAGGCCATAGCCCTTGTTGCCGCCAGGCGCGAGGCGGAAGCTGACCGGAGAGCTCGGCCCCAGGGTGAAGAAGTCGACGTCCCGCTCCGCCAGATTGACGCGCGCGATGCCCATCATGCGCCGGTTCTGCACTGGGTCGGTGAAGTTGAAGAGGCCGGTGTGGAATCCCCTGTCGTCGTGGAGACTGGTGGGGAATCCGAAGCTGAAGCGGCCCAGTCCCTCTTCGAGCGGGCGCGAGAGGTCCCAGCGGTCCACTTCCGTGAAGCCCTCGGTCTCGAGGACGATGATGTTGCCCCGACCGAAGAAGTACAGGTACTCCCCCTCCGGCGAGAACATGAGGCGCGCTCTGCGGCCGCCCTCTCCCTCCGGCCAGGGAATCGTGTCGGTGACCGCCTTCTCCTCGAGGTCGTACTTGAGCAGCACCGCTTCGTCGATCTCCCAGCGGTCGATGCGCTTCGTGTACCGCATGGTGTTGAGGACGACGAACTCCTCGTCCGGGTCGACCTCCATCCCCCAGATCCGCACCGTCCGGTTCCCGCGGCTCAGGGTGAAGCTGTCGAGCGACCGGCGGGTGGCCACGTCGAAGATCTCGATCTCCTCGAATTCGGCGTCGCGGACGTAGATGCGCTCGTGGTTGGCCGACAGCGTAAGCCCGATCGGGATCCCGATCGAAGTCTCGAACTCGTCCACGATTTCGAGCGAGCTCTCGTCGATGACCTTGATCGAATGGTCGTACGCCGCCATGTAGATGACGCCGTTGCCGCCGCCCTGGGCGTGGGCGCCGTCGGGAGCGCCGGCCAGGCCGACCAGCCCGGCGGTCAGCAGCAGCAGGCCCGGGCGCATCACGGGAAGATCAGGTCGATCTTGCGCCAGTCCTTCTGGGCCGCCGCGCACTTGCCGGTCCAGTCCGGCGCGTGGTTGAGCTGGTCCGGGACGTGGGCGGGCCAGAAGCAGGCCAGGTGGCAGTCGAAGAGGTCGCGTTCGACGGGCTGACAGAGTCCGGCGGTCCCCCCGGTCGAGTCCACCTCCCAGCCGGGAGCGAACACGAGCGAGCACCCCAGCGGGATGTTCGGCCCATCGCGGCTTTCCAGGCCGACGACATCGAGGTCGCCCGGATCCACGGGCGCGGCCGAGGGCTCCGGCGGCCCGCCCGCAACGGCTGCCGACCCGCCGTTCGGCGCACCCACATGCTCCTGGATCCGCCGCGCCTTCTGGTTGATGGCTTTCAGGTGGTCCACGTGTCCGCCTCCTTCATCATGATTCGAACTGCTCCAGGTACCCCGGATTCTTGACCGCGATCTCGCCGTAGACCTCCAGGCAGGTGTTGGTCCAGCTCCGGATCCAGTCGCAGTAGTGCAGGTTGGCCACGCCCGTGTCGCCGTAGCGCACGTGCGCCTCGTGATAGCAGCCGCCGGCGCACAGCGGGCGCGCCCAGCAGGTGCTGCAGTCGGTCTTGTTGGCCACGTGATGGTGTCCGAGGAACTCGAACTGGCGCTTGCGGTCGAGCCCGGTGTGCACCGACCCGATACTGTGGTCGTCCGACCCCGCGAACCGGTGGCAGAGCGCCACGTCGCCGTCGGTGGCCACGCCCATCAGCCCCAGCCCGGCACCGCACGGGAAGGCCTTGCTGACGCCCTTGTGAATCTCCTCGATCGTGTCCTTGACGTTCGAGAATCCGTGGTGCCGGTCGTCGACCGCGAACTCGAGGAACTCCTGCGCCAGCTCCTCGAACTGGCCCAGCATGCGGTCGAATCCTGCATCCTGGATCGCGTAGCCGCGGCCGTCGGCGGTCGTCACGGGAGCGAACCCGACCTCCCAGAACCCCACCTCGTCGCGCAGATGGTGGAAGATCCGCGGCACGTCCAGCGTCTGGCGGGTGAGCGTCACGCGGGCCCCGATCGGACGCGTGCGGTGGCGCTCCAGCAGGCGCTTGATCTTCGGCAGCGCATAGTCGTAGCTGCCCATCCCGTTCTTGAAGACGCGGAACTTGTCCTGCAGCTCCTTCGGCCCGTCGATGCTGACCGTCACGCCGATCCGGTTTTCGGCCAGCCAGTCGATCACCTTGTCGCGCAGCAGCGTGCCGTTGGTGGTCAGCGAGAAGTCGACGTCCTTGCCCAGTTCCACGGCCCGCTCGCGCGCATAGGCCACGGTTTTTTCCAGGACCTTGAAGTTGAGGAGCGTTTCGCCACCAAAGAAGGTGAGGTGCGCGACCGGCAGATCGCCCGACTGCTCGAACATGAAGTCGACGCTCTTCCGCGCGGTCTCCTCGCTCATGTAGTTGGGCGCGGGGTCGCACGTGGTGTCGACGATCTTGTCTTCGCCGTACTCGTAGCAGTACGTGCACGCCAGGTTGCACTTGTTGGTGACGTTGAGGACCATCGTGGTGAGCGGGAAGTCCGCCTGGGGCAGCACCCGCGGGAAGGTCTGTTTCGGCGCCGTGGTGAGGCCGATCGCCTGTACGCGCACCAGCTCGGCCAGGCTGCGCCGCACGGCGGGTTCGCCAAAGCGGGGCGCGAGCGCGGTCACCAGGTCGTCTTCGCTCGCGGCGCCGGTGTCGAGGGCCTGGAGGACCGCGACGGAGGGTTCGTCGAGGTAGAAGACGGCGGCCGACGGCACCAGGTAGAGGAAGGTCTCGCCCCCTGCCTCGAACGCGTGGAACTCGCGCTGCGCGAGGAAGACGGGGTCGGCGGCGTTGGCGCCGTTGCCGGTGGTCCCCTGCGTGTCGGTCGGGGCCCCGGCGCTCATCGCTCGTTCCCCATGTCCGAGGTCCGCCGCCGCGGGAGCGGCATCTCCTGCACCCGCCACGGCTCCCACCGCATGTAGAGCGGCACGGTCACGATCAGGTGGGCGCGTCCCCGCACCTCCTTGCCATCCGGGCCGCGCCAGGTTGCCACCGTCCAGACATCGCCGACGTTGTTGCGCAGGCCGTCGCGGTCGGGGTTCGGGCCGTCCAGCGCCGGCTGGAAGAGGCCGTCCGCGCCCAGCGTGCCCACGTATTCGATGTCGTCGTCGTCGAAGACCGCGGAGTACTCTTCCATCGACCATTCGACGTCGACGAAGCCGAGATTCAGGTCGTCGTCCGTCTCGGGCTTGCCGTCGGGGCCGTCGCTGAAGGCGGTGGCCTCGAACTGCGCGAAGCCCTTCGGGAAAGCGCCGCCGCCGAGCCGCGCCATGCCCGCCTCGGGCGTGACCAGGATCCGGTTGACGGTCTCGTAGACGGTCAGGCGGCCGGGCACCGGACGGCCCGCGAGGAACACGTCCCGGGCGCCGACCGCGGCATCGTCGCTCGCGGTGACCTCGGCGGCCAGGACCTCGGAGTCGCTCCGCGTGACGCTCACGACGTCGACGCCGGGCCCCAGGTCCAGGTCCGCGGCGCCCAGGCCGGTGGGCAGGTTCACGCCGTGGACCGTGACGGTCGCGGTGCTGCCCGAGCGCAGGGCGACCGGGTGCAGTCCCAGAACGACCGGCCCGTCCGCGCGCAGCAGCGTCACATCGGGCCCGAACTCGTCGTAGTCGCCGGCGAACCAGCGGCCGTTGATCTCGCCCCAGCCGCGCTCGACCATCATGACTTCGCGCAGCGAGGTCGCCTCGTCGCCGCCCTCGAACGAACGGCCGCGCCACTGGTAGCCCGTGTAGACGATCGCGCGCCCTTCGCGCTCCACCTGCTCGCCCGACCGCGCGTACGCGTAGCTGACCCGGGTCGTGAAGTCGGCCCCGTCGGCCGCTTCCGAGATCTCGACGGTGCCGTAGATCGGGCCGCGACCGGGATCGTGCCCCTTGAGCGCCCAGGTGCCCGCAATCCGCGGCGGCCGCATCGTCGCCGACCACGAAGTCCACTGCGCGGTCGTCATCGGGAACTTGCCCGACAACTCGGCCACCGCCTTGTCCATGGGGTGGCGGGTATCGGACGCGCCTGGCGCGGGCGGGCCGAAGCGGCGGAACCCCTGCGTGTCGGAAAGCGGGTAATAGCCCCGGTGCATGGCCATGAGGAGATCCCACTCCTCCTTCGTCCTGCGCTGGATGACGACCCGTCCCATCGAGTGACAGCTGCTGCACACGCGATCGACGTCCTCATCCCCCTCATGCGACTCCTCGTAAGACCAATCGATCAGCCGGCGCTCCACCTCGAAGCGGCCCGGCCGGAGTTCCTCGGGCGCAAGTCCGTGGCTGTCGGAGAGGTAGCGGACGATGTCGCGCGCGACCTCCGGATCCAGCTCCACGTCGTTGAGGGTCACCATGCGGCGAATCGACTGCTGCCAGCCCTCGGGCGTCTTCCGCATGTAGGAGACCCGCGTCATCATGCCGTCTTCGTCGACGGCGTGGCAGCGGTCGCAGCTCTCGATGACGAGCGGGTCGGTGACGGCGATGCCGGTTTTGGCGGTGTCGGCGGCGGACTGCTGGGCGGAGGCGGGCGCGGGCAAAGCCAAGGGAAGGAAAAGCGTCAACGGCGTCAGCGCCGCTGGCAGCGAGAGGGGCCTCATGCGTCCCCAGACGGGGTTCCTGCCGCTCTCTGTCCTCCCTCTCCCGGGGCTCATCGCTTCACTGTCCCTCCCGCTTCAAGGTGATGCACGGACCCTCATGCCCGTGGGCGACCTCAACGATAGGAAACAGGCGGACACGGCGCAAAGTAGCTTCCGCCGGCAGGTCCCCCTAATCGCGAGCGGGACAGCGGAAAGCGCACCGGCACCCGGCCGCGCGTCTCAACCGGTCGTCCAGGGTCGCGAGCGGGGCGTCGAGCGATTCCGCCAGGGCCACGTACCAGGCGTCGTACGGTGTGACGTTGTCGCGAAGCGCCCATGCCCGCCGCGCGAACGGCGCGAAGGGAAAGAGCTCGAATCGCACATCCAGGAGGTCCTGAAGCGCGAGGGACGCGATGCTGTCGGAAATCTCGCCGCGCAGCGCCGCGCGCCGCAGGACATTGGCCACTTCCACGGGCATGTGGTGCGGTGCCGCGAGCGGCCCCCGAGCCAACTGCTCACTGGCCCATGCCCCCTCCGGCCCGGAGTCGATCAACGCGGAAACCACGACGGTCGCGTCAACGACCAGCGTCATCGACGAGCCTTCATCGGCGATCTGCGTCGCGATGGCGGAGAATGGCCGCCGCCGACAGTCTCGTTCCGGTCAGCGCCTTGCGTTTCTCGATGCGCGCGAGCACGTCGGCGAGATTCGGCCGGCCGGCGAGCTCGATCAACTCCGTCTTCAGGTAGGACTGAAGGGAATGCCCGTTGGCCGCAGCTCGCGAAGCGAGTTCACGGCACACTTCCTCGGGAACATCCCGGATGGTGATGGATTTCCGCATGCATGCATTATGCTGGTGTCATCGGTGTTTTGCAAGCGACGACACCCCCGGGTCGCTGTGGCGCAGTCTGCTGTGGGGCCACCACCAGGTTCAGGCTCACGAGCGGTGCGTGGAGCGATTCCGTCAGGGCCTCGTACGGGTTCTGGCAAGCGCGTCCATGTCCCGTGGCTCGAATACTTTCTTCCCGGGTTTCCCGCGCGCCGCCGCGATCATGGCCCGGCCAATGTCGACGGCCGATGTCGCCAGCCCTGGAGAGAGGGCGCGGAGCAGCGGGAAGACCAGATTCACGATTCCCACAACCACGCGTTGCGAGAGCGACCGCGGCCGATGGGCGCGCAACGGCTGCACCAGCCCGGGCCGAAAGGTGTAGGCAGCGACGTCGCGGGCGAACAGCGCGTTTTCGGCTTCGCCCTTGACCCGCGCCCACATCCAGCGACTGCGGCCCGCGCGGTCGCTGCCCCGGCCCGACACGTAGCACACCACGAGATCCGGATTGCGGCGCGACAGGGCATCGACGACGGCCAGCGTGAGATCGTGGGTGACGCGCCGGTATTTCGCCTCGGACATTCCGACGGCGGAGACGCCGAGACAGTAGAGGCAGGCGTCAAACCCCGACAGCGCGTCCCCGTGGGCCGCCAGATCGAACAGGTCGGGCATGACCAACTGGGTCAGCTTCCGATGTTCGATACCCACTTTGCGCCGCGCGACGGACAGTACCGCCTCAATGCCTTCATCCTCCAGGCACGCCTGCAGGACACCACCGCCGACCATTCCGGTCGCGCCCGTCAAGACCACACGCATCTGCCCCTCCCGAACTCGCGCCGGCCGGCCGCGGTGTTTCCGCGCACGGCCAGACATCGTGGTGTACGAGATTGCCAGGATCAGCGTCCCGGCACCAGCACCCCGTCGGCGACCAGCAGGGCCACCACGCCGATGAAGTTGGCCAGGTCGACCGGCGGCAGATCCTCGCGCGCCGCCCACTCGGAGTACGTCTCGTAGAGGGCGCCGGGATTCGCCGCGCCCGCAGCCAGATGGACGACGCGGAGCAGGTCCACATCGCGGAAGTAGCGCACCCCTGCCGGGAAGCGCGGGGTAACCAGCGCCGGCGCCATCCGGATCCGGTTACCGATCACCAGCGGCCTGTCGACGGTGTCGCGCCGTCCCACCCGGAGCTGTCCCGACCCCAGCCGCAATGCGTGGAAGGCGGCGCGGACGTCAGGGTCGTCCCGCAGAGCTTCGGCCGATGGGCCATCGGGCGAGTTTGCGTCGGTGGCGGCCTCAGGTCGGTCGGCCAGCCAGCGGGCGCGCCGGTCCCAGAAGGCGTCGTCGGACGCGCTGGCGCCAGGCCCTGCGTTTGCCGATCCCCCGGTACCCACGGCGCCCTCGCCCCCCAACCCGGTCTCCGCCACCTGCGACGCCAGCCCTTCCCGCAGCGCCTCGTACATCGCCTGCTCCCGGCGGCCGTAGAAGTCGGCGGCGGTCTCCGCCAGCTCCGGCGTGCGGATCGCCGTGTTGACGGTGACCGCGGCCAGCCACGCCGAGGCCAGCGCCTTCTTCACCCCGTACGACGACATCGGGTCGGCGAACGAGGCCGCGTCTCCCACGAGCAGCGCGCGGCCCGACGCAAACCTGGACGACGTGTACATCGACGCGGTCACCGCCCATGCCTCGCCGACGGACACTGCGGGCGTTGTGATGGAGTGCATGAGGGCGGTGTTGGCGATTTCGGCTTCGAAGGCAGCCGAGAGATCGGCGGCCCCCTCCATCACGGCGTGGAGTTGAGGGTCCAGCATGACCGCGACATGACGTGCAGTCTCCGAGGTGGGAACCGACCACGCCCAGCCACGACCGAAGCTCTCCACGAGGGCGTGGGTGGCAATCACATTCTCCCACCCGCTGTCGTTGCGGTACCGCCGCAGCACCGCCAGGGTCGGCGCTTCCGACTCCAGGACCCGGTAGCGCCGCGCCAGCAGGCCGGCCCTGCCGGTGCAGTCGAGTAGCCAATGCGGCCGCACCTCGACACGCTTCCCCCCGTCCAGCG
>VYAQ01000045.1 GCA_009844885.1 Gemmatimonadota bacterium
GAACAAGGAGAAACATAACCTTGACTACCTACTCAAAGCGGCGAGGCAGGCGATCCCTCGCGGCGGTGCTAGCAGCGTTGCTCATGGCATCACTGCTGGCAGTCGTGGCCGGATCACCGGCCGGTGCCGCGAACACGGCTTCGGAGAAGCTGCAGGATCACGATCAGAAGGCCAGCACGCCGAAGGTGCGCGAGTTCGGCGGCACTGACCGCTACGACACCGCTATCCGGCTGGCGAAGAACTGGGCGACGCTGGAGGGTGGCATCGGATCTGTGACGAACGTGTTCGTCGCGTCCGGCACGTCGCTGGTTGACGCTGTTTCGGTGGCTGGTTTGGCTGGGGCGATGAACGCTCCGGTGCTGCTGACCGAGTCTGACGAGCTTCCCGGAAGCGTGAAGGACTTCATCGAGGACTACGGCGTCGACAACGTGTATCTGCTCGGCGGTTCTGCGGCGATCAGCGATGCGGTGGCCACCTCGATTGAGGGCTTGACCAATGAGCCGACAGTTACCCGCATCGCGGGCGCTGACCGCTACGCGACGGCGGCTGCGATCTCGGCGAAGATCACCGATGCAGCTTCATGGTGCGGCGGTGACGGCAGCGCTGCTGTTCTTGTGAACGGCGAAGACGGACTGGTGAACGCGGTAGCGGTCGGGCCGATGGCTTACCGGCTGCGAGTGCCGATCCTGCTGACAGCAACCGACGAGCTGCCCGAGGCGACCCTGTCCTACATCGATGATGCGGACATTGAGCACGTCGTCGTCATTGGCGAGACTTCGAGCGACATCACCGCGGCGTTGACCGCTGCAGGCGTTGATCAAGTCGAGCCGATTGAGGGCGATTCACCAGCAGCCGTTTCTGCCAACCTCGCGAATCTCGCTGCTGGCGATTGCCGCACGCATCTCGGGGCGGTGTCGATGGACACTGTTGCGCTGATCCGCGGCGACAAGCTCGTCGACGGCGTCGCGGCTGCACCCGTGCTGGCGGACTCGGCGGACAACGGCGATCTCGTGCCCGTTCTGGTCGTCGGAGAATCGCTGCCTTCGTCGGTGGCGGACTACCTTGCAGCCACGTCTGCGACAACGACGGCAGGAAAACTCCATCTGGAGATTCTGGCCATCGGCGGATACGCGGCTGTGTCGGACAGCGTCATGCAGGCAGCGATCAAGGCTGCTGCTTCAGCGGACGCGCTCACCGTGAGCATCACGGCCGGTCAGGACGACCCGAAGACCCCCACGGTGAATGAAGAGGTCAACGGTCCGCTGTGGCAAGGACAGACCGGCGAAGCCGCGAACCAGATCAAGCTGCGTTTCAGCGACACGGTGCAAGACAACGCGGCGAAGATCGAAGGGCTGATCCGAGACATTCTCATGGTCAACGGCGCTCCGGCAAGTCTGGCCGCGACTACACCGGTCACCCGCTCGGCGAGTGTGTGCGGCGCGAACGTGGTCACTGTGACCCTTGCGTCGGCGCTGAAGGCTGGCGACGTGGTCAGTGTCGCTAGCGGCACCAAGGTTGGCAGCGTCAGCGCCAGCGGCACCGCTGACGACCTGCGTCCGCTGGTCGGGGACTCCAAGACGGTCCGTGCGGCCATCAAGGACGGCACCCGTCCGACAGTGAGCGTGGTCGGCATCGTCGGCGAGAACTCTTGGCTTGTCCGCTTCAGCGAGGCAGTCACCGGTGAGTTCGGCGCAGACGACGTGAAGCTCTACCCCGCGGGCAACGCGAGAAGCACTGTGAAGGCGTCAGCACCTACCGAGGTGTCGAACTTGGACGGTGCCTACACCGTCGCCAACAGCGACGGCAATCCCATCGCGAAGGGCGACAGGCTGTCGGTGCTGGAGGGCGCAGTGATGGATGCTTCGGGCAACAAGTCCCGCCGTTCCAGCCCGATTCAGGTCGTGGCTAAGGCAGCGGGGGAGAACCCGAAGATCACAGCGGCGCGAATGAGCCCTCTTGTGCATACCGAGCAGTCTGCGGCGATCTTCAGTGCGGACATCACTGACCTCACGACTGGCACCAACGGCCTGAAGATCACGGCCAAGAAGGGCGGGACCGCTGACGGCGCGTACGGTAACGGTTGGCGAATCGTCGCGGACGTACTGTCCAGCCACGACCCCGACAAGCCCCTCGACATCGACGTCGCAGTGGATCCGAAGGGCCGTCAGGTCAGCGTGCGGTTCGTGAACGGCAAGCCGAAGGTGTCCGATCTGATCAAGGCTCTCAACGACGAGTCCGAGTTCGCTTCGCGGTTCACCGCGGAGCTGGAGGCCACCACCACTGACTGCGCGGCGGCTCTCCGCACGGAACTGTCGCTGAGGACCACTGGCGAGCCGCCTGCTGTGCGCCGTCAAGTCACGACGACGATGGGCGGCACGGGTGACGGGCACGTCAACGGCTCGACGGTGTTCGCCATCGAGGTCACGTTCAGCACCGAGGTCAAAACCATCGGCCACGGGGCGCTGCTGCGAGACATCCTGAAGGGCGTCAGTGATCGCACGAAGGGCAGTCAGACCGTCGATGACACATTCTGGACCACGCTTCGCGACAACCTGGGGCTGGCATCAGCGAACGTGGACAGCGACCTCGATGTCTTCCAGGCACCGAGTCGGATGGTCCGTTATGAAGCGAAGACCACGATGGCCAACCATCTGCCTATGAGCACAGGCAAGAGGGACACGGTCGTGACCGACGCAGGCACCAACGAAACTGGCGCATGGGTCGCTGAGGGCTACGCGACCGATGCTGACACGACCGACGACAAGTTCCCGAATCGGAACGCGAAGTCGAGCGTGCTGCTCATTCAGAGCGCCAGCGTCAAGGCTCGCTAACCCGGCGAGCACATAGTGCGAGGGCTTGAGGCCCCCGCCCGACGCAGGCATCAAGCAAGCGTCCGGGCGGGGGCCTCTCCCCTTGTCAACAGCGCCTAGACCCGAATCTCGCGTCGGGAGGTAGGGAACCTCAACCTTCGCGGGCCGGGGCTCCTCGCGTCTGCTTGCCGACTCCGGTGGGGCATTGTGAGGTCTCCGCACCGGGGCGCCTCGTGTGCGGCGGGTGCCGGGCTGCATGCAGCAGGTCGGCGGGCGTCATTAATTCGGTGCAGGTTCCTGTGCCGGACGGGTTACGGTGGGAGTGCCTCGCTGCCCGGCTTATGCGGTGGTCTAACAAGAACCACACGTGCGCTATCCAGCGCCGCGAGACCCAGCGAGGCCCGATGTCCGCACCCGTCGAGACGACCGCCGCAATGACCGCACCGGGCGACGCAACCGCCGCTGTGACAGCCGAATCGGCCGCGCCCGAGCCGCAGCGCTCGATGCCGCCAGCCGGCTCAGCTCATCTCGAGGGACTGCCTGCTGGGCGCACCGAACGCAGGTCAGTGTCGCCCAACGTCGTGATCAGCGTGATGGGAGGTCTGATCGCCGCGCTGCTGGTGTGGCAGTTCGGCGCGCTCGGCAACAGCATCGACAGCCTCAGTGCACGCATCGACAGCCAGGGTGCTGAGCTCAGGGCTGAGATGGACACGCTGCGCACCGACCTCAGCACCCGCATCGACAACCAAGGTGCTGAGCTCAGGGCTGAGATGGACACGCTGCGCACCGAACTGCGTTCTGAGATCCGGGGCGAGATCGGCATGCTGCGCGCCGAGATGCAGTCAGGGTTCCGCAGCATCAACGAGACACTGCTGGATCACACCGACCGCCTCGCCCGGCTCGAGGCCGCAATCGCCGACCCCGCCCCAGGGTCATAGCCGCTGCAACCCGCGTGGCCCATGGCTTCCGGGCCGTGAGCCTCAGGCCCTCAGCCATGTGAACCGGACTGGCCAGTTACGAGCCTCTGGCGGTCAGGGTGCGAGGAGCGCGGCGGGCATGACAGACCCCCAAGGTCAGCTGCTGGTTGTTGTTGGCATTCTCTTCGATGCCCGGCGTGACGGGATAGGACTCATCAGGAGAGAGACATGACACAAGAGCAATTGGACGAGATGCTCACGGCGGCCTACAAGCGCGCCGACAAGTACAACACCACGACCGGCGTCGTCTTGTCGGCAGTGGCCATCACAGCGGGCTTCGTCCTGTTCGGGGATGCCCTGACCGACATCGGAGCGGCGGACTGGAAGCTGGCTGCAGCTGCAGCGGTCGGCGTCAGCGCAGCGGCCTTGTTCTGCCTGTTGGGGCTCTCAACTGGCCCGATGCATGCGCACCTCCACGAGCCTGAGCCGGCCACGAGCCCAAGCGTGTCGACGCTCGCGCGCAGGAAGCACCGGCTCGAGTTGATGCGGCGCCTCGCACAGCACGTGATCGTGGTCAACGGACTCAAGGCGGTCTTGCTGCGCGGCGCCGCGTCCTCGGCGCTCACGTCGCTGCTCGCCGCATACTGCGCGGTCGTCCTGTCGCTCACGACCCAAGATGAGGCAACTGCGTCCCTCGGCAACATCATTGGATGGGTGCTGTTCGGCGGCACCATGGCAATCGTCGTCTGGTTCACTTGCCGCTTTGTGACCCTGGAGCGGCTCAGCCGTGATCAAGTGCTGTCCAATGCCGAGAAGACGCTCGATCTCATCGCGCTGACGAAGTACAAGCGAACCTTCATGAAGAACTAAGCGGAGCCGGGCGCGGACGCGAAGAGCCCCGGGGCCGAAACCCCGGGGCTCCTTCGCTGTTGGTCTTTGCCGATCAGGCGGACAAGCCGCCCGAACGGTTCAGGTCAACTGAGCAGCTAACTCCTAGGAGGGAGCCTTGACGCTGCTGGACACCGCGATCCGCCGCTGGGAGGTGCCGTTGAGTGACTCGTCGACGTTCGCCGTGGCTGCATCGTCGGTGACGTACCCGCCGGCCACCGACAGGGTGCTGGTGCCTGCGGCGATGTTGACCAGGTCGCCTGCGCGGGGCAGGAAGCCGGCGCTGTTAACGGTGACCTCGTGACGCAGCATCGAGAACGGTGCCGCGGGGTTCTGTTCCCCGGTCGGACTATTTTCGAAGCTGGCCAAGGCCACCACTGCGGCGCCGTCAGCTGCGGCGGCGCCCAGCCGGACCGAGGTCTGCTGCATCACCGCAGCGAGCAGGTTGTCGGCCTGGATCGAGTCGACGTAGGCGTTGAACCGAGTCACGGTCGCGAACTTCGTGCGACCCGCGCCGTTGTTGGTCAGTGCCTGGTTGCGGTTGGCCGTGGCGTTGGATGGCACCAGCGCGACCGCCGGGTTCCCGGCGCAAGGAATGCCCACAGTGAACCGCTCGTCGAAGTCGCTATTGGCTCGCAGCGCCGCAAGCAGATCGCCGACCGTGCCGGTGCCGTTGTTGATCCGCACCGTCACCTGTTGGCCCTTGGGATCGACGCCGACGTCGATGTCCAGCGGCTTGCTCGCCATCCGGGTCGAAGCCACATCGAACAGCACCTTCCAGGTGTTGCCCGCAGCGCCTGCGGCGTCGCCAGTCTTCTTGGCTGTGATGGTCAGCGCCTGTGCGCCTCCGGTGGCCAGACCACCGCCGAACGTGGTGTCGGCGGCGACCGTCAGAGCGGCCTGAGCCGAGTGGTTGAGGTTGCTCATCAGCACCGAGTTCACACGCGGACTGGCGGCCGCAGCAACTGCGGTGCCCGAGCGCGCAGCGCTCTTGTTCGACACCGGCCCGACCGTGTCCTCCACCGCGTTCGCGCTGATGGTGATCCGGTCATTGGCAACCAGCGTGGTAGCGGTGCGCAGCGTGCCGGCTGTCAGACCGACGGTCGCGGTCGCAGACTTGCCGTCGGCGTCGACCGTCCAAGCCGACACGGTCCCGATGGTCGCGTCGCCCGAACCCGGCGTGAACACGATGTTGCGCGTGGGGCCTTCAGCGGACACCAGCGTCGGAATCGACGCTGGCAGATTGGCGTCGGCGTCATCCACCCGCAGATGGAACGATGCCTCGCCCGCGACACCGATGATCGAGATCATTGGCCGGGTGCGGTCCGCCGCAGCGTCCATCACGTTCGCGGAGGCGCTCGCGACGGTGCGCTGATCTGCGGCGCGGCCGAACTTCAGCTTCGACCCAGCCACGGACACGACATCGCCATGGCGCAGCGCAGTTGTGAGCGTCACGTTGATGCGACGCGGGTTGCACGAACCGCCGACCGAAGCCGACGACGTGGACGCCACCGCGGCCGGTACGCCGTTCACCTCGATCACATCACGCAACAGCGCCCGTGTTTCGCCGTCCGTGCCGTCAGCGACATAGTTCACGTCATCGCTGAAGTACAGCGAGATCCGCGTACCGGGTCGAATCGGATCGTCCGCGTTCGCGACACCGTCCTTGTTCGTATCGGCCTCATCCACAGCGGCCGTAGCAGGGTCATCGCCAGCACCGATGCCCACCGACAGCGTGCCCGACGACGTGGCCGCCTCAATAGCAGCCGCCATCACCGACTCGCTCACAGCGGCGGTGCCGCCGATCGCGACAATCCCGAGGTTCAGCCTGCTGCTGCCAATGTTTTGAGGTGTCGCCGCCAAGTAGTCGCGCACCGAAGCGGGCAAAGTGTCGCCCACGATCAGTGGCGCCACCAGATTGCCGCCGTCGATGCTCGTGGCCAACGCCGGGGCGCCGACTACGCCGTCAGGATTGGCACGCACCAAGGCCACGCGGTTGCTCGACACCGGCGCCAGATCGTCGCTGCAGCCGTTGCCGGCCATCTGCGCCAGCGCGACCGACACAGCCGAAGCGGAGTCGCCGTCGACTCGTGCCACGGTGTCAACACCGAGAGTGGTGAGCGCAGCCGCCACATCAGCAGACACCGCGCCGGTGCCCCCGATGATCTGCACGTGCTCAACATCGTTGGCGGTGATGTACTCAGCGGTTGCATCCGGGAGTTCATCAGCAGCCGTCATCAGCACCGGCAGCCGCAGCCGGTACGCCACCGTCTGCACAGCGACGCCGTAACCGAGCATGTCGGTCGCGCCGTTGATCAAAACGGCGCTCACCGCGTCGGTGCCGCACCACGTCGAGTCAGTGTCAATCTTCGCCGCGATCGCCGCGGCCGTCGCGTACCGATCCGCGCCCGCGATACGGGTGACCTTCGGGCTGTTCGACAGCGCCTCGATCGCCGTCACCACCGAGTCGGAGACTGCCGCCGTGCCTCCCAGCACGTACACCATGCCCACGCCGTAGTCCTCGATGAAATCAGCGACACCGCCGTGCAGCATGTCCCCGCTCGTCAACAGGATCGGTGCGTCTACGTAACCAGCCAAACCGGCGACCGAGATCGAATCGACCAAGGTCTCGCCCGATGCGACGAACGCCGTAGGCACGGCACCAAGGCCGCCCTTCGCGGTGGCGAAGTTCTTCGCCAGGCGCAGCGCTGTGTCGTAGCGGTCCTGGCCGGCGAACGCACGGGCGTCGTTGACGCCGTCGTTGTTCGTATCGACGCCCAAGACCTCGAAAGAAGTGTTTGCGGCTTGGGCCGGAGATCCCGCTACGACCGCGAGCACCGATGCCATGAGCATCGCCGCCGCAATCGCAGCGAGGGAACGCCTGCCTCGCCGCTTCGAGTAGGTAGTCAAGGTTATGTTTCTCCTTGTTC